>DASXQE010000019.1:0-7045 GCA_036493155.1 Candidatus Limnocylindrales bacterium | reverse complement strand
ACGAACTGCCTGGCGCCGGCCGCGAAGGTCGTCCATGACACCCTCGGCATCGAGCGCGGCCTGATGAACACGATCCACTCGTACACCAACGACCAGCGGATCCTCGACGTCGCCCACAAGGACCCGCGGCGGGCCCGGGCCGCCGGCCAGAACATCATCCCGACGTCCACCGGCGCGGCGAAGGCCCTGGCCCTCGTCATCCCCGACCTCAAGGGCAAGTTCGACGGCTTCAGCCTGCGCGTGCCGACCCCGACCGTCAGCGTCGTCGACTTCACCGCCGACGTCTCGCGCCCGACCTCGGTCGAGGAGCTCAACGACGCCTTCCGCGCCGCGGAGGCGGGCCCGATGAAGGGCATCCTGGGCGTCTCCGACGAGCCGCTGGTGTCGTCCGACTTCCGGGGCGATTCGCGCTCGTCGATCATCGACTCGGCCAGCACCATGGTCCTCGGCGGCACGATGGTCAAGGTCATCGCCTGGTACGACAACGAGTGGGGCTACAGCTGCCGCTGCGCCGACCTCATCCAGCTGGTCGCCACGAAGCAGCCCGCCGGGGCCGCCGCCTGATGGACAAGCTCACGGTCCGTGACGTCGACGTCACGGGCAAGCGCGTCTTCCTGCGCGTCGACTTCAACGTCCCCCTGCAGGACGGCAAGGTCACCGACGACACCCGGATCCGGGCCTCGCTGCCCACGATCCGGTATCTGCTGGGCCACGGGGCGCGGGTCATCCTGGCCAGCCACCTGGGCCGGCCCGACGGCAAGGTCCAGGACGGGCTCCGGCTCCGACCGGTCGGCGAGCGGCTGAGCCAGCTCCTCGGCCGGAACGTGCCGGTGACCGGCGACGCCCTCGGCGTCGGCACGGTCGACGCGGTCAAGCGGCTGCGGAACGGCGAGGCCCTCCTCCTGGAGAACCTCCGGTTCCATGCGGAGGAGGAGAAGAACGACCCGGGATTCGCCCGGCAGCTGGCCGACTACGCCGAGCTCTACGTCGACGATGCCTTCGGCGCGGCGCATCGGGCCCATGCCAGCACCGTCGGCGTCGCCCAGCTCCTGCCGGCCTACGCCGGGTTCCTGATGGAGCGCGAGATCACGATGCTCTCGAAGCTCCTCGAGGATCCCGAGCGGCCGTTCGCCGCGATCGTCGGCGGGGCGAAGGTCTCGGGCAAGCTCAAGGTCCTCGACAGCCTGCTGTCGAAGGTCGACCTCCTCGTCCTGGGCGGCGGCATGGCCAACACGTTCCTGCTCGCCCAGGGCAAGTCCATCGGCAAGAGCCTGGCCGAGCACGACATGGTCGACGAGGCTCGGCGCGTCCTCGCCGACGCGGAGCGGAAGGGCGTCCGGATCCTCCTGCCGGTCGACGTCATCGTCGCCAAGGAGGTCACCCGCGGCACCGAGTACAAGACCCTCAACGCCGAGAAGATCCCCGCCTCGTGGCACATCGTCGACGTCGGCGAGGCCACCCGTGAGCTCATCCAGGCGGCCCTGGCCGACGCCAGGACGGTCTTCTGGAATGGCCCCCTGGGGGTCTTCGAGATCCCGTCGTTTGCCCATGGCACCAAGGCCCTGGCCCGCTTCCTGGCCGATCGAGCGGCGGCCGGCGTGACCGTCGTCGTGGGCGGTGGGGACTCCGTGGCGGCGATCGAGCAGCAGGGGCTAGCGGACCAGTTCACCCACATCTCGACCGGCGGCGGGGCGTCGCTGGAGTTCCTCGAAGGCCGGGAGCTGCCGGGGATCTCCGTGCTCCAGGATCGGCCCGACGACGGCTCGACGGCCGACGGCAAGGCCGGCGCCACCACCCGGCCCGATCGGCGGGCCGCGACCGCGGGTCGACGCTGAGCGTGGACACCGGGATCGCCGGCGTCGACGCGCGCGAGATCCTCGACTCCCGGGGCAATCCGACCGTCGAGGTCGACGTCGTCCTGGAGGACGGCTCGATCGGTCGCGCCGCGGTGCCGTCGGGCGCCTCCACGGGCGTGAACGAAGCGGTCGAGCTGCGCGACGGCGACAAGGCGCGGTTCGGCGGCAAGGGCGTCCTGCGGGCGGTGGCCAACGTCGCCGAGACCATCGGCCCCGAGATCGAAGGCCTCGACGCCGTCGATCAGGCCGGGCTCGATCAGGTGCTCATCGAGCTCGACGGCTCGCCGAACAAGGGCCAGCTGGGCGCGAACGCCATCCTCGGCGTCTCGCTGGCGACGGCCCACGCCGCCGCCGCGTCGCTGGGCATGCCGCTGTACCGCTACCTCGGCGGGGTCGGCGCCCGGACCCTGCCTGTGCCGTTCTTCAACATCCTGAACGGCGGCAAGCACGCCCAGGACTCGACCGACTTCCAGGAGTTCATGGTGGCGCCGGTCGGCATGGCCACGTACGCCGACGCGCTCCGAGCCGGCGCCGAGGTCTTCTGGGCGCTGCGCGGGATCCTGCACGACGAGGGCCACGCGACCGGCCAGGGCGACGAGGGCGGCTTCGCGCCGAGCGTGGCGTCGAACGAGGCCGCCGTCGAGGTCATCGTCCGGGCCATCGAGCGGGCCGGCTACCGGCCCGGTGACGAGGTCGCGATCGCCCTGGATCCGGCGACGTCGTCGATCCTCGAGGAAGGCACCGGCACCATCGACTCGGACGGGCACCCGGTCACCGGCCGGTACCGCCTCGAGAAGGAGGGCCGGACGCTCGAGACCGGCGAGCTCATCGACCTGTGGGCGAGCTGGATCGCGAAGTACCCCATCGTCTCGATCGAGGACGGTCTCGGCGAGGACGACTGGGCCGGCTGGCAGGAGCTCGTGCGCCGCCTCGGCTCGAAGGTCCAGCTCGTCGGCGACGACCTCTTCGTCACGAACCCGCAGTTCATCCGGCGCGGCATCGACGAGCACGCCGCCAATGCCGTGCTGATCAAGCTGAACCAGATCGGGACGCTGACCGAGACGATCGGGGCGATCGAGCTGGCCGCCAGCGCAGGCTGGCGGTCGATGGTCAGCCACCGCTCGGGCGAGACCGAGGACACAACGATCGCCGACCTCGTCGTCGCGATGGGCACGGGCCAGATCAAGGCCGGCGCGCCGTCGCGCTCGGAGCGGGTTGCCAAGTACAACCGGCTCCTCCGGATCGAGGAGGAGCTCGGCGACGGCGCGGTCTATCCCGGCCGGGCCGCGCTCGCGGGCACCGCGGCCTCCGAGCAGGCCGGGGCGTGACCCGGGCCGAGGCGCCATGGCGCGCCGCTCCGGCGCGACGGCCGTTCCGGCTGATCGATCCCGGCGCCGTCGCTGCGGCGTTCGTCGGCATCGGGATGGCGGTCACGATCGGGATCAGCTTCCTGCTGGTCATCCCGATCGAGCCGGTCTACTGGGTCCTCTCGGTTCCGGCCGGCCTGCTCATCGGCTACTACGCCAACACCCGGGCCGCCCGCCTCCGTGGCGAGTGGCTGCCGATCCTCGGCAACGGCCTGGTCTCCGGCCTCGCGACCGGACTGACGCTCGCCGCCCTGCTGCTGGGCGTGAAGGCCCTGTTCTTCGCGGCCGACGACGGCTACCGCGACGCCGACGCGGGCGGCCGGATCAGCTGCTCGACGGGCGCCGACTGCGTCTACCAGCGCTACCTGCTGCAGCAGGGCGATGCGTTGCGCGCGGCCGGGGTCACGGACGCCCAGAGCTTCTCGACGTTCTACTGGTCGCAGCAGTGGGAGACCGCCGGGACGCTCGTTGCCTCGGCGACTGGGTTCGGGCTGCTGGGCGCGGCGCTGTACGGCGCCACGCGCCCGCCCGCCAAGCCGCTCGTGCGCCGCGACCTGCCCTAGGCGTCCTCCGGCTTCGACCAGGGCTCGCGCTCGCTGAGCGCGGCCTCGAAGTCGGCGCGGGTGTGGACCGGCTCGCCGTGGGACACGAGGACCCGCTCGAACGGCAGGTCCAGCATCGCTCGGAGGGCGGGCAGCACGCGGCGCTCCAGGATCGGGGTCCACCACACCCGGAGGAGATGCCCGCCCGCCGCCGGCGCGGTCAGGCCATCCGCGAACACGATGGCCTGCTGCTCCGGCAGGTACAGCGGCCGCTCCAGGCCGCCGCGGCCATCGAAGCAGGCCACGAGGCCGCCGGGCAGCGTCTCGTCCGGGAAGATCGGCTGGAGCTCGGTTCGGGGCGCGTCGCCGCGCCAGTAGAGCCATGGGCCGTGCGCCGGGATGTCGTACCAGTGCGCGAACGCATCGACGTCGCGCACGTGGTCGGGCTTGACGATGGCGATGCGCGTCGGCGGCGTGGCCTCCAGGCGGCGGTAGACCTCGGCCCCGCTGACCGGCGGGGGCGCGAGCGGGTCGATGAGGATCACCTCACCGCCCGACGCCACGCAGAACGACGAGACCTCGGGCTCCCAGTCGTCGCCCTCGCGCCACTCCCAGTGACGCTGGCGCCAGAGCCACAGGCCCGGCGCGACGTCGCGGATCTCGACGCCCGCCATGCGAGCCACGGGACTAGCTCTTGGTCGCCTTCTTGGCGGGGGCCTTCGCGGCCGGTTTGGCGCTCGACTTGGCCGGGGCCTTGGCCTTGGTGGCAGTCGCCTTCGGCGCGGCGGCCTTGGTCGCCGCGGACTTCGGCGCGGCCTTGGCGGCGGTCTTGGCGGCCGGCTTCTTGGCGGCGGCCTTCGCCGCCGGCTTGGCGGCCGCGGCGGGCTTCGGTGCCGGCTTGGCGGCCGTCGTCGCGGCAGCGGCGGCGCTCTCCGCGCGGGACGTCTTCGTGAGCGCGGCGCGGGCCTTGCCTGCGGCCGTCTGCGCGCCCTTGGCCTTGTCGGCCTTGCCCTGGGCGATGCGGGCCTTGGCGGCCTTCTGGGCCTGGGCCTTGCTGACCTGCTTCGAGGCGGCGCCCGCCCCGGCGTGACCGTGGCCTGCCGCCGCGGCGGCGACGTTCATGGCGCGCGCCAGGCGCGACTTGCGGCGGGCTGCCTGGTTCGGATGGATGGCGCCCACCTTGGCCGCACGATCGAGCGCGCTCATCGCCGCAGCGAGCGACCCGGCCGAGTCCTTGCCGTCGGTCGCCGTCGTCGCCGACTCGAGCGCCGCCTTGACGAGCGTCTTTGCCGCGGACCGCCGGGGCTGCAGGATCTCGTGCCGCCGGGCGGAGCTGCGGACGCGCTTCAGGCCCGAAGGCGAGCGAGCGCCCGTCCAGGTGCGGGGCGTCTTGGCCAAGGCTGGGAACCTCTTCGAACGGGATGATCAGTCAGCGCGGGCGCGGGATGGGCGCCGGGCGCGAGGGCGGATGGTAGCAGAGGGCCTCTCGAGCAGCCAGCACCCGGCCCGGCCGGGCCTCAAACTCACCGTTCGTGATTGCGATCGTTGGTGGCCTGGGGGCGGCGTTGTCGTGGGCGATCGCGACGCTCGCCTCGTCGCGATCGAGCCGGATGATCGGCGCGCCGTCCGTCCTGGCCTGGGTGATGATCGTGGGCCTCGTCGTCTCGGTGATCCCGGCGGCCATCGCGACGCCGGTGGACCTCCGGCCCGAGGACGCGATCGAGCTGGTCCTGGTGGGCTTCGCCTACACCACCGGCCTGCTCCTCGCCTACATCGCCCTGACGACCGGCCGGGTGTCGCTCGTCGCCCCCGTGACCGCCACCGAAGGCGCGGTGGCCGCGCTCATCTCCGTGGCGCTGGGCGAGCCACTGGGGTTCGCGACGGGCCTGGTCCTGGCGATCATCGCGACGGGTGTCGTGCTGGCATCCTACGAGCGGGCCGAGGACGAGCGGCGCGCGTCGCAACCCGACGAGGCGAGCAACCGCCGGTCCGTCCTGCTGGCCATGGGCGCGGCGGCGGCATTCTCGATCGGCCTGGTGGCGGCGGGCCGGCTCGGCGAGGCCCATGTGCCGCCGGCGTGGCCGGTCTTCACGGCACGCGTCATCGGGACGCTCGCGATCGCGGCGCCGCTGGTGCTGCTGGGGCGGCTGCGGATCAGCCGCCGGGCGGCACCACTCGTGCTCCTCTCGGGCGTCCTCGAAGCGCTGGGGTCCGGCCTGTACGTCGTCGCGGCCGGCGATGGCGTGGCCGCCGCCGCGGTGCTGTCATCGCAGTTCGCGGCCATCGCCGCGGTCGGCGCCTATCTGCTCTTCGGCGAGCGGCTGCAGCGGGTGCAGGTGCTCGGCGTGGTGCTGATCGCGGCGGGCGTCACGATCCTCGCGGCCGCCCAGGCCTGACCTCAGCCGGTCGGGACCGGCTGCCACCCGGCGGGTCCGAGCTCGTGCAGCTCGCCGAGCGAGACGTCGAACCACGCGCCGTGCAGCGCCAGTCTGCCATCGGCCTCGCGCGACCGGATCCACGGGAAGGTCCGGAGATGCTCGATGGAGCGCTCGACGGAGGCGTGCTCGAGCGCCAGCCGGCGGTCCGGCGGCGAGGCGTCGCCGTCGAGGTCGATCTCGGCGGCCAGCTCCCGCAGCCCGGCGATCCACGTGCCGACGAAGTCGGTCGCGGAGAGCGGCCGGGCATCGTCGAGGGCGGCCGCGATGCCGCCGCAGCGGCCGTGGCCCATGACCACGATGGCCTCGACCTCGAGGGCCAGGACGCCGTATTCCAGCGCGGCGCTCACCCCGTGGGCGGTGGCGTCGGGGGCGAAGACCGGCACGAGCGCCGCCACGTTGCGGACGACGAACAGCTCGCCGGGGCCGGCGTCGAAGACCGACTCTGGCGCGGATCGCGAGTCGGAGCAGGCCACGATCAGCGTCCGCGGCCGCTGGCCGGCCTCCGCCAGCCGCCGGTAGCGGTCAGCCTCGGCCGGGTAGCGGTCCGCGCGGAAGCGCCGGTAGCCATCGACGATCGGCGCGGGCAGGGCGGCGGAGGTCACGTGCAAATGACAGCACATTCCGCCGACCGAACCGGCGGAGCGCCCACGCAAGCCCGGCGAATGGCAGTGGCCAGTGCTAGGTCGGCAGCCACCGAGCCATCGACCGGCGAGCGGTCGGCGGGTCCTGCCCGGCTAGACTCCCGCCTCGTGGCCAGCACCGCCGCGCCGGCGATCCCCCAGACGCGCCTGCGCAACTTCTCGATCATCGCCCACATCGATCACGGCAAGTCGACCCTCGCG
>DASXQE010000018.1:0-35935 GCA_036493155.1 Candidatus Limnocylindrales bacterium | reverse complement strand
GCCGGGCAGCCGCCGCGTGTCGAGGTCGATCGTGGCCTCGCCCGGGATGACGTTGTACTTCACGCCCGCCCGGACGACGTTGGGCGAGATCGTGTCGCGCACGACGGCGCGCGCGGCCCGGGCGTAGACCGGCGAGCACTCGCCGCTCAGCGCGACCTCGAGGGCGCGATCGTCACCGGAGGTGAACGCGCGGAGGGCCGCTGCCGCGGCGCGTCCCGGGCGGGCGGCGCCGGTCGTTGCCGCCGCCCGGTGCGACTCGAGCGCCGCTGCCAGTCCGTCGAAGAACGTCCGCATCGTGGGCGTGAGCCGGACCGGACCCGGCTCGGCCAGGCGCCGGATAACCTCGGCGGCGCGAACCGCGGCGTTGTCGGGTCGCGGCTGCGAGCCATGGCCCGAGCTGCCCCGCACGGTCAGCCGGTAGACGGAGTAGCCCTTCTCGGCGACCTGGATCGGGTACAGCCGCACGCCAGCGGCCTCGACGAGGACGCCGCCCGCCTCGTTGATCGCGGCCGCCGCCGCGAGCGTGTCGGGGCGGTGCTCGACGAGCCATGCTGCGCCGGCGAGCCCACCGGCCTCCTCGTCGGCGGTCGACGTGAAGACCACGTCGCGGCGCAGTCCGGGAATGGGATCCGCCGCGGGGTCGCGGCCCGCCGCTCTTGCCTCCGCGGCGAGCAGCCGGACGACCTCGAGCTCCATCGCCAGGAGGTTCTTCATGTCGACCGCGCCGCGACCGTAGACATAGCCATCGGCGACGTCGGCCGCGAACGGGTCGTGGGTCCAGTGCTCGATCGGCGCCGGGACGACGTCGAGGTGGGACAGGAGCAGCAGCGGCTCGCCGCCCGTGCCGTCGCCGCGCAGCCGGGCCGTGACCGAGCCTCGGCCGGGCACCGGCTCCAGGACCTCCGGTTGCAACCCGGCGTCGGCCAGCGAGCCGGCGATCCAGCGGGCGGCCTCGAGCTCGGCACCCGGCGGATCCGGCGGGTTGATGGAGGGAATGCGGATGACCGCGCGAAGGGCCTCGATCAGGCTGTCGTGCGCCGACCGCCACGTGTCGTGATCGAGCGCGGCCGATGGCCGGGCGACCGTCATGACGGGCGGCTCAGCCGCCGAGCAGCGTCTCGACGACGCCGAGCAGGAACGCACCGCCGACGACGACCACGATCATGACCAGCAGGACCCGCAGGTAGAACCGTTCCTCGCGGCGACCGCGGTCCGGCTCGGGGTCGGTGCCGCCCGGGATGTACGGCGACGACAGGCCACGGGCACGGGCGCGTTCGGCGCGCGGCGAGTCGTAGGCCTCGGGGTCGGCCGGCAGGCGCGGACTGGTCACGCGCCGATTCTGCCTTGTCGGGCGCCTTCAGGCCGCGGGCCCGGGGTCGGCCCGGTGGCCGGCGCGCCCGAGCCGCTCACGCACGACCCGCTCCATCAGGCTCAAGGCGGCGGGGCCCGATACGGCGGCACAGAAGTCCGGCGACGCGATCGTGACGAGGTCCACCTCGGTGATCGCTGTCACGGTGGCGGTCCGAGCGGTCGATCGGAGCAGCGCGACCTCGCCGATCCCCGCGCCGGGCCCGAGGCGCTCGACGACCTGGCCGTCCACCCGGACGTCGACCTCGCCCCGCGCCACCACGACGAACCGATCGCCGGCGTCGCCCTGGCGCATCAGCACGGCTCCCGCGGCATGGCGCTCGGTGCCGGCGGCGCCGGCGAGCCGTTCGATCCCGGTCAGGGGCAGCGCGTCGAACGCCGGGACCCGGCGCAGGAGCGCCACGACGCCTTCGTCGATGGTCGCGACGTGCGGCAATCGACCGATCCGGATGAACACGACGACCGCGACGATCGGCAGGATCGACCCGGCGACGACGATGCCGCCGCGGTGGCCGAAGACGTCGAGCAGCACGGGCGCCAGGAGGCTCCCGAGGACGACACCGACGCCGGCGGCGGCCTCGAAGACCGCGAACACGGGGCCGCGCTCCTCGTTGGCGCAGGCCCGCTGGAAGATCGTCAGCACCGAGGCGTCGAAGGCTGCGTTGGCGATCCCGATGACGGCCATGACGGCGATGCCGATCGCCGGCTCCGGGAGCAGGCCGAGGACCGCGATCGGGAGGCCCCAGAACGCCAGCGACACCGACTGGGCCGAAAGGAGGTTCGCGGGCCGCACGACCGACATCGCGAACAGCCCGCCGAACAGGCCCCCGAGCCCCATCGCGGCATTCAGCGTGCCGACCCCCGGGTCGCCCAGCCCCAACAGCTCGACGGATGCCACCACGACGATGGCGTTGAGCAGGCCGCGCGTCATGGTCTGGGCCAGCACGCCGATGGTCGACCAGCGAGCGATCGTCCGCCGGCGCAGCACGCGCAGGCCTTCGACGAGCTGGACGCCGTGCATCGATGCGCCCCCGGCGACGGCATCGGAGGCCTGCTCGAACCGCAGCCCGGCGATGACGATGACGGTCAGCCCGAACGCGACCGCCGCCGCCGCCGGCACCGCCTCCAGGCGGCCCGCGGCGATGAGGGCGGCGGCGAGCGCCGGCCCGGCGAGCGACCCCAGGCCTTCGACGGTGCCCCAGGCAACATTCGCCGCGACGAGCTCCTCCGGCGTGCGAGCCACCGCCGGCATGAGCGTCGCCTGGATCGGCCGGACGATCGCCCCGACGCCGCCGGCGAGGGCCGCGACGACGTACAGCAGCTCGATCGGCGCCGCGACCGCGATCGCGCCGACCGTGAGGAGCGCGACGGCGGTCCGGAGGATCGCCACGGCGAGCAGGACGCCTCGACCCGACCAGCGCCGCATCGCCGCGCCGCTCGCGGCGCCGGACACGATCGCGGGCGCCATGCGGAACGCGCCGAGCAGGCCGGTCGCGACGATCCCGCCGCGATCGAAGGCCACCACGAGGAGTGCCACGAGCAGCGCCGCATCGCCCGCGGTGCCGAGCATCCAGCCGAGCTCGAGCCGGCGGATGCCGCCGTTGGCCATCGCGGCCCGGAAGGCGGCCAGGGCGCGGCGGATCGCGGCCATGGCCGCAGGATGTCACGACGGCGGGCGGCGCTATCCTCCGACGCGATGCCCGACGCCAAGCCCGACGCGACCCCACCGGCCGGCCCGAGCCCGGATGTGCACGACAAGCTGGCCCTGCTGCGCGCGGTGCCGCTGTTCGCCGAGCTCGACGAGCGCAGCCTCCAGGCGATCGCCATGCTCGCCCATGACCGCACGGCCAGGGCCGGTGAGGTCCTCGTGCGCGAGGGCGAGCCGGGCGAGGAGTTCGTCGTCCTCGTCGAAGGCACGGTCCACGTCCAGAAGCGGGGCCACGACGTTCGGTCGCTCGTCGCCGGCGGCTTCCTCGGCGAGGTCGCCCTCGTCGAGCACGAGCCCCGGACCGCGACAGCGACCTGCGCGACCGATTGCACGCTGCTCGTCCTGCGGCACCACGAGTTCGATCGCCTCATGGCGACGTTTCCCGCGGTCCGGACGAAGATCCTCGCGGCGATGGCCCGCCGGGCGCACCTGACCGACTAGCTGGTCACCGCGCGTTCGGCGACCCAGGTGTCCACGAGCTGGCCGAGGGTCGGCAGGCTCACCGCGCCCGACCCCAGCACCGCGTCGTGGAAGCCCTTGATGTCGAACCGCGGCCCGAGGCGCTCCCGGGCCATGTCGCGCAGCCGCAGGATCTCGAGCTGGCCGGTCTTGTAGGCCAGGGCCTGGCCCGGCCAGACGATGTACCGATCGACCTCGTTCTCGATGTTGTTGTCGCCGAGGGCGGTGTGGTCGTGCAGGAAGCGGATCGCCTGGTCGCGTGACCAGCCCAAGGCGTGCATCCCGGTGTCGACCACCAGCCGGCCGGCGCGCCAGGCATCGAACGACAGGATCCCGAAGCGATCGAGGTCGCCCGAGTACAGGCCCATCTCGTCCGAGAGTCGCTCGGTGTACAGACCCCAGCCCTCGGCGAAGGCGGTCGAGCCGAGCAGCCGCTGGAACGCCGGGATGCCCTCCAGCTCCTGCGCGATCGCGATCTGGAGGTGGTGGCCGGGCACGGCCTCGTGGAAGGCCAGGACCTCGGCCTCGTAGCGCGGCCGCGTCTCCGGCGCGTGGAGGTTGATGTAGTAGCGGCCGGGCCGGCTGCCATCGACCGCCGGCCACGAGTAATAGGCGATGGTCTGGTGGGGCGCGGCGTGCGTCGGAACCGGCACGACGTCGCAGGCGGCCCGGGGCAGGCGGCCGAACCAGTCGGGAATGGCCTCGACGGCGCGCTCCAGCGAGCGTCGCGCGGCGGTGAAGACCTCGCCCGCGGTCGAGAACTTCAGGGCCGGATCGCTCCGGAGCGCGGCGAGCGTGCCTGCCAGGTCGTGCGTACCGAGCACTTGTCCGCCGAGCTCGACGAACTCACGGTCGATCCGCTCGATCTCGCGGAGGCCCGTGGCATGGATCGTGTCCGGCGCCAGGTCCAGGGTCGTGTGGACGCGGATGGCGTCGCGGTAGGCGTCCTCGCCGCCCGGAACATGGACCAGGCCCGGCTGCTCGGCGGACCGGCTCCGAGGCAGGATCTCGGCCTGCAGGACCTGGCGATAGCGCTGGAACGCCGGTGCGGTCACCTCGCTGACGGCGTCGAACAGCGCTTCGCGGAAGGTTGCGAGGTCCCCGTCGGCCCAGTCGTCGTGGTCCACGCTGGCGGGCTCCGCGAGCTTCCAGTCCTCGATCGGCGTCGCCTCGAGGCGCTCGAGGATCTCGATCGTCTTCTCGACCGGGTTCCGGACCGCCACGCGCCCGTCCGCTGCCGAGCGTCGGAGGTTGTCGATCACGACGTCCAGGTAGGGGCCCATCGCCCGCCACCGATCGACGAGGTGGCGGCCGTCGTCGGGCGTGGCCACGGGCTGGTACTCGACCAGGTTCAGGAAGTGCGTCTGGGGGCCTTCCATCGGGTCGACGGTCCACTCGGTCAGGCCCGAGGCGATGGACGCGGCGTGGCCCTCGGCCTCGTCGATGAGCATCTGGCGGGTCACGCGCTCCGGGCCGGTGAGGGCGGCCGGATCGATCGCGCGCGCGGCCGCGGCCGTGGCCCGGCGGCGCCGAACGAGGTCGGCCAGCGCCGCGGGACGGGGATCGTCCAGGCGGTCGTCGAAGCGCCGGTCGCCGAGGACCGTCGCGAAGGTCGGGCTGTCCGCCGCGACCTCCTGCCAGAAAGCCTCGGCCAGGGCCGCCAGGCTGGTGCCGGCGTCGTCGGTCAGTGGATGCATGGTCCGGTCGAGACCTCCTCGGAGCGATCGAGGGCCGAGCCGATCCGGTCGGACACGGCCAGGGGCGACAGGGCATACCCGACGGTCGGGTCGGCCCGCGACTCGGCGAACACGACGCCGCCGACCGACCCGTCGGCGAGCAGCAGCGGGCCACCGCTGTCGCCCGGCTGGATCTGGGACCGCAGCTCCACCAGGCGGCGGGTCACCCGCGCGGTGCCCGTGACGTCGAGGCCCGTGGCCGCATAGACCGCGGCCACGACGGCCGGCTCGACGACAGCGCTCCCGCCGCCGGGGTACCCGAAGGTCGCCGCGATCGCCCCGCGCTTCGGCTCGCTCGTGGCGAACGACAGGCTCGGCGCCTGGAGGGCCGGCACGCGCAGGACCGCGACGTCCAGCTCGAGATCCACCAGCACCGGCGTGGCCGCGAAGCTGGCATTGCGGGTCTGGACCGCGATCGTCCGGGCGCCGGCGACGACGTGGGCGTTGGTGACGAGATACCCGGGTGCGACGACGAAGCTCGTCCCGCGCGACTCGAGCTGGCAGCCGTCGGCGACCACGCGCAGGACGGAGCCCGCCGCCCGCTCGCCGATGGCGCGCGCCTCGGCATCGCTGGGGAGGTCGACCGGCGCCGCGGGCAGGGGCTCGAGGCCGATGAACAGGTCCGGCAGGCCGGTGTCGTCGAGCAGCGAGCCGAGCTCGACGACGATCTCGGTGGGCGGCGGCAGGATCGTGTCGATCGTTCGCAGCGTCCGCGAGGTCTGGGCCAGCTGGCTGAGGCCGGGGAAGGGGCCGCTCGCCAGGACGCCGCCGGCCAGCCACACGATGAGGATCGCCTGGGCCGCCCCGACGATGGCGCCGGCGACCTGGTCGAGGGCACCCAGCAGGCCGGGCCCGAGGGCTCGCGACCCGGCGCGTCCGAGGGCCGCCCCCAGGCCTTCCCCCAGGCCGACCAGGCCCAGCAGGATCGCGAGCGTGACGATCGCCCGGATCGTCGGTTCGAGGCCCTCGAGCAGCGGGCTCGCCAGTGGCAGGATCGCGAACGCCGCGAGCGCACCGATGGCCGCGCCCGCGAGGCCCGCGATCTGCGGCAGCGCGCCGGAGCGGGCCCCGAAGATGACCGCGACGACGACGAGCAGGAGCGCGACGACGTCGAGCGCGTTCACCGCCCGATGCTAGCCCGCGATCGTCGTGACGATCAGGGCCAGGGCTGCCACGGCCATGACGATCGCGGTGAGCCAGCCGACAACGCTGAGCAGCGGCCCATTGGCTCGGTCACCCATGATCGTGCGATTCCCGGAGACGATCATCACGAGCGCCAGGAGCGGTGGCGCCACGAGGCCGTTGATGACGGCCGTGACGACGAGCGCCTGGATCGGGTTGATGCCGGTCAGGGTCAGGCCGACCCCGAGGATCGTCGCGAGGGCGATGACGACGTAGAACTGCGGCGCCCGGGTGGGCTGGCGATCGAGGCCGTAGGGCCAGCCGAGCGCCTCCGAGATCGCATACGCAGCCGACGCCGCGAGGATCGGCACGGCCAGGACGCCGCCGCCGATGAGCCCGATCCCGAGCAGCGTCGCGGCGAGGTCGCCGGCGAGCGGCCGCAGCGCCTCGGCCGCGTCCGTTGCCGAGCCGATCTGCGTGTGGCCGGTGGCGTGGAGCGTCGCCCCCGTCGCGAGGATGACGAAGAACATGACCAGGTTGCTGAACAGCATCCCGGCGCCGACGTCCAGTCCGGCGTAGTGGAGCTCCTTGTCGGTCGCGCCGCGGCGCATCCACAGACGGTGGCGGCCATGGCTGATCTCGGCCTCCACCTCGTGGCTGGCCTGCCAGAAGAACAGGTACGGCGAGATCGTGGTGCCCAGGATCGCCACGACGGCGGCGATGAACGCGTGGTCGGTCGACAGCTGCGGGATGAGCGTCCCGGCCAGCACGGCCAGGACGTCGGGCTTCGCCAGGATGGCCGCCCCGACGTAACCCACCAGGACGAGGGCCAGCCACTGGAAGACCCGGGCGATGAGGGCATACGACCCGAACACGGTCAGCCCCAGGATCCCGAGCGCGATGGGCAGGACCAGCGGCGCGGCCGGGACGGCCGGCACGATCAGGTTGACCGACGCGGCGATCGCGCCGAGGTCGGCGCCGACGTTGATCGTGTTGGCGACGAACAGCGCGACGACGACCGGGTATAGCAGCCAGCGCGGGTAGTGGCGCCGCACGACACCGGCCAGGCCGCGGCCGGTCACCAGCCCGATCTTGGCGCAGGCGAACTGCACCGCGGTCATCAGCGGGAACGTCACGAGCGCAGTCCACAGCAGCCCGAACCCGAATCCCGCGCCGGCGCTGGCGTACGTGGCGATCCCGCTCGGGTCGTCGTCGGAGGCGCCCGTGACGAACCCCGGTCCCAGGATCCGGGCGAAGCGGAGGATGGGGTTGCGCTCGCGCTCGATGGACGCGACCTGGGGGTTGCGCGGCTTGCGCGGCCGCGGCGACCGGGTTGGCATCGGTCCGAGCATCGGCATGGCGGGGTTGCAGGGGCCGCCGCAGCACGCCGCGGCGTACGATGGTCCGACCGACAACGAGGTGCCCGTCGCCATGACCCTGACCGCAACCCAGCCCCACAAGATCTACCTCGCCGGCGAGTGGGTCGACTCGCCGGACGTCCTGCCCGTCGGCAATCCCGCCGCCGCCGATTCGCCCGCCGGTGCCACGTACAACGCCACGCCGGAGCAGTACGAGCAGGCCGTCGAGGCTGCCGTCACGGCGTTCGAGGAGACCCGGCGCCTGCCCGCCTACGAGCGCAGCCGGGCCTTGCGCGAGATCAGCGCCGGGATCAAGGACCGCCGCGAGGAGCTCGGGCGGATCATGGCCATGGAGGCCGGCAAGCCCATCCGTGACGCGCTCCTCGAGGTCGACCGGGCGGTCTTCACGACGCGCGTCGCGGCCGAGGAGGCGGAGCGCATCGGTGGCGAGGTCATGCCCCTGGACCTCGCCCCGTCGTCCCGCGATCGGGTCGGGATCACGCGGCGGTTCCCGATCGGGCCGATTGCCGGGATCAGCCCCTTCAACTTCCCGCTCAACCTCGCGCTCCACAAGATCGCGCCGGCCATCGCGGCCGGCTGCTCGATCGTCCTGAAGCCGGCGTCGAAGGATCCGCTGACGATGCTCGCCGTGACCGAGATCATCGACGCGGCCGGCCTGCCGAACGGCGCCGTGAGCGTCCTGCCGATGACCCGCGAGCTCGGCGATCGGATGGTCTCGGACGATCGGTTCAAGCTCCTGACGTTCACCGGCAGCCCGTCGGTCGGGTGGCGGATGAAGGACCGCGCCGGCAAGAAGAAGGTCGTCCTGGAGCTCGGTGGCAACGCCGGGGTCATCGTTGACGAGACGGCCAACCTCGACTGGGCCGTGAAGCGAATCCTGGTCGGCGGCTTCGGCTATGCCGGCCAGTCGTGCATCAGCGTCCAGCGGATCCTCGTCCACGAGTCCGTGGCCGATCGATTCCGCGAGCGCCTCGTCGCCGGCGTCCAGGCGCTCAAGGTCGGCGATCCGCTCGATCCATCCACGGATCTCGGGCCGATGGTGGACGAGGCCAATGCCCGACGAATCGCCTCGTGGGTCGACGAGGCCGTCCGGCAGGGCGGCCGGCTCCTCACCGGCGGCCACGCCGACGGGGCGTTCTTCGAGCCGACCGTCATGGAGGGCGTGCCCCCCACCGCCCAGGTGTGCAGCAGCGAGGCCTTCGCCCCGCTCGTGGTGCTGTTCACGTTCTCCGACTTCGAGGACGCGCTGCGCCAGATCAACGACTCGGCCTTCGGGCTCCAGAGCGGCGTCTTCACCAACGACCTGGCCCACGCCTGGCAGGCCTTCAACGAGCTCGAGGTCGGCGGCGTCATCGTCAACGACATCTCGAACTACCGGATCGACCACATGCCCTACGGCGGCGTCAAGGACTCGGGCCTCAGCCGCGAGGGCCTGCGCTGGTCGATCGAGGACATGACCGAGCTCCGGATCATGGTCATGGCAGGCCCGCAATGAGGATCGCCGCGATGCCGCATCTCGGGTTCGGGATCATCGAGGTCATCTGGATCGCGCTGATCGCCGGGTTCTGGATCCTCATCCTGGCCGGGCTGTTCCTCGGCGTGCGGTGGCTGCTGCGGGCCGACCGCAACAGCCGGCTCCAGCCGCCGCCGGCGGCGGGCATGCCCCCACCGGCCACCGCGACGCCCGCGACACCGGAGGACCCCCTCGAGGTCCTGCGCCTGCGCTACGCCCGGGGCGAGATCGACGAGGACGAGTACCAGCGCCGCCGGAGCACGCTGACCGGCGGCTGACGTCCGTGGCCGCCGCCGGCGGCCGACCTCCCAAGCGGGTCCGCCCGCGGCCGCACCCCGGCCGTCAGCGACGGCTCCGCATCAGCGCGTCAGATCGCACTCGCGCAGGCGCGGCACTTGCTCGCGTCGACCGCGTTCGGCTCCTTGCAGAACGGGCAGGTCTTGCTCGGCGGGATGGCCGCGGCGGGCTCCTCCTTGATGAACATCTTCGAGATCCGCCAGACGATGAACGCGATGACGATGAAGGCGATGACCTCGTTGATGAACGCCCCGTAGCGGATGTCGACCTCGGGAACCGGCTTGCCGCTCGCGTCGACGGTGGCTTCCTTGAGCTTGATCACCATGGCCGAGAAGTCGATCCCGCCGAGGGCTACGCCGATCGGCGGCATGATGATGTCGTTGACCAGCGAGGTGACCACGGCGCCGAGCGCGGCGCCGATGATCACGCCGATCGCCAGGGCCAGGGCGTTGGTCTTGAGCAGGAACGCCTTGAATTCGGTCCACATCGGGCGGCATCTCCCCGGATCGGCGCCGGACGGCGCGCTGGCCGAACCGTAGCGCGCCCCGCTGCCGGGCGAAAGGCCATCGGTACACTCGCGCCGTGACCGACTCCCGCCGGCGGACCGCCGCCGAGCTGCTCGTTGCCTGCCTCGAGGCCGAGGGCGTCGAGTACGCGTTCGGGGTCCCGGGCGAGGAGACGCTCGACATCCTCGAGGCGCTGGCCCGCAGCGAGCGGATCCAGCACGTCACGACCCGCCACGAGCAGGGCGCGGCCTTCATGGCCGACGTCCACGGCCGGCTCACGGGCCGGGCGGCGGTGGCCCTCGCGACGCTCGGGCCGGGCGCCACCAACCTCGTGACCGGCATCGCCGATGCCTACCTCGATCGGTCGCCGATGGTCGCCATCACCGGCCAGGCCGCCTCGGACAAGCTCCACAAGGAGGCCCACCAGGTCGTCGACATCGTCGACATGTTCCGGCCGGTCACCAAGTGGACGACGCGCGTCCAGGAGACCGAGGCGATCCCCGAGATCGTCCGCAAGGCCTTCCGGGTGGCCCAGCTCGAGAAGCCGGGGCCGACCCACATCGAGCTGCCCGAGAACCTCGCCGGCGACGCCGTCGCCTCGGACCTCGCGCCGCTGCACCCCGGCCGGACCTACTTCCCCGAGCCCACCGACGAGGCCATCGATCACGCCGCCCGCCTCATCGCCGCAGCCAACCGGCCGATCATCCTGGCCGGCAACGGCGTCCTCCGGCGGCGCGCCGCGCCGGAGCTGCGGGCCCTCGCCCGGGCCCTCCACGTGCCGGTCGCCGCGACGTTCATGGGCAAGGGCGCCATCGACGATCGCTCGCACCTGTCGCTCATGGCCGTCGGGCTCCAGGCCCGCGACCACGTCCTGACCGGCTTCGACCGGGCCGACCTGGTCGTCTGCGTGGGCTATGACCTGGTCGAATACGCGCCGTCCCGCTGGAATCCCGACGGCGCCAAGCGGATCGTCCACATCGACACGCAGCCGGCCGAGGTCGATGCCGCATACCAGCCCGAGGTCGAGCTCGTCGGCGACATCGGCGGCACGCTCGAGCGGCTCCGGGCCATCGTCGAGCCGATGGGCGTCGGCGGCCGCAGCGCGGGCGAGCGCCACGCCGCCAAGGAGATCGTCGTCAACGCCGACCTCCGGACCTCGCTGCTGGAGGACCTGGCCGTCTGCACGACCGACCAGAGCTACCCGATCAAGCCCCAGCGCGCGATCTACGAGCTGCGCCAGGCGCTCGGCCCGGACGACATCGTCGTGAGCGACGTCGGCGCGCACAAGATCTGGGTTGCCCGGCTGTACCAGGCCTACGAGCCGAACACCGTCATCATCTCGAACGGATTCGCGGCGATGGGCATCGCCGTCCCCGGCGCGATCGCGGCCAAGCTCGTCCATCCCGAGCGGAAGGTCGTGGCGCTGTGCGGCGACGGTGGCTTCCTGATGAACTCCCAGGAGCTCGAGACCGCGAAGCGCATCGGCGCCGGGATCGTCGTGGTGGTGTGGCGCGACGACGGCTATGGGCTCATCGACTGGAAGCAGCGCAACCAGTTCGGGCGGCCGTTCGCGGTCGAGTTCGGCAATCCGGACCTCGTCGCCTATGCCGAGTCGTTCGGGATCCCGGCCTTCCGGCCGACCTCGGCGGATGACCTCCAGGCGACGCTCCGGCGGGCGCTCGCCGTGGACGGCCCCGCCCTGGTGGACGTGCCGGTGGACTACGCCGAGAACGTCCGCCTGACGGAGCGGCTGGGCGCCCTGTCGATGGCCTGAGGCGGGGTCACTCCTCGCCGCGGGCGGCGCGGATGAACGCGAGGAAGCGGCCGCGGCCGGGCGGCTCGGAGGCCACCTCGTCGCCCTCGATGGCGGGGGTCGGACGGGCGCTGCCCAGGGCCGGCGCGTCGTCGGGCGTGATCGAGGCCACGAGGTCCGCCAGGGACGCTTCGCGGTCGCCCGATCGCGTGGCCGAGCCCTGGCGTGGCCGGAACGGCGACTGCGGGTCGGCTGGCTCCTCGCTCGAGGCCAGGGCGTCGAGGTCCACGCGGGTGATCACGTGCTCATCGCTGGGCCGTCCCAGCAGGTAGCCCTGGCCGGCGGTGATGCCGAGCTCCCGGATCGTGCGGAGCTGCTCCGGCGTCTCCACGCCCTCGGCGATCGTCATCGCCCCGAGCCGGTCGGCCATCTGGACGAGGGACCCAAGGACCGAGAGCGTCTGATCCGAGCCCACGCCGCCGCGGGAACCCTGGACGAGCGACAGGTCGATCTTGACGACGTCGAACTGGAACTGGCTCAGAAGCCGCAGGCCGGCGTTGCCGGCGCCGACGTCGTCGGCCGCGACCCGGACGCCGGCCAGCTGGACACCGCGCAGGGTGTCGCGGAGCCGCTCCGGCTCGCGGACCGCCTCGCGCTCGGTCAGCTCCAGGATGACCCGGTTGGGCGCGACGCCATGGCGGCGGAGGATCGCGAGGAAGACCGTGGCGTTGAGGTCGCCCGACTCGAGCGTCCGGGGCGACACGTTCAGGCTGATGAGCACGTCGTCGGGGATGCCCGCGGCCCCGCCCAGGACGACGTCGAGGGCTGCCCGGTCGAGGTCCTGGACGCGTCCGGCGGCTTCGGCCGCGTCGAACAGCGCGCCGGTATGGGCGAAGGTCGACTCGTGCGGCACCCGGACGAGGCCCTCATAGCCCACGATCCGGCCCGACACCAGCTCGACGATCGGCTGGAACACCGGATGCATCGCCCCGGATTCGATGACGGCAGTGATGGCGCTGGAGAGCTCGGCTCGCATGCCGTCGTCCACGTGGCCCCGGTCGAGGCTCTGGTCATAGATCGTCACGACCGTCCGGCCGGCGCGCTTGCCGCGGTACAGGGCGGCATCGGCCTGGGCCGTGAGCTCGAGGCGCGTCGCGCCGAAGGCCGGGCATGCGGTGACGCCGGCCGAGAAGGAGATGGGGCCGCGGTAGGCGCCGAGCCCGCGGTCCTCGAGGGCCCGGGCCAGCAGCCGCCGGCAGAGGCCGACGGCCCCCGCGGCGTCGGTATGGGGGAGCAGGATCGCGAACTCATCGCCACCGACCCGGAAGCCGGCGTCCGTGTGGCGGATGCTCAGCCGGATCAGGTCGCCGAGCTGGGTCAGGAGCTGGTCGCCGACGGCGTGCCCCCGGGTGTCGTTGATGCGCTTGAACTCGTCGATGTCGAGCAGGATCAGGCTGAATGCCGTCCCGTAGCGCCGCGAGCCCTCGACCATCCGGGCGACCGCCTCCTGGAAGGCGCGGTGGTTGCCGAGGCCCGTGAGGCTGTCGCGCAGCGCCAGGTCGCGGGCGCTCTCGTAGAGCTCGCGGAGGCGCGACCGCGATGCCTCCAGCTGGGCCGCGGGCCGCAGGATCTGGCGAGCCATCCAGAGCGTGAAGCCGATCAGCAGGACGATGAGCGCGGCGAGCGACCCGAGCGCCGGGAGCGGCAGCTCGGCGATCGGGATCGGGCCGCCGACCGACACGCTCCAGCCCGCGAGCCCGGCGACGTCGATGGCGTGGGCGCCGTCCGAGTCGTGGGCGGCCTCCGTCGCGAGGTCCAGCACCTGGCCCGCGATCGCCGCCGGGTCGAGGGCCGCCCGGTGCAGCGCCACGGGCCCCCCGGAGGCATCGGTCAGGAGGATCGTCTCGCCCGGGATCGCCGGATCGGGGGTGGCGTAGCCGAGCAGGACCGAGAGCGAGACCGTTGCGACGACCGTCGGCCGGTCGCGACCCGTCTGGCCGCGCGCCACCACGAGGAGCGATGCGGCTTGCTGGTCGCTGCCCTGGACGACGGTGATGCCGGGGCTGGGCGCGCCGGATGGCAGCCCGATCATCGAGCCCCAGCTGGCGACGACGGCCGAGCCGTCGAGCACCGCCGCTCCGACGACAGCGCCGGAGCGGTCGGCCAGCAGCGCCCCGAGCCGCGTGCCGGCGGCGGCGCGGTCGACGCTGGTCGCGCCGCCGGCGGTCGCGGCCACGATCGCCGGATCGGCCACCAGGGTCGTCCCCGCGTTCGCGATCGTGTCGAGCTCGTGCTGGATGCTGGCCGAGGCCTCGCTGGCCTGGGCCTCCAGCCGGAGGTGATGGGCGACGCGGGATTCCTCGGCCACGGCCCGTACCAAGGGGGCGACGGCTGCGACCGGCAGGATCGCCACGGTGATGAGCGTCAGGGCGAGCCGGAGCTTGACCAGCCGGAGGCTGTCGCGACCGTCCAGGATGGGGTCGCGCGAGACGTCGACGTGCGGTTCTGGGTGCATGCGTCCTCGTGGGGCTCGGAGCCGCTCCATGAGGCCAAATCAAGGTGCACGACGGCACCCACCCGTTCGTCCTGCCGCGCCCCTGACCCTCGGGGCGAGGTTCGGTGTCGGATCAGCGCGCGATCAGCGCGCGATCAGCGCCGGATGGTCTCGCCCGGGGCGGGCTCGTGGACGACGACGTCCGAGGCGCCGCTCGCCGCGAGGGCGGCCCGTAGCTCTGCCGGGGTCCCGGCGAGGATCGGGAACGTGCCGTAGTGGACCGGCAGGAGCTCCCGCGCGCCGATGAGCCGGGCCGCGCGGGCGGCATCGGCCGGGCCCATCGTGTAGTGACCGCCGATCGGCAGGATGGCGAGGTCGGGATGGTGGATCTCGCCCACCAGCGCCAGGTCACCGAACAATGCCGTGTCGCCGGTGTAGTAGATCGCCGACCCATCCTCGAGGCGGATGACGAACCCGACGGGCTCGCCGAGATACAGCGGGCCATCGCCCGCGCCCGACCAGTCGCCGGCCGAGTGGTCGGCGTGGACCATCGTGATCTCGAGGCCATGCGTCCGGACGGTCCCGCCCTTGTTCATGCCGATGATCTCGACCTCGGTCCCGGCGAGGCGATCCTCCAGCCACAGGCTCAGCTCGTGGATGCACGGCCAGGCCGGCCCGGTGCGGCGGGCGATCTCGAGCGCATCGGCCTCGCGGACGCCGCGCGGGCCGGATCCGAGGTGGTCGAAGTGACCGTGGCTGACGAGCATGACGTCGCATTTCGGGACGTCCGCGGCGGCGATCGGGCTCCGGGGGTTGCCGAACCACGGATCGAGGAGGACGGTGGCGCCGCCGGGCGTGTGGATCTCGACGCAGGCGTGGCCGTACCACGTGAGCGAGGTCTGGCCGTTATCCATCTGCGATACCTCCGCCTTAGATCGTAAGGGCGACAGACGGTCGGGCGGACCGGCTGCGAGACTCACCGGCGGTCCTCATCCACCATCAGGCCGCACCGGCCCCAGAACGCCGATCGGTCGCCGGGGACTCCAGTCAATCACCCGCCACCCGTGCCGCGTGCTGACGCGTGCCGGTGCGACGTGACGGGCGCATCCGTTCGCTGCCGGTCGCCCTCCACGGCCGGCTCCAGGAAGAAAGGAGTTCGGGCAGCGCTTCGGCGTGCCCCCAACGCTTCATGCGGAAGAGAATTGCAGCACTTGCGGCGGCCTTGCTCGCCGCCATCGTCCTGCCGGCGGCGGTCGTTGCTCACTGGCCCGTCGCCGATCGCTATTCCTACGTCAGCCAGGGGTATTGGTCCGGGCACCGCGCCTACGACCTCGCCGCGCCGATGGGCGTGTCGGTCGTCGCGATCCGGAGCGGGACCGTCGTCTGGGCCGGCTGGAAGAGCAATTGCGGCGGCTACCAGGTCTGGGTGTCGCACGGCAACGGCCTGTACTCGGCCTACTACCACCTCGAGCAGGGGACGATCCAGGTCTCGCGCGGCCAGTACGTCACCGTCGACAAGACCCGCCTGGCTCGGGTCGGCGAGTCGGGCTGCGCCACGGGCACCCACACGCATGTCGAGGTCTGGCGGGGCTACCCGTGGGCCAGCGGCTCGTACCGGGTCAACCCGTGGGCGTACATCGACTCCGGCACATGGCTGCCGTACCGCTACAGGTGACCGCTCCGTAAGCCACCGCTGGGTGCGCGGTGAGCCGTCGCCCGGACCACCTGTTCAACCAATCGGAACCTCCTCCTCCGCAAGGGCCGCGCCGGCAACGGCGCGGCCCTTGTTCGTCCGCCGGGCGTCCGGACGGCGCGGACGGCCGTTGGCCCATCCCGCGCGACGTCGAGCCCAGGCCCGCTCGATTGCCGGCACCCGGCTCACGCGACGCCGTCACTACACTCGACCCGTGCCCGCCGAGCAGATCGCGCAGAACCTGGCGTACATCAACTGGACTGTCCTGACGGGCGCCGCGGTCGGCTCGCTGTGGGCCGCTGCGCTCGGCCGGCTCCGGACCCAGGCCACCAAGGGCTACCTCGGGTTCGTGGCCCTGTCGGCAGCCGTCCTCGCGGCGCTGGCGGCCCTGTCGGACGGGGCCCTCCCGGTGCTCGGCGCGGCCGGCCTCGGCAGCACGGGCCCGATCGCGCCGGCGGATCCGGCGTGGGGGCCGATCCGGACCGCCGCGCTGTGGGCCCTCGCCGCGCTCGCGCTCGCGTACGGCCTCGTGATCCTGCGGGGCGGCGGCGGACGCCCCCTCGCCGTGGCCGGCAGCATCGTCGGTGTCGGGGTCCTCATCGCCGGCGCCCTGTCCTGGAGCGCGGGGAGCGCCGCGTCGACCACGGCGGTCCTGCTGCTCGTCCAGCTCGCGATCCTCGCGGCGGCGACCGGCGGCGCGTGGGCCGCGATGATCCTGGGGCACTGGTACCTCGTCACGCCGAAGCTGCCGGAGGCGCCGCTGGTGCGCTTCGCCCAGACGCTCCTCGCCGTCGTGGCCGTGCAGCTGGTCCTGTTCGGGCTGTGGCAGCTCGTCGGGGCCGGACCCGCTGGCGAGCCCGGGTTCGCGGCCCTCGCCGGCAGCTGGGCGTTGTTCGTCTGGCTGCGGCTCATCGTCGGGTTGGCGATGCCCCTGGTCGTCACGTGGGCGGCCGTCCAGACCGCTCGGACGCGCTCGATGGAATCGGCGACCGGCCTGCTCTACATCGACGTCGGACTGATCGCGGCAGGCACGATCCTGGCCGCCGGGCTGTACTTCGGCGCCGGCCTGCTCGTGTGAGGACGTGAAGGCTGGGAAGCCGTGCTGGCTGTGAGGACGTGATGGCATCGAGCGTGCGTGGCTGGACCCCGAGCCGGGGCGACCTGGAGTGGATCGACGCGACGGCCGGCGAGCCGGACGCCGTCGTCCTCGAGATGGAGGCCGTCGCGGCGGCTGAAGGCATCCCGATCCTCGATCGGGCCAGCGGCCGTGTCCTCGCCGCCCTGGCCGTCGGTCGTTCGCGGATCGTCGAGGTCGGAACGGCGATCGGCTACTCGACGCTGTGGCTGGCCCGCGGCCAGGGCCCCGCCGGCCGGATCGTCACGATCGATCC
This sequence comes from Candidatus Limnocylindrales bacterium, assembly GCA_036493155.1. Taxonomy (GTDB): domain Bacteria; phylum Chloroflexota; class Limnocylindria; order Limnocylindrales; family CSP1-4; genus UBA5189. The sequence continues at coordinate 18,516 of DASXQE010000018.1, read as the reverse complement.
GGACCGCTCGAGGACGGATCGTGCCCGCGCGTACTGGCATCGGGGCGGCATCGCGGACGATCGGATCGAGGTGCTCAACGCCCCGGCGCTGGATGTCTTCGCGAGCGACGCGCCGGCGCTGGCCGGACCGTTCGACCTGGCCTTCATCGATGCCCTGAAACCCGAGTACGGGGCCTACGCGACGGCGCTCCGCCCGCGGCTGCGATCGGGCGCGCTCCTCGTCGCGGACAACGTCCTGTGGAGCGGGCGGACCTCCGGCGACCGGCCGTCGCATCCCGGGGACGGCACCGAGGACCTCCGGCGATTCGTCATCGCGATGCTCGGCGATGCCGGCTTCCAGGCCACGGTCCTGCCGGTCGGCGACGGCCTCCTGATCGCCGGCGTCCGGGGCTGAGCCCCCAACCGTGCGCATTCGCGTCCGCCTGTTCGCGATCCAGCGGGAGCTCGTCGGGGCCCGCGACCTGGCCCTCGACCTCCCGGACGGCGCCACGATCGATGACGCGTGGTTGGCCCTCGTCGAGCGCCATCCGGTGCTGGCGCCGGGCCGCGCCTCGGTGCGGTTCGCGCGGAATGCCGCCTACGCCCCGCCATCGACGGTCCTCGTGGATGGCGACGAGCTCGCGATCATCCCGCCCGTCAGCGGCGGCGCGCCCGACGCCGGCGCGCCCGACGGCGGCGCGTCGCCCGACGGCGGGTCGCCGGAGGGCGGCCCGGCTCGCGAGGCCAGCGGCGCACGCCGGATCGTGGAGCTCCGGAGCGAGCCCTTCGATGCCGTCATCCTGGCCGAGCTCGCTGACCGCCTGGCGGTTCCCGCGGATGGCGCGATCGTCGGCTTCCTGGGGGTGACCCGCCAGACCCCCGGCACGCCCGCGCCGGGCCAGGAGGCCGAAGCCGCCCGGCACGCCGGTCGCCTCGTCGATTCACTGGAGTACGAGGCGCACGAGGGGATGGCCGGCGCGGTCATCGAGGCAATCGCCGACGAGATCGAAGCCCGCTTCGGCGTCACCCGGCTGGCCGTCGTCCACCGCACCGGTGCGGTGCCGCTGGGCGAGGCGTCCGTCGCGATCGTGGCCTGCGCGCCCCATCGCGACGCCGCGTTCGATGCCGCTCGCTACGCGATCGACGAGACCAAGGCGCGAGCGCCGATCTGGAAGGCCGAGCGATTCAGCGATGGCAAGGTCTGGATCGGGCAGCCGGCACGCGAGGCTGCGGCGCCGGAGGCGATCGAGGGCGAGCCGTCGTCCTGAGGGTCCGGCCCCGCCAGCCGTCACCACCGCGACCCGAATCGAAACCGCCGGAGGGTTGCGCCTCCGGCGGTCGTGCGAGTGGACTTGATTCCGGCGTCAGCCGATGAGCGCGGCCTCCGGCGGCGCGTGGACCTCCTCGACCTCGGCGACGCGCGGCTGCGGGCCCTCGACGTCGAGGAGGTAGCCGATCCCCTGGAAGGTCCGGATCCGGCCCGGCTCACCCGGCGCGGCGCCGAGCTTGCGGCGGACACGGCTGACCCAGACACGCAGGTACTGCAGGTCGTCGCGGTACTCCGGGCCCCAGACCTTGGTCAGGAGCTCGGTGTGGAGGACGACCTTGCCGGCGTTCGCGGCCAGGTGCTGCAGGAGCAGCCACTCGGTCCGGCTGAGCTGGACGAGCTCGCCGTTGCGGGTGACCATCCGGCGCTCGAGGTCGATCTCGACGTCGTCGAACTTGATCACGCCGGCGCCAGGCTCGGCCCCGCCGGAGCGACGGATGACCGCACGGACGCGGGCCGCCAGCTCGTCGGGATGGAACGGCTTGGCGATGTAGTCATCGGCGCCGAGGTCGAGGCCCTTGGCCTTGTCCGCGGTGGAGCCCTTGGCCGTCAGCAGGATGACCGGCACGGGCCGGCGCTCGCGCAGCTGGCGCATGACCTCGATGCCGTCGAGGTCGGGCATGACGATGTCCAGCAGGACGATGTCAGGCCGGACCTCCTCGGCCTTCTGGAGGGCCTGCTCGCCGCCGTTGGCGGTGACGACGCGGAAGCCCTCCTCGGACAGGGCGATGGCCACGAGCTTGGTGATGCGCGGCTCGTCGTCGGCGACGAGCACGAGTGGCTGGGTCGACATTTCGAGTGGTTCCTCCCAGTCGAAGCGTGAGTCTGCGCTGCCGCAGGCAGCGCCTTCAAGGCGGATCCATGGATGAGAGCCGATGGCTCGGAAGGGTTCCCGGAGGCGTCCCCTCGGGAGTGCGAGCCGTCCCGGATTGTCGGCACCGAGGCTTGCTCGGCGCTGCGGGCAGGCATTGCAGAACCGTTACACGCGCATTACAACCCGTGCCCGTGCGGGGGCCCTGGGGTGTCGGCGTCACGCTCGTGTGAGGCGCGCGCCGGTCGGCGAGAGGTGGCCTCGGTTGGCGCGGGGGTAGCCTTGAGCCTGGCTGGCAACCCGGACCGAGGGCGTCGCGGGGTACGACGACGAGCCGAGCCCAGCCGCACGAAGGGAGTCCATTCCGTGGCAACACTGCAGGCCGTCGCCGGCCTCGATCGGCGATGACGGCCGCCCCGCGCCGCCTCCGGATCGCCCAGGTCGCACCGCCCCTGGAGCGCGTCCCGCCGTTCGCCTACGGAGGCACGGAGCGGATCGTCGACGAAGTCACCCGGGAGCTCGTTCGCCGCGGCCACGAGGTCACGGTCTTCGCCAGCGGCGACTCGGACGTCGCCCCGGCCGCCCACGTCGTGACGGTCCCGCAGGCGCTCCGGCCGGCCGGCTCGAATGACGACCCCGCGCCGTGGTTCGCCGCGACGGTCGACCAGGTCATGCGCCGCAGCGACGACTTCGACCTGGTCCACAGCCACCTCGAGTGGTGGAGCCTGCCGCTCGCGCGCGCGTCCCGGATCCCCGTCGTGTCGACGTTCCATGGCCGCCTCGACCAGCCGTACTCGGGCCGCCTCCTCGAGGGTGCGCGCGAAGGCCTCGTGGCGATCAGCCGCCACCAGGCCGCCGTCCATCCCGACCTGCCGTGGACCGTCGTCCACAACGGCCTGACCCTGTCCGGCATGCCGTTCCGCCGCGATCCCGGTGAGGGCTTCTGCTTCGTCGGCCGGGTCGATCCGGAGAAGGGCATCGTCGAGGCCATCGAGATCGCCCTGCGCGCCGGCCGGCCCCTCAAGATCGCCGCGAAGATCGGCGTCCTGCCGGCCCAGCGGGCCTACCACGAGGAGGTCTTCCTGCCGGCCCTGCGCCGCGCCGGGACCAGCGTCGAGTTCCTCGGGGAGCTGGCGCCGGCCGAGCGCGACCGGCTGTTCGCGGAGAGCTACGCGACCCTCATGCCGGGGAGCTGGCCCGAGCCATTCGGGCTCGTCGCCATCGAATCGCTGGCTTGCGGGACACCGATCATCGCGCGCCGCGTGGGCGCGCTCCCGGAGATCATCCGCGAGGGCGTCGACGGCCTGTTCGGCGACGATGCCGTCGAGATGGGCTTCATCTCGGACCGCGTGGCGAGCCTCGATCGGACCGGGATCCGGGCGCGTGTCCTGGAGCGGTTCTCCGCCGAGCGCATGACCGATCGATACGAGGAGCTGTACGCCAGGGTCCTCGGGGCGCCACTGGGCTTGCCGGCGTATCGCGCCAGCCTCGAGGCCGGGGCGGCAGTCGAGGCGCCCGGCCACGAGGGCCGGTCGACCGAACGCCAGAGCGACACGACCTCGACCGGCCGGCCCCGGATCGCGGTGGGCCCTGGCCGGCCGACGGCTGGCCGGCCGACGGCCGATGGGTCGACACCCGCCGAGATCGAACCGTCCCGAGCCTGACGGCTCGCTCGCGACGGCAAACCGCGACCTTCGTTCGCAGGACTGGCTGCCGTGCCCGGGTCGACTGCCGGCCGGGAAGCACCGCCGGCCGCTGCGGCCGATGCCCGCGCCGCGGGACTTCGCTACGTCAACGATGCCGAGCCGGGGTTTCGGCGTGAACGCCACGGTCGGGGCTTTGCCTACCGGACCGCTGCCGGCGAGCTGATCCGCGACGAGGCGACGATCGGCCGGATCAAACGGCTCGCGATCCCGCCCGCCTGGACGGACGTCTGGATCTGTGCCGACGATCGCGGTCACCTCCAGGCCACGGGCCGTGACGCCCGCCAACGGAAGCAATACCGCTACCACCCGGCGTTCCGCGCACGCCGCGACCGCGACAAGTACGCCCGGACCGAACGCTTCGCGCGGGTCCTGCCGCGGATCCGGCGGCGCATCCAGCGCGACCTCGCCGGCACCAGCACCGGCCGTCGTCGCGGCAAGCGGGCCGCGGCGTCGGGAGGGGCGTCGGAAGCGGCGGCGGGAGCGTCCTCTGGCGCGCGGCCGGACGGGTCCCTGGCCCGCGATCGCGTCCTCGCCGCGGCGGTCCGCCTCCTGGAGCGGACGCTCATCCGGGTGGGCAACGACGAGTACGCGCGCGAGAATCGATCCTTCGGCGTCGCGACGCTCAAGGACCGCCACGCCCGGGTCCGCGGCTCGGAGGTCCGGATCCGCTTCCGAGGCAAGGCCGGCCGCGTCCACGAGGTGAGCTTTCGCGACCAGCGCCTCGCCGCGATCGTGCGGCGCTGCCGGGACCTGCCGGGGCAGGAGCTCTTCCAGTGGGTCGATGCCGACGGCACGGTTCGCGACGTGCGGTCGGACGACATCAATGCCTACATCCGCGAGGCGGCCGGCAGCGACGAGTTCAGTGCCAAGGATTTCCGGACCTGGGCCGGCACGGTCCTCGCGTTCCGGGCGCTGGCCGCCACGGGCCAGGGCGTCGGCGCGCCGCCCGGCGACTCGGCCGGCGATACCGAGGCAGCCGGGAATACGGCGGCACCGCCATCGCGCCCGTCCGCGACGGCGCTCCGGCGAGCCGTCAACGCCGCCGCGGAGGCAGCGGCCGAGCAGCTGGGCAACACCCCGACCGTCGCTCGCCAGGCGTACGTCCACCCGGCGGTCATCGACGCCTACCTCGAGGGCGGCGTGCGCGACGCCATCCTGTCGGCGGCGGACGTCGATCCGGCGCTGCCGGTCCCGCCCACGCCGGCCGAGGAGCGGGCCGTGCTGGCCCTCCTGTCGGATCGGGCGAGGAGCGAGCGCTCGCGAGGTCGAGCCGGGCGCGGTCATGGCCGCGCCCGGTCGCCGGCTGGGCGTGCAACGGGAGCGACACCCAACCGCGCCCGATCGGAAGGACGTCCGGGGCGCCGCCGCCGGTAGCGTGCCGGCGTGGCGATCTTCGCGAGCCTGTTCGCGCTCGCAGGGCGATTCGTCGGGCGGATCCTGACGACGACCCTCGGCTGGGCCTCGACGCTCCTGTTCGGCCAGGTGCCCCAATCGCGCCAGGTGTGGCTGGCGGTCCTCACGTTCGGGTCGCTCGTCTGGGTCGCGCTGGTCGCGGGGGTCGTGGTGCCGTCGGTGGGAACGTTCCTGCTGGGCTTCGTGCCCGTCCCGGACTGGATCGGGCCGGACCTCGTCCGACTCGCGATGCTCGCCGGGGCCGTGGTCCTGCCGCCCGTGCTCGGGGCCGTGACGTTGCTCGTGACCGATCCCGGCGATCGGCCGCGCGGCACCGCGGTCGCCGGCACGGTCCTGCGGGGCTACCCGCTCGCGCCCGCCCTCGCGATCACGCTCGTCGTGCTCGCGGTCGTCGGAACCGGCCGGCGCCTCGATGCCGCCGCGCACCGGCGCCAGGCGGCGCACCTGGCCCTGATCGTCCGCCCGGGACGGTACGACGCGCTGGTGGGGGCGGTTCGGCAGTCACTCGAGGCCGAGGGCCTCGTCACGCGTCGGCGACCCGGATCGCGTCTCCTGACGCTGCCCGCGCAGCTGCTGGCCCGGATTGCCGGCGGCGGCATGGAGCGCCTGGTGCCGGACGAGCTGTCGGAGCTGGTCGGGCCGGCGCTGGTCGCCGCCGTGTACCCGTCGGACCTCGCCCTGACCGGCTCCAAGGCCGCGGTCGCCGAGGCCCGCGCGCTCGTCGTCCGCGATGTCGACTCCACGAACGCCTGGTTCACCACCTCGAAGGAGGCCCAGTCGCTCGAGGATCGGATGGCCGCCCTGGCTCATCGGCCCAGCCTCGATGGCCCGTCGCTCGCACGCCTCGACGGCGATCTCCTCCGGCTGACGGTTCCGCAGGAGGAGTGGGAGGTCCTGTACCGGCGTCGGCTCCAGCTCGTGGCCCGTGGCGAGGCCGACCTTGCCGGGGGCAGCCCGGGCGCGCCGCCGGCAGCCCCGGCAGCGCCGACCGCGGGCGACGCGACATGGAGCCCCGGCGTGCTGATCGGCGCCGCCGCCGCGTCCCTCGTGCTGCTCGACGCGATCCTCCTCGTGACCGGGTTCGGCCGACCCCGCGTGGTCACCTGGCGGTCGCGATTCGATCGCGACGTGCGCTGATCCTCGATCGGCCTGCGATGGAATCGCAAGGCCGATGGCGCCCGGCAGCAGGGGCGCGCAAGCCACGGCTTGGCATCGTCAGGTGGCTGAGATGGCACCCGCCGGAGGATCCGTGGACGACTCGCTGCTCGAGCTCATGGAGGCGCTCGTGCAGTCGATCGAGCAGCGCGATGCCAGCGATCCGGACGCCCCGGCCTGGGAGGCCCAGCGGCGGATCGATCGGTTGGAGGAGGAGCTCGCGCGCCGCGTCGGCTCCTCGGCGGGACCCTCGGCCCTGCTCCACGTGGTCACGCCGGACGAGGTCCTGGCCGGCACCGCCTAAGACCACGTGGGGGTTCGCGTCGCCGCCGGCCGCGCCCTGGGGGGAACGCGCGGTCGGCCGGCGACCTCCCGGCGCCGCCGACCTCCCGGCGCCGCCGACCTGCCGTCGGGCCGGGTGCGACACGCATCTGCAAGCGGCCATTCGGCGCCATAGGCATCGCGGAGACGGCGGACCCGGAGACTGACGTCACGGCGGCTCAGGGGGGCCGCCGACCAGATGGGTTTCCGCGCAGAGAGGCCGGCGATGAACCAGCTCTTCGACTCCATCGTCAACGACCCGACCGTGGCTGCGGTCGGGCTGGCGCTCGCCGCCGGCGCGGCCGGGCTGTGGCTCGCCGCCGCGTGGTGGACCTATGCCGACATGGCCCGTCGCAGCACGTTCGAGGTTGCGCGCTTCGCGGCGGTCGGCTGGATCCTGCTCTCGACCCCGCTGCTCCTCCCGCTGTCGCTTGCCACCTACCTCCTCGCTCGACCGCAGCGGACCTCGGCCGAGCGGAAGGCCGAGCGCCTGTTCGTCGCGCTCGCCCCGTCCCTCGGCGATGGTCACTGCCTCGCCTGTGGCTCGGCCGTCGACCCCGAGTGGCGGCGCTGCCCGGCATGCCGCAGCTGGCTGGCGACGGGCTGCGAGGCCTGTGGCCGCTTCTCGGCGGTTGACCTCGACGTCTGCCCGTGGTGCGCCGAGGACAAGATGCCCGACGTCCCGCGACCGGCGACCGCGCAGCCCGATCGGTCGCCGACCGAGCAACCGGCCGCGCCCGTTCCGGTGATGGCTGCCGGCGCCTCGAGCGACGCGCCCGTCGATGGCCTGGCCGGTGGCATGAGCCCGGTGCCGCAAGCGGCCGCCGGCGAGGTGGCGGTGATGCAGGCCGCCGCTGCCGCCGCCGTCGCGCCCGGAGCCGCGGCATTGTTCGTTCCGGACCCGGATACGGCGTCCGAGACCTGGGTGCCGGAGCCCGCGTCGGGCGATGCCCGTCCCGCGGCGGCCTACACGATCCATCGGATCGGCTCGCTCCGGGCCGGGAATCGCGGAGCCCGCGACCCGCAGCGCGTCCGAGACGCGGAACGGATCGCGGGCTCCAGCGGTGTGGAGCTCGGCTGATGGGCCGATCAGACTCCGGTGTCGTCCACGTGGTCGACCGAGCCCTCGGCCCGACCCCGCTCGTAGGCGGCGTCTCGACCGAGCTTGTCGGACTCCTCGTGGATCTTGTCGCCGGCATCCGCCACGGCGTTGCGAGCGCGATCGCCCGCGTCCGCGACCTTGTCGCCGACGGACTCGCCGTCCGCCTTGCGCCAGGTCTCCTTGGCATCCGCCTCGGCGTCGCGCATGCCGCTCTTGATGTCGCTCATCGGGGCACCTCCTGCGTCGGAGCGGTTGCTCCGTTGCGACCGAGGCTACGGGTGGTCCCGTGATCGGCACCCACCGCACCAGGACGCTTGACTTGCAACCCAGTTTCAGCCCAGGCAGGAGGAATCGATGACCACGACCAGCTCGACGACCGAAACGACCACCTCGGCGACCCGCGACAGCGATGCCGCGACGACGGGCCCGACCATCGCCGGCATGACGGTGCCGACGGCCGAGATCCGCGACACGATCGACCGCGTCGCCCAGTCCGTGCCCGACGTGGCGCGCAACTCGAGGACCATGATGGAGGACGCCATGCAGAACATCGAACGCAGCTCCGACGAGCGTGTCGCCGCGGGCGTCACCCTGTCGCTCGGGCTCGCCATCGGGATGCTCCTCGGCGGGGCGCCGCGGATCCTGACCGTGCTCGCGCTCGTGCCCGTGGCCGCCTTCGGGCTGGTGCTGATGGATCGCCGCACCGGCGCCACCGGTCGCGGCACGTCCCGCAGCTCGGCCAGCTGACGCGAGACCTGGCCCACCGGGCCAGCTCGCCTCCGACCGAAGCTCTGGCCCTGCTGGAGCTCGCCCGCGGCTGTCCCTGAGTGGGGTCCCGCCTCCGCTCGCCCTACCGATCCGCCTCGTCGCGGGCCGTCAACGGGCACGACCGTTCGGCAGGCCGAACGGTCGGAGGAGGGCGGGAGGCCGGCCGGGCGGGGCCGGTTCCCAGGGAGGGAACGTGGCGACGAGGGATCGCCGCGTCATCGAGATCGTGGCCGAGCGCTCGTGACGCGGGCGCTTCGATCGTCGGTGGCCGTCATTGCATCCGCATCGCAGGGACCTCAGCGCGGGGGCATCGCCTCCCGGGCCAGGAGCTCCAGCGCGGCCGCCTGGAGATCTCGCGCCACCCCGTCGCAGCGGTGGATCGAGCCGCTCGGGGGCGCCGCGCCGACGAGGACGGTCCGGAGCTTGGCGGAGGTCCCGGTGCAGCGCTCGACGTCCGAGGTCAGGTACCAGGCCTGATCCGGCGGTCGGCCGGGCACCTCGGCCACGACCGACCGGGCGGCATCGCGCAGCTCGGCCGGCACGGCCGTGTCCGAGGACGCGACGAGGATGACCTCGTTGCCCGCCTCCGCCAGGAACCGCAGGGAACGCACGGCCGCCGGATCGAGGCTCGGATCGACGCCCGAGCTCTCGATCGCGGCCGCTTCGACGTCGACGTAGACGCGGGTCACCGCTGGACCTGCGAGCCCTCGACGCGTCCGCGCCAGCCGCCGGTGGCCTGGCCGCGGGATTCGATGAACTCCTTGAACCGCTCGAGGTCGCCCTTGACGCGGCGGCTCACCAGGCCCAGCGCATCGCCGGTGGCCTCGAGCGGGCCGTCCGGCTCGACGTCGAGCTCGAGGGTGATCCGGGTCGACATGGCATCGCTCGCGTGGAACGTGACGCGCCCGTCGTTGCGCGCGCCATCGACGCTGCGCCAGGCGACGATCTGATCAGGCTCCTGCTCGACGATCTCGGCCCGCCAGTGCTTGGTCCGGCCGGCCACGCGGGCCGTCCAATCCAGCGTCTTGGGGTCAAGCTGGACGACGCGTTCCACGCCTTCCATGAACTCCGGGAACGATTCGAACTGGGTCCACTGGTCGTAGGCGACCCGGACCGGGACGTCGACGTCGACGTGGTCGGTGATCTTCGACATGCGTGCCTCCGTGGGTTTGAGAACGTCGACGCCCACCGTTGCCGGTGGGCGTCGCCGCGAATGACGCCCCGCTGGGCGGGGCGGACAACGGGTTCGGTCAGACCATCCCGCGACCGGTGCGAGTCCGGCCAGCGAGGGCGTTCCAGGCCACCACCACGATCACCGCGCCGATGACGGCCGTGACGATCGAGCTGATGTCGAGCGCGCCGTTGATGGCGTCGACGCCGAACAGGGCGCTGGCAAGGAAGCCGCCGATCAGGGCGCCCACGATGCCGAGCACGATGTGGCCGATGACGCCGAGACCCTCGTCGCCACGAACGAGAAGACCGGCGATATAGCCGGCGATGGCGCCGAGGACGATCCAGGCGATGATGCTCATCCGCGAGACCTCCGTCCGTGCGTGCTGGGTGTGCGACCGGCCCACACGGGCCGCGACCAGCCTCGCCCCTGACGGGCTGCCAGCCCGCAACGCCGCGGAAGGCCAGCGTTGCAAGTTGCTGCCTAGACCCGGATGACCATCTCCAGCGGTGCGCTGCGGCGCAGGACCTCGGCGCTCGTGGTGGTGCCGCGCCAGCGATGGAACAGCAGGTCGACCGTGCGATCGCCCACGCGGAGGTCGTGGACGGTGACCTTCCCGAGCCAGCCCGGGAGGTGGGGCCGGTCGAGCTCGAACAGGCCATCCGCGGCCTCGGCCCGCATCCCCAGCATCGTCTGGAGCAGGAACAACGGGGTGCCGGCGGCCCAGGCCTGGGGCGAGCAGGCCACGGGGTAGGGGACGGGCGCGGCCGACACGCCGCGATCGAAGCCGCAGAACAGCTCCGGGAGGCGGAAGTCGGCGCTGTGCTGGGCGGCCTCGAACATCCGCGAGGCGACCCGGTCCGCGGCCTCGTGGCGGCCGACGCGCTTCATGCCCGCGGCGATGATGGCGTTGTCGTGCGGCCAGACGGAGCCGGTGTGGTACCCGACCGGGTTGAACCCCGGCTGCCCGGACGCGTACGTCCGGATGCCCCAGCCACAGTCGAGCGACGGATCCAGCAGCCGGTCGACGACCGAGCCGACGCGCTCCTCCGGAACGATCCCGCTCCAGAGGCAGTGGCCGCCGTTCGAGCCGATCGAGCCGATCTGGCGCTTGTCGGCGTCGAGGCCCATCGCGTAGAACGCGACGTCGTCCATCCAGAACAGCTCGTTGACCCGGTCCCGGAGCTTGGCCGCGTCGCCCTCGAGGCGCTCGGCCAGCGCGACCTCCCCAAGGCGGCGGGCCAGGCGTGCGATGCGGACCTTGGCGTCGTAGACGTAGCCCTGGACCTCGACCAGCGCGATCGGCGCCTGGGCGAGGCTGCCATCCCGGTGGCGAATCGCGTCGCCTGAATCCTTCCAGCCCTGGTTGATGAGGCCCTTCGGGGTGCGGCGCTCGTACTCGACGAGGCCGTCGCCGTCGCGATCGCCGTAGCGGTCGATCCAGGCCAGCGCCGCGAGGACGTTCGGCCACAGCGTCCGGACGAGATCCAGGTCGCCGGTCCAGCGGTGGGTCTCCTCGAGCAGGACCAGCCACAGCGGCGTCGCGTCGACGCTGCCGTAGTACGGCCGATGGGGCAGCTCGCCGGTCCGCGCCAGCTCGCCGACGCGGAGCTCGTGGAGGATCTTGCCGGGCTCCATGTCGCGATCCGGGTCATCCTCGGTGGCCTGCCAGTCGGCCAGGACCCGGAGCGCCTCGACCGCCACCCCGGGCATGAACGGCAGGACCTCGAGGGCGGTCACGATCGTGTCGCGCCCGAACAGGGTGGTGAACCACGGGACGCCTGCCGCGAGGTAGTGCTCGCCGACGTTCGGGCCGTCGTTCCGGAGCAGGCGCAGGTCGGCGATGCCGCGCTGGATGGCCAGGTCCAGCAGCTCGCCGTCGGAGCGGACCCGGGCGGTGTGCTCGTGCCACTCGCGATATTCGGCGTCGGCCACGGAGCGCTCCTGGAGCGCGGCTTCGGCAGCGGCATTGCGCGCGCCTGCACGCGCGAGGCGGGTCGGGGTCTTCTCGCGATGGGCGTCGGCCCCCGGTGCGGGCAGGAGATCCGTGGTGACGTGCCACTCCAGGTGGACCGCGTCGCCGGGCTCGATCGTCCGCTCCCAGCGGACGGCGACGGCGCCTTCGCCGCCGGCCTCCGGCCGATCCGGCGTGGCCACGACCACCCCGGGTGAGAACCGCACGATCGTCCGCCGAACGAGACCGTCCAGGCCGACGTACGAGAACGTGATCTCGCGATCGCTCGTCTCGATCGGGCGATAGGTGCCACGGGCCGAGCGCGGGTAGCCACGGACCTCGAAGATGTCCGCCGCGTCGGCATCGAGCTCCAGCTCCAGGGCCACGTCCTGGGCGATGCCGCTGAAGTTCGTGATCCGGATCCGCTCGGCGAACCCGTCCGATACCCAGCGATCGCGAGCGATCGAGATCGCGCGGCGGCTCAGGGCTTCGGAGGGCTGCTGCTTCGGGACCGGATCGCGCCAGCGCTCGGGTGCGGTGAGCTGGATCGACGCGCCGTGGTCCGCCCCGACGTGACCGCGCAGGAGCGTCGGGCGCTGGCCATTGATTCGGAGGACAGCGCACGACAGCACGCGCGTATCGAGGTCGTACAGGCCCAGGCCGCGGGTGTCGGGGTGGATGTCCCCGAAGGCGTCGCTGAGCAGGTACAGGTTGGCGTGCTTGAGCACGGCGACGCCACCGAGGTCGGTGGCCGGGATGATCGTGGGGGAGGACGGTGGCAGCGCGACCGGGCGGGCATCGGCCTCGGCCGCCGGTGCGGTGGCTGGCTGCGGCACGCGGTCATGATGCCTCGCCCGGCTCGATCCGGCATCGCATCTCCGTCGCAGGACGGCCCTCGGCAATCGCGTTCGTCTCGGACCGGCCAGCGTGTCAGCCGCTTGCAACTGCCGCGGCCCTCCCGTCGTGCGTCGCCGCAGCGCCGGGTGACGAGATTCAGGCCATGGCAATCGACCACCGGACCTGGCCCACCAGCGCGCTGCCGGCCGAGACGGCTGGCGCGTCCCGCGGGACGCGCGCCGGGCGGTCCCTCGAGGCGGCCGAGCTCGAGCCGCCCGTCGTCCCGACGGCCGACCCGACCGTGGCGCCGGAGCCGGCGCGAGCCATGATGTGGAGCCTCGAAGCCGGTGGCTGGACGGAGCGCGAGGCGGGCAACCTCGTCGGCCTGGCCCACGGCCTCCGGCCCGCCCGCGCGGGCTGGACCGAGCGCGAGATCGAGCACCTCCGCTTCCTGCGTGCGCTCGTGGAATCGGGCCGGCTCGATCACTGATCGGCTGAGGCAGGGATGACCTCACCTTCGCGCCGCCCTGCCCGCTCGGGCGTCCCCCTTGCCAGCCTGTCGCCGCGATCCCGCGCGGTGCTCGCCAGTCGCGCATCGGCGCAGCGGCGGCCCCCGCGGACGCCGATCGGACAGGTCCTCCTCGTCGCCGGAATCCTCGCCGTCATCGCCCTCGTGGCCGTCGGCGGCGTCGTGGCCCTCGCCGCCGTCGGTGTCGTCAACGCGATGGCCCAGGGCCTGCCCGACCCGACGAGCCTCCAGCACCTGACCTTCGACCAGCCCACGATCGTCTACGACCGGACCGGCAAGATCGAGCTGGCGCGCTTCCAGCTGCAGGACCGTCACGTCGTCACCTACGCGGAGCTGCCACCGCTCGTCCTGGACGCCGTGACGACGGCCGAGGACCGCACGTTCTGGCAGAACGACGGCTTCGACCCGGGTGCCATCGTCGCCGCCGCGTTCCAGAACGCCGCCGGGTCCGGTGACACCGATCGCGGCGCCTCGACGATCACCCAGCAGCTCGTGCGGGCCCGCCTCCTGCCACCCGACGTGACCGCCGGCGACCGCTACGTCCGGAAGGTCCTCGAGATCATCCAGTCGGCCCGCGTGACCCAGGCCTACCCCGGCGAGCAGGGCAAGCAGGAGGTCATCACGGCCTACCTCAACGAGGTCTACTTCGGCCACGAGGCGTACGGCATCGGTGCGGCCGCCGAGATCTACTTCGGCGTCGATGACCTGTCGAAGCTGACGCCCGCCCAGGCGGCCCTCATCGCCGGTCTGGTCAAGGCGCCATCGCTGTACGACCCGTATCGCTACGCCGTGCCCGACGCCCAGGGCAAGCTCGTCGTGCCGGCGGACGCGCCACCCGTCGTCCGGCGCAACTACATCCTGACGAACCTCGCGGCGTCGGCCCGCTGGACCCACCTCTCGCCGGCCGACCTCCAGGCGGCCCTGGCAGAGCCGGTCGTGCTGACGCCGGCTCCGCCGCCGGTCATGAAGGCGCCCCAGTTCTCGTGGCAGGTCCGCGACCAGCTGGAGCAGATGCTGGGCGGCGCGGCCGCGGTCGACACCGGCGGCTACAAGGTCATCACCAGCCTCGATTGGAATGCCCAGGTGATCGCCGAGCGCGACGTCGCGGCGGCCGCGATCGCCCCGAACCTGACGCCGAAGTTCGCGTCGTACCTCCTCACGGCCCTGAAGGTCCCGGCGGCCGATCGCGGTTGGGTGGCCAACCTGCGGGGCAAGGACCTCCACAACGGCCTGCTCGTGGCCGTCGACTACCGCCACGGCGACGTCCTCGCCTACGTGGGCAGTGCCGGCTACTACCGCACCGACATCGCGTCGCCCAAGTTCCAGCCGGAGTTCGATGCCGCCAACGCTGGCCGTCAGCCGGGGTCGTCGTTCAAGCCGATCGTCTATTCCACGGCGTTCGACCGGAACGTCCTGGACCCGGGCAGCCTGCTGCTCGACATCCAGACCGACTTCGGCGGCGGCTGGACCCCGAAAGATGCCGATGAAGGCGAGCGCGGGCCCGTCACCGTCCGGACGGCCCTCCAGCAGTCCCTGAACCTGCCGGCGATCCGGGCCCTCCAGCGGGTTGGCAGCCCGGCCGTCGTCGCGGTGGCCGACAAGCTCGGGGTCAACTTTCCGGGCGGCGACGACGCCTTCCTGCAGGCCGGCCTGGCCGGCGCGATCGGCACGGTCGAGACGCGCCCCATCGACCTGACCTCGGCCTTCGGCGGCCTCGCCAACGGCGGTGTCCACGTGCCCAACCGGATGATCCTGTCGGTGACCGGGCCGGATGGCCAGACGGTCTTCCAGGCGCCCGACAAGCCCCAGGGCGTGCAAGCGGTCTCGGCCCAGACCTCGTTCCTCATCAGCGACGTGCTGGCCGGCAACAGCGATCCGGCCCAGAACCCCATCTGGGCCACGGCTCTCGGTCTCCACAACACGTCCAACGGCGCGCGCCGGCCGGCCGCGGCCAAGACCGGCACCACGGACGACGTCCGCGACCTGTCGACCTACGGCTTCCTCGCGCCACCCACCGATCCGAACTCGGCCGGCCTCGCCGTCGGGGTATGGCTCGGCAACAGCGACCACTCCAAGCCACGGACCGACAATCCGGCCAACTCCCTGGCCGCCGCCAACATGTGGCGCTCGTTCGTGCGCGACTACACCAAGGATTGGCCCAACGCGACCTTCAAGCCGCCGAGCGGCGTCGTGAACGCGAGGATCGATGCCTGGTCCGGCGGGGCTCCGGGCCCGTGGACCCGCGACACGCGCCTGGAGTGGTTCAAGTCCGGCACCCAGCCCGGCGGCGACCACGCCATCGACACCCCCGGCCTGCTCTACTCGAGCGGCTGCGGCGGCTGGATGGTGGATCCGGTCAAGGCCGAGCTCGGCCCATCCAGCTGGGACAAGGACGTGGCCAACTGGCTCGACCGCGCCAAACGCGGCGCCGGCGTCACGGGCCCGTACGGCTCACACACGGCCTACCTGGCCGGCCACGGCAACTGGGGTGGCCCGCTGCTCGGCGACTGCAAGCCCAAGCCCTCCGGCGGCGGCGGCGGTGGGGGTGGACACCATCACCACGGCGGCGGTGGCGGCGGCGGCCAGCAGCCGCCGGCGAGCCCGGCCACGAGCCCGGCACCGTCGCCCAGCGGCCGTCGCCGGCGGCTCGTCTCCGCCGGCTGATCCGGCGCGGCGGCGGGCTCGCCTTCTTCGCGAGCGCCGCTCGACCAGCCAGGCGCCCGATCTCTGCCTCGGCAGCACCTCGCAGACGCCACGACGCCCGCCCCCTGCGGGACGGGCGTCGTGGCTGGTTGGCGCCGCTCGCGGCGGCTGCGGTGGTTGCTCGGGCTTGCGGGCGACGGGCTTGCGCGCGACCTAGTGCGCGAAGCCCAGGATGACCGCGAAGCCGATGACCGCGGTCGCCATGACGAACTCGAAGATCCGCATCGACGGGCCGGGCATCGGGACCACGGTCTCCGACAGCTGCAGGACGTCGGCGTCAGACCCCGAACCGCCGCGACCGCGACGCACCTGGTCGATCACCAATCGGGCCAACAGTCCCTGCCTCCTTCGGCATGTCGTCCGGAACCGCCCGGACGTCGCTGTGCTGCGAACAGGATCGCTGGCCGCCACGTCGCCGCGCGAAACGACGAGCCCGCGCGCCCTCAAAACCCTCTTGCAGCACGCTCCGGCGCGGGCCCGCCGATGGCAGAGGGCTGCAACGGCTGGCGTTGGTCGAGGGGCCGGGGGCGTGACGCCGCGGCCGGTAGGGTGGGGTCACCACGCCATGCCACCACTCGCCGCGCCCGATCCCCGACGCCACGCTGGCGGTCGCGGGCGGCGGCTCCCCCGAGGTAGTGATGCTGAAGCGATTCCTGGCGATCGTGGCCCTTGCGGCTGCGGCCGCGGCCTGCAACTCGGGGGCGACCCTCATGCCGACCCTCTCGCTCCAGAGTCCCGGTGGGCTCGCCTCGGCGCCGGCGTCGGCGATGCCAATCGAGTCGATGGCGCCTTCCCCGTGATTGCCCCATGACGCCGTCGTAGCCCCGTACGACGGCGCCGTTCCTCTCGAGCGCCGAGGTCGTCCTCCCCGACCTCGGCGCTCGTTCATGTCCTGGAGCCGGGCCAGTCCCGGAGCTGGAGCCGGGTCCTGCCCTGCGCCTCAAGCCGCTCGAAGCGCCCGCGGGTCGAGGCGCGCCCGCGAGTCGCGGCGCGCCTGCGAGTCACGGAGGGCCGGGGCAAACGGAAGGGCGGTCCGGCAACCGGACCGCCCGCCATCGCGACGCCAAAGGTCCCGCTCGGCCTACGGCGATGAGGATCGCCACCCGGCCGTCGAGCCGCGGTCAGTCTCGCCGCCCACCGTTGCGTCCGACGTAGGCCCGCGGCCGCGGCGCATTACGCCGGGATTGAAAAGCGACCATCGACCCACGGCCGAGCCTCAGCGCTGGTGGCCCTCGTCGGGCCGGTGGTTCCGGCCGCAGATCGCGCAGAAGGCCGCCGCATAGCTGCGGCTGGCCTCGAGCTCGCGCTCCCGCTGCCGGGCGAGCTTCTCGAGCCGGCAGTGGTTGCACTGGGTGCAGGATCCGACGGGCAGAAGGGACAGCAGTCCCGCCGCGCCCACCATCGTCAGGCCCAGGATGGCGATGACGGTCTGGGGGTCGCCGCCCATCACGGGAGTGGCTCCTCGAGCGACGTGACCTCGATTCCCGTCGTGTACGCGGTGTCGCCGACGATCGAGCTCTCGCCCGCGGGGCGGTCGCCGTAGACCGATTCGACGCCGATGCCGGCGTCGGTGCCGGCGATGCCGTCGGACGTGCCGCCCGGCAGGCCCGACCCGGCGCCGTTCGACCAGCTGGACCAGCCCGGGCGGCGGGTCCAGCTGACCAGCGCGACAGCGGAGCCGACGATCGCGGCAATCCCGAGGGCCGCCGCGAGCCACGGCCAGGCCGACGGGCGCGAGCGGCCCATCAGGCGGTCGAGGGTCCGGTCGGCCTGGCGGCCGGCCTCGCGGCCCGCGCGCTCCATCGAGGGCAGCTCGATGTCGGACAGGTGCAGCGATGGCATCCGCGCCTTGAGGTCCTCGATGGTCGATCGGTCGAGGTCCGGCAGGACGATGGCGTTCATGTGGGGGGGTCCTCCTGCGAGCAGGCCGGGGCGCCGGCCGAGTCCCATGCTCCCCACCGGCCGACGCGCCGTGACAACGCATCCCGAGGCCCTCTTGCAAGGGCGTGTCGGGAGGGCCCGAGCGGTCCACCGCGCAAGGCCCCGCGCCCGTGACGCAACCCTGCTGCAAGGATGATCGGCTCGGCCGTCGACGGGACGGCAAGCCCTCCCGGCCCACGCTCGGCGTCGTCCGCCACGGCGGCGCGCCCCGCGGCGTGTCGTCGGACGGCCCGATGGAGCCCATCAGTGTGAGGACGATCCCATGACCGAATCCCGACCGCCGGCCGAGGGCCGGACCGATCTCGACCTGCCGGGCGCCGAGACCGGCCTCCCGAGCAACAAGCCGGAAGGCCCGATCGGCATCGAGCAGCCGGCGCGCGACATCGCCGAGGATCCCGAGACGGAGCGCCGCGACGAGCTCGCGGACCGCGTCGGCGTCGGCATGCCGAGCCCGGCCGGCCGCGACCAGTCGGACCTCCTGCCCGACGTCGACGTGCCCGACGAGCAGGCCTGACGCTCGTCCGCCGGTCCCATCGAGACAGCCGTGACCTGCACGGCTGCTGCAAGGCGCCGCGCCGCCCGGCGGTCCCCGGCGGCACTCGCCGCCGGGCAGCCTGATGGGAGCGCCCGGGGCATGTCGCCTCGAGCCGGACTCGAATCCAACGGAGGGATGACATGACGTTCCAGCGCCGCGTCGTCCGCACGGACGAAACCGTCGATCCGGTCTACCCGGCTGCGAGCCAGGAGGTCGTCGACAGCACCACGGTGGTCAGCCCGAGCGGCGGAGAGCTGGGTCGTC
>DASXQE010000017.1:0-14869 GCA_036493155.1 Candidatus Limnocylindrales bacterium | reverse complement strand
CTGGGACCGCCTCTACCGCCTGAAGCAGCGCGGCACGACGCTTGTCCTCACGACGCACTACATGGACGAGGCCGAGCAGCTGTGCGACCGGCTCGTCGTGATGGACAAGGCCAAGATCGTCGCCGAGGGCTCGCCGCGCGGCCTCATCGAGCGCTACTCGACGCGGGAGGTCACCGAGCTTCGCTTCCCCCCGGACGTCCAGGACGGCCTCGACCATCAGCTCGACGGGCTGGCCGAACGCATCGAGCGCCTGCCCGATCGGGTGCTGCTGTATACGGACGACGGCGAGGCCACGGTGATCGCGGCCCGCGATCGCGGCCTCGAGCCGGAGACCGTCCTGGTACGCCGCTCGACGCTCGAGGACGTCTTCCTGCGCCTGACCGGCCGGAGCCTGATCGAGTGACCGCCACCGCGGGGCGGCCGCCCGTCGCGGGGGGCCTGTTCGACGGTCCGGACCAGGCGCCCCGGACCGAGGGCTTCCTGGCGCGGGTCAGTCGCGCCTACGAGCACCAGTTCCTGCTGTACCGCCGGACCTGGCGCGGATCGCTGTTCAACTCGTTCCTGTCGCCGGCGCTGTTCCTCCTGGCGATGGGCGTCGGGCTCGGGACCTACGTCAACCAGGGCGGCGGCGCGGCGGCCCTCGGAGGCGTGCCCTACCTGGTGTTCCTCGCCCCGGGCCTCCTCGCGTCGACCGTCATGCAGACTGCCTCGTTCGAGGCCACGTTCCCGATCATGGGTGGCTTCGTCTGGCAGCGGCGCTACCACGCGATGCACTCGACGCCGATTGGTCCCGCCGAGATCGCGCTCGGGCAGCTGGCCTGGATCGCGACGCGGATCACCCTCGTCGGCTCGATCTACGTGCTCGTCATGGTCGCGTTCGGGGCGGTTCGATCGCCGCTCATCCTGTTCGCCATCCCCGTCGCGACGCTGACGGGCCTCGCCTTCGCGACCCCGATCGCGGCCTACGCGGCCACGCAGAAGGTCATGACGAGCTTCAACTACATCTTCCGGTTCGCGATCACGCCGCTGTTCCTGTTCAGCGGCGCCTTCTTCCCCGTCGAGAGCCTGCCGTCGTTCATCCAGCCGATCGCGTGGGTCACGCCGCTGTACCACGGCGTCGCCCTGAGCCGGGCGATCGCGCTCGGGACGATCGGTGCCGACCCCGGGCTCGCGCTCATCCATCTCGGCGTCCTGCTGGCGTTTGCCACCGCCGGGCTCGTCGCCTGCCTGGTCGCCTTCCGACGGCGGCTCGAGAAGTGAGTGCCCCAGGCCGCGCCCTCGTCCCGCGCATCCTGCCGCCGATCTCGTTCGGCAGCCGGCGGGCGATCCATCCCTTCGAGCGGAGCGTGTACCTCTATCGCCGGAGCTGGCTCGTGCTGGCCTCAGGATTCTTCGAGCCGCTGTTCTACCTGTTCGCTGTCGGCTATGGCATCGGCCATCTCGTCGGCAACCTGCCCGGGCCCGATGGCCAGCCGGTCCCGTACGCGATGTTCGTGGCGCCGGCGCTCCTGGCATCGTCGGCGATGAACGGCGCGATCTTCGAGGTCACGTTCAACGTCTATGGGAAACTGCGCTGGGACAAGGTCTACGACGCGATGCTGGCGACGCCACTCGCGGTCGGGGACATCGCGGTCGGCGAGATCGCCTGGGCGCTGTTCCGGGGCCTCCTCTACGCGATCGGCTTCGTGGCCCTGATCATCATCCTGAATGCCCTCGGGACGCCCCTCATCCGGTCGCCGCTCTTCATCCTCGCGATCCCCGCGGCGATGCTCATCGGGTTCGCCTTCGCCGCCGTCGGGATGGCTGCGACGACCTTCGCGCGTGGCTGGCAGGACTTCGACCTGATCCAGCTCGTCCTCCAGCCCCTGTTCCTCTTCTCCGCGACGTTCTTCCCGATCAGCACCTATCCGCCGGCGCTCCAGATCCTGGTCCAGCTGACGCCGCTGTACCACGGCGTCGATCTGCTGCGGTCGCTCGCGCTCGGGATCGTCGGGCCCCAGCTCATCGTCCACGTCATCTACCTGCTCGTGATCGGGTTCATCGGGCTCGCGATCGTGTCCCGCCGGCTCGACCGGCTCCTCCTCAAATAGTCCTCGGGCCGATGGCGTCGCAGAGCTCCGCCTCGGACCTCGGAGAGCGAGCGCAGGGCCACGCCTGAGGTCGACGGCTCACGGCGAGTCGCGCTCGCGGCGCTCGATGCCGAGATCGTCGACTGCTTCCGCTGCCCGCGGCTGGTGGAGTGGCGGGAGCGAGTCGCGCGCGAGAAGGTCCTGCGCTTCCGCGACGAGCCCTACTGGGGTCGCCCGCTGCCCGGCTTTGGGGATCCGGATGCCCGGATCTACGTCGTCGGCCTCGCGCCCGCGGCGCACGGTGGCAATCGGACCGGCCGGGTCTTCACCGGCGATGCGAGTGGCGACTTCCTGTGGGCGGCGCTGCATCGGGCCGGGCTGGCCGACCGGGCGAGCAGCAGGCGCGCCGATGACGGCCTGACGCTGACCGGCGTGCGGATCGGCGCAGCGGTGCGGTGCGCCCCGCCGGCCAACAAGCCCACGACCGAGGAGCGCGACACCTGCTCGCCGTACCTGGTGCGCGAGCTCGGGATCCTCGATGCGGTGCGTGTGGTGGTCGCGCTGGGCTCGTTCGGCTGGGAGGCGGTGCTCCGGGCGTTCGCCGCCAACGGCGGTGCCGTGCCGTCACCGAAGCCGCGCTTCGGGCACCTGGCCGAGGCCCGGATCGCGGGGCCCAGCGGTCGAGCCTGGACGCTCCTCGGGAGCTATCACCCGAGCCAGCAGAACACCTTCACCGGTCGGTTGACCGTTCCGATGTTCGACGCAGTGGTGGATCGCGCCAAGGACCTCGCCCAGCTCTGAGGCAAGCCCGATCGAGGGCCTTTCGCTGCCATCGACCGACGCTCACAATCGACGGTACGACCGTCAGGCGGGGTCCCGGTCGGCGCCAGGCAGGAGGTCGAGATGGGTCGCGCCGATGTGCGTCGCGCGGCGGCTGTCGTGACGGCCATGGGGGCGGCCGTCGTGCTCGCGACCGGCGTACGAGCCGCAGCGATCTACCAGGGCCAGCCGGGTGAGGCCAGCGTCATTGACCAGCTGCTG
Organism: Candidatus Limnocylindrales bacterium; assembly: GCA_036493155.1. Taxonomy (GTDB): domain Bacteria; phylum Chloroflexota; class Limnocylindria; order Limnocylindrales; family CSP1-4; genus UBA5189. The sequence continues at coordinate 11,759 of DASXQE010000017.1, read as the reverse complement.
GGGTTGCTGCCGACCCTCCTCACCGGCGCGGCGGTCCTGGCCGGCATCCTGGGGATCGGCATCTGGATCGGGCGACTCGGCGACATGGGCGGGCGTCGGTCCGTGATCGCGGGGTTGATTGCCGGGACGGTCGTCGGACTCGCGATCGGTCGCAGCGAGGTCCCGGGGGCGGCGGGTGGCGGCCTTGGAGCAGCGCTCGCGGAAGGCTCCGCCGTGGGGCTGCTCGTGGTCTTGGGCACGGGACTGTTCGTCGTCGCCGTGGTGGCCTGGCTCGTGAGCCAGCGGGTCACGACGCCGATCCGGGCGGTGTTGCTCGCCATTCCGGCGCTCGCCATCGGACTCGTCGCGGGCCTTGCGAGCAGCGCCTAGCCCATCGCCGCCGGGATCAGGCGCGGGCTGGCTCGCGCCAGGCGGCGACGAAGGTATCGAGGCGTGCGAACTCGACGCCATCGAGCGCCTTCGCCTCGGCAATGAACTGCTCCAGCATCGCCATCCGGTGCCCGCGTCCGATGCATTCGGGATGCATCGTCACGGTCAGGAGCCCGCCCGCGGCGTGCTCGTAGGCGTACCGCAGCTCGCCCGTCCAGATCTCGAGGACGCGCGACGGCGCGGCCAGCCCGTCGCGCCCCGTGCCCGGCGCCGGCTCGAAGTACGGCCAGTCATCGAGGGCCCAGTACACGGGAACCTCCACGAGCCGGCCCTCGGTGCCGAAGACCGTCGGACCCGTTGCCGAGTGGCGGTCGCCATGCCGGACGCGGTAGAGGCGGTAGTCGTCGGCCATGAGGGACGAGTCGTAGGCGAATCCGAGCTCCTCGACGATCGCCATCGTCTCGTCGCCGAGGGCCCAGTACGGCGCCCGGTGCCCGACCGGCGGCGAGCCCGTGGCGGCGGTGATCGCGTCGACGGCTCGCTCGAGGATCGATCGCTGGTCCCTGGCCGACAGCGCCGAGAAGTCCTCGTGATACCAGCCGTGGGTCGCGAGCTCGTGGCCGCGAGTGACGATCGCCTCGGTGGTCGAGGGCCACGTCTCCATCGTGTGGCCCGGCATGAACCACGTGCTGGGGATCGCCTCCCGTTCCAGGAGGTCGAGCAGGCGCGGGATGCCGACGCGGATGCCGAACTCGCCGTGCGACAGCTTCACCGGCGAGTCGCCACGGCGGACGGCATCCGAGATGGCGTCGCCGTCGAAGGTCAAGGCCACCGTGAGGCGGGGGAGCGGCGAGCCGCCGGCTCGAACCGGGTGGGCCACCTCGGCGCTGGGGTCGACGCTGGTGATGGGCTCGGGTCGGCCCTGCGGCGGCCGCGCGCCAGGTTGCGCCATACCGGCATGGTAGATCGGGCGGGCGCCCGTAAGATTCGCCGCGCATGGCCACCATGGACTACTACGAGACGCTCGGGGTCGAGCGGGCCGCGTCGGACGCCGAGATCAAGAAGGCGTTCCGTCGCCTCGCCCAGCAATGGCATCCCGACGTCAACCAGGAGCCGGCGGCCGCCGAGCGGTTCAAGGAGCTGAACGAGGCCTACCAGGTCCTGTCGGACCCGGACCGGCGGCAGCGCTACGACCTGTTCGGTGCGGCCGGCGTCGAGGCCGACGTCGCGGGCTTCGGTGGTTTCGCGGACATCTTCGATGCGTTCTTCGGCGGCGCCAGCGGCGCGACTCGGCGGGGCCGTCCGCCGGCCGGTTCGGACCTCCGCTACGACCTCCGGATCACCTTCGAGGAGGCGATCCTCGGGACCGAGCAGGAGATCGAGTTCCCGATCCTGGGCCGCTGCGAGACGTGCAACGGCAGCGGCGCCAAGCCCGGCACGCAGTCGATCACCTGTCCCCAGTGCAATGGCCGCGGCGAGGTCCGGGCCGTTCGGCAGACGATGCTCGGCCAGATGGTCAACGTGACGGCCTGCCCGCGCTGCCGCGGCGAGGGCAAGATCGTGGAGACGCCCTGCGAGACGTGCAAGGGCGAGGGCCGGACCGAGCGTCGTCGCAGCCTCCGGGTGACGATCCCGGCGGGCATCGACGAGGGCCACCAGATCCGCCTGTCCAACGAGGGCGAGGTCGGCCCGCGCGGCGGTCCGCCGGGATCGCTCTATGTGGCTGTCCATGTCGCCCCGCACCCCGACCTCCGGCGCGAGGGCACCGAGCTGGTCTATGAGGCGCGCGTCGGGCTGGCCCAGGCCGCCCTCGGGACGCGGATCGCCGTGCCCACGGTCGAGGGTGAGGAGGAAGTCGAGATCCGGGCCGGGACGCAGCCGGGCACCGAGATCCGCCTGCGCGGCAAGGGCGTGCCCCATCTCCGGCGGCCGGGTCAGCGCGGCGACCTCCACGTCGTCGTCGACGTCGCCGTGCCCACGAAGCTCAGCCGTGCGGAGCGGGAAGCGCTGCTGGCCTACGCGCGGGCCGCCGACGAGCCGATCAGCGACGGCGTGGGGTTGCTCGACCGGGTCCGCGACAAGCTTGCCTGAGCTCGGATCCGGGCCACGGCCCGGCGCCTGGCTGGAGCTCGCCGTCGAGGCAGACACGGAAGCGGTCGAGGCCGTTGCCGAGATCCTCGGTCGCGTAGCCAGCGGCGGGGTCAGCGTGGAGCCGGCCTTCGAGCTGGTCGAGGAGGGCCTCGGGGCCCGGCTCGACGCCACTCGGCCAGCGACGATTCGCGCCTACGTGCCGGCTCGCGACCCCGCGGCCGCGCGTGCCGCCGCGCTCGCGGTTGAGCGCGACCTCGGTCACCTCCAGGCGTTCGGGCTGCGGCCGATCGGGGAGCTCCGCACCCGCCTCGTCGACGAGGACGACTGGGCCGAGGCCTGGAAGACCCACTTCCCGGTCCTCCGCATCGGGCAGCGGTTCGTCATCAAGCCCACGTGGCGACGACATCGGGCCGCGCCCGACGACGTGGTGATCGCGCTCGATCCCGGCATGGCCTTCGGGACCGGCCTCCACCCGACGACGCGACTGTGCCTCGTCGGCCTCGAGGCGCTCGCCGGGTCGGGCGCCGTGACGGGCGCCCGGGTCGTCGACGTCGGCTGTGGCTCGGGCATCCTCTCGATTGCCGCCGCGAAGCTCGGGGCGACCGACGTGCTCGCCATCGACATCGATCCGATCGCGGTCGAGGCGACCGCGGCCAATGCCGCGCGCAACCGCCTCGCCGAGACGATCCGCCCAGCGCTTGGCAGCCTGCCGACCGGCGAGCCTCCGGCCGATCTCGTGGTGGCGAACCTGATCGCGTCGGTCCTGATCGACCTTGCCGACGAGATGGCGGCCGCGACCCGGGTCCACGGGATCTGGCTCGCGTCCGGCATCTTCCGCGACCGGGAGGGCGCGGTGCTGGACGCCCTGGCCGCCCAGGGGCTCCGATGGACGGCGCGGTGGGCCGAGGACGACTGGGTGGCCCTCGCCGGCACGCGTGACTGACGCGCCCGCAGTGCGCTGCGGCATCCGCGGGCTCCCGGGCCTGACCGCGGGCCTCCCTACAATCGCCTGGTGAGGCCGTGCCCGCGATGAGCTCGCGCACCAGCCGCGATCCCGACTGCCTGTTCTGCCGGATCGTCGCGGGCGAGATCCCGTCGACGCTCGTCGCGGACGGTGCTGGCGTCATCGCCATCCGCGACGTCGCCCCGCGAGCGCCGACGCATGTGCTCGTCCTGTCGCGCGAGCACATCCCCTCCGCGGCAGACCTGACGGATGGCGATGGACCACTCCTCGCCGAGGCGTTCGAGCTCGCCGCGCGGATCGCCCGGGACGAGGGCATCGCCGACGCCGGCTACCGGCTCGTGACCAACATCGGCGCTTGGGGCGGGCAGACTGTGCCGCATCTGCACTTCCACCTCCTCGGTGGGCGGTCGATGGCATGGCCACCCGGCTGACGCCCGGCGCCCGGTTGGCCCTCGGCGCCCGACCCCTGGGCTCGGTGCTGGCGCTCACGGTGGCGGTCGGCCTGATCGCGGCCGGCTGCGCGACGCGGCCCAAGGGGCCGACCTATCCGCCGGCCGGCGTCACGCCACCACCCGCCGGCGTGGCGACGGACGCCACCCGCGCGGCGGTCATCGGCGCGCTCGCTGCGGCCGGACTCCAGGGCACGGACCCGCAGCAGGCCTACCGGCCACCCGAGGGAGCCTGGTTCGCGGCCGCGCCCAGAACCATCGTCCAGGTCTCCGTGCCCAATGAGCCGACCCCGCGATTCGTCGCGATCTATGCGTTCGGGTCCGCCGCCGACGCGGCGACCGCGGCGGCCGACGAGGCGACCTACGTCTCCCGCGGCCCGGGCAAGGTCATGTTCCCGAACGACACCCGGTTCACGATCCGGGTCAGCGGCGCGACCGCGATCTTCTTCGCCTGGTCGCCGGGTGGCGCCGACCCGCGTGCGGCCGCCATCGAGGACGCCCTGGACACGATCGGGACGGGCGTCGCCATCCCCGCCTGAGCCGAGGCCTAGCGAACCGGCAGCGGCGCCTCGACGGCGGCCCAGGCGCGGATCCGGTCGCGCTTGACCTTGAGCGTGTGGGTTCGCGGAAAGTCGGCCTCGGGCCAGAGGCGCCAGCCCGCGATCCGCTGGTTGGGTCCGAGGTGGGCATTGGCCGACTTCACGGCGGCGTCGATCGTCGCCCGCAGCTCGTCGGGCGGCGTGGCCGGATCGAACGACAGCGCCTCGCCGGCGCGGGGCAGGCCGTGCGTCCCGGGCGCGAGCACGATGGCCTCGATCCGGCCCGGCCGCGTCTCGATGACCACGGAATCGCGGATTCCGGCGACCCGCAGGGCGTTCTCGATGTCCTCGGGGTACACGTTGAAGCCGTTGGGCAGCACGATGATGTCCCTGGTCCGGCCCGACAGGATCAGCCGCCCCGCCGGATCCAGGTGGCCGATGTCGCCGCTGCGGTACCAGCCGTCCTCGGTGAACGCCTCGGCGGTCCTGACCGGCTCATCCCAGTAGCCCTTGAACAGCGTCCCGCCGCGGAACTGGATCTCGCCGTCCGTCGCGATCCGCAGCTCGATGCCCTCGGGCGGTCGACCGACCGTGCCCAGGCCGTGGTCTTCGAGGGTGGTGCAGGAGCCTGTGCCCGTCTCGGTGGCCCCATAGCCCTGCAGCACGATGACCCCGAGGTCCTCCCAGCCCTGCTGGACCGCGGGCGGCAGGAACGCGCCGGCCGATACGAACAGGCGCAATCCGCCGCCGATCCGCTGGTGGACGCTCCGGAAGATGAGCCGGCGCGCGGCCATCGGGAGGCGGCGCGCGATGCGGCGCAGGCGCTCGAAGGACCTGGTGCGGCCCGTCCGCTCGACCTCGCGCTCGATCGCGCTCCAGAAGAGGTCGAGGGCCTGCGGCACGACCACCATCGAGGTCACCCGCTGCGCCCGCATCGCCTCGAAGATGACCCGGGGGTTGAGGCTCCGGACATACAGGATGCTCGCGCCGAGGCTCAAGGCATAGAACAGCGCGACGGCCTGCTCGAGCAGATGGGACAGCGGCAGCAGCGACACGATCCGATGCTCCAGCCGCGGGATGATCCGGTAGAACGACTCGATCGAGGCGACGACGTTGTCGTGGGCCAGCATCACGCCCTTCGGCGTCCCGGTGGTCCCGGACGTGAAGATCAGCTCCCAGACCTCCTCGGGCGCGGGTCGTGGCCACGCCGCAAGCTGGGCCTCCCAGTCCACCGGGAATGACGCATCCGGCTCCGTGGTGAGGGCATCGATCGTGACGCTCGGGAAGCGCTCGAGGTTCGCGTCGCGCGGATCGGGTGCGTCGCGCCCGACGCCGAGCGCCAGCCACGTCGCGTCGGACTTCGAGACGATGCCGGCGATGGCCTCGGGCGACATCCGCAGGTCGAGCGGCACGAGGATGAGGCGCGCCCGGATCGCCCCGAAGTAGACCGCCGGCAGCGCCGGGGTCGACGGCGACCAGGTCAGCAGCCGATCGCCCGGCTCGAGCCCGAGGGCCCGCAGCCGCCACGCCGCGATGCGCGATCGGCGGTCGAGCTCGCGATACGTCCAGCGCTCCGCCGTTCCGTCGTCGCGCCACAGTCCCAGCGCGGGCCGGTCGGCATAGCGAGCCACGGCCTCGTCGAGGAGGTCGAGGAGGGTGTCCATCCACGGCATCGTCCCATGCGGCCAGCCTGGCCGCGAGGCGGTGCGAACGCTGGCGCGGTACGTGCTACTCCGTGATAGCATGTTTGCGATGACGCGCGATGCGGTGACTGGCGCCTTCGGCTATACGGGTCGAGCGATCGCCGAGCAGCTCCTCGATGCCGGGCGCGAGGTCGTGACCCTCAGCCGCCGATCGGGCATCGGCGATCCACTGGCGGACCGATTGGTCGTCCGCCCGCTCGAACCCGAGGACCGAGCTGCCACGGTCGCGAGCCTCAGCGGCGTCGAGACGCTCTACAACACGTACTGGATCCGGTTCCCCCATGACGCCGACACCTACGAGGCGGCGGTCGAACGCTCGGCGCGGCTGTTCGAGGCCGCGCGCGAGGCGGGCGTCCAGCGCCTCGTCCACGTGAGCGTGATTCGCGCCTCCACCGATGGCCCGACGCCCTATGTCCGCGCCAAGGCGGTCCTCGAGGGCGTGGTGCAGCGATCCGGCCTGGCCTGGTCGATCGTGCGCCCGACGCTGCTCTTCGGCCGCGACGACATCCTCCTCAACAACCTTGCCTGGGCGCTTCGGCGCCTGCCCGTGTACGGGATCCCCGGTCGCGGTCGCTATCGCCTCCAGCCGATCCATGTCGACGACGTCGGCCGGATCTGCATCGCGTGCGCAAACGACGATCCCGGCATGACACGCGACGCGGCGGGACCAGAGCAGCTCGAGTATCGCGAGCTCGTGGGCCAGATCCGCAGCGCCATCGGCAGCCGATCGATCGTCGTCCCGATGCCGGCTGCCGGGGTCCTCCTCGCGGCCCGCGTGTTGGGCCTCGCCGTGCGTGACGTCGTCCTTCGGGGTGACGAGCTCATCGAGCTGACCTCGAGCTTCCTGACCTCGGACCAGCCGCCGCTCGGCACGACCCGCGTCAGCGATTGGCTGGCTTCGAACGCTCCCTCGCTCGGCCGTCGCTGGTCGAGCGAGCTCGCCCGCAACTACCAGCCCGGCTGACCCGCGCGCCGGCCCGTTCGTGACAGCCGGAACGGCTCGGGCTACACTCCGGCGGCTCCGCGGAGCCCGACTCGTGCCCCTGGGTTGAGCCGGTCCGCGAAGTCGCCCCGCCGCTCGTCGGGCTACGAGCGCGGACCAGGCGATGACCTGACAGCCCGAGGGGGTGAATCCGGGATTGGCAGAAGTCCGAGTTGGTGAGAACGAGACGTTCGAAAGCGCCCTGCGCCGCTTCAACAAGAAGATCCAGCAGAGCGGCATCCTCGCGGAGGCTCGCCGTCGCGAGCACTACGAGAAGCCGAGCGTGAAGCGGAAGCGCAAGGAAGCGAAGCGCAAGAAGAACGCGCGGACTCCGCAGGGCTGATCGGACGGCGGTCTCCTACACCGCTCCCGCTGGTGCGCCGGGCTGATGGCTCGACCAGCTGCCGGGGGCGCGACTGCCAGGTGCCGAACCCGTGACCCTTCGCCAGCGCCTCAAGGACGACATCACGGCCGCGATGCGGTCGGGTGAGGCGCTGCGCCGCGACACCCTCCGGATGGCCGAGAACGCCATCTACAACGCCGAGAAGCGCGATCGCCGGACCTATACCGACGATGAGGTCGCGGCCGTCCTCGCCAAGGAGGTCAAGACCCGGCGCGAGTCGGTCGAGGCGTTCCGCGCCGGCAACCGCGAGGACCTCGCCGGCAAGGAGGAGCGCGAGATCGCGATCCTCAGCGACTACCTGCCGACCCAGCTGACCGACGACGAGGTCGAGGCGCTCGTGGGCGAGGCGATCGCAGCGACGGGTGCGGCAACCTCGCGCGACATGGGCAGGGTCATGGGCTGGCTGTCGCCGCGGACCAAGGGTCGAGCCGATGGCCGGCGGGTCAGCGAGCTGGTCAACCGGCGGCTGGCCGGAGGCGGCGCGTGACGGCCGCCGTCGGGTCGGCCGTGGACGCGATCATCCCGGGCCGCCGCGACCTGGCCCGCCTCGCGGTCACTGCCGGGATCCTCGTCATCGCGATGACCGCGATCCTCGCGGTCGACCTGTCGCCCCAGCTCGTCCTCCAGTCGGGCGACCTCGCCCCGACGGACATCAAGGCGCCCAAGGCGATCACCTTCACGAACCCCGTCCTGACGGGCCAGGCCCAGCAGGCCGCCCGCGACCAGGTCCAGCCGCAGTACGACTACACCTCCGAGCGGGCCATCGCCATCTCGACCGAGCAGCTGGCCGCGTTCGCGCGGCGGGTCCTCCCGATCGACACCGCGTTCGATGCCAAGACGAGCGCCCAGGACCGCCAGTCGATCCTCAACGAGGCCCTGCCGGACCTCTCGGCGGAAGCCCGGACCGACCTCCTCAGCCTCGACGCCAAGCGCTGGCTCGCGGTCCGGACCGAGGCGGCTCGAATCCTGGACGTCACCGAGCGCACCGAGCTTCGGGACACCGAGGCGGCCGACGTCCGGCAGCACCTGACCGAGCGCATGGCCGGCGGCCTCAGCGACACCGAGCGGCAGCTCGCCGCGGAGCTGATCGGGCCGCTGGTGGTCCCGAACAGCTCGTTCAGCCAGGCGCTCACCGATCAGGCCAAGGACGACGCCGCCGCGGGCGTCGCGCCCGTGATCGATCGGTTCGTCCAGGGCGAGGTGGTCGTCCGCGCCGGCACCAAGCTCGACGACGTCGACGTTGCCCGAATCCACGCGCTCGGCCTCGACACGAGCGCGCCCGATCTCGCCGGTGTCGGTGGCTGGTTCCTGCTGACGGGCCTCCTCGTCATGATCCTCCTCGGCTGGATCTGGCGATTCCGGCGGGCGTTCTGGCATCGCACCAACGTGCTGACGCTCATCGCCCTGCTCGTGGTCATCGCGACGTTCGCGGTCAAGCTGACCGCGGGTCGCGCCTTCATGCCCTTCGCGCTGCCGGTGGCGGCCGTCGGGATCCTCGTCACCGTCCTGCTCGACGCCGAGACCGCCCTCGTGGTCACGGCCATCGTCGGGATCGTCATGGGCGCCGTGAACGGCCCCTCGCTGGAGCTCGGGGCGTATGCCCTGCTGGGCGGTCTCGCCGGGATCCTGGCGATCCGCCGCGGCGATCGGCTCGGGATGTTCATCCAGGCGGGCGCCGCCGCCTTCCTGGCCCAGGCGCTCGTCGTGACCGCGTTCTCGCTCCTGGGCGAGCGGGATCCCACCGGGGTGCTGCAGCTCATCGGCGCGGCCGGCCTCAGCGCCGGCATCGCGGCGGTGGCGGCCATCGGCTCGTTCGCGGTCCTCGGCTCGGTCTTCGGGCTCCTGACCGTGTTCCAGCTCCTGGAGCTGGCGAACCCGTCGCAGCCGCTGCTCCGGCGCCTGTTGATCGAGACGCCGGGCACGTACCACCACTCGTTGATGGTCGGGAACCTCGCCGAGCGGGCGGCCGAGGTCATCGGCGCCGATCCGCTCATCACCCGCGTCGCGGCCTACTACCACGACATCGGCAAGCTGGCGAACCCCGCGGCGTTCATCGAGAACCAGGCCGGTGGCGAGAACGTCCACGATCAGCTGTCGCCCGAGGAATCCGCCCAGATCCTCAAGCAGCACGTCGCCGACGGGATCGACCTCGCGTACCGGGCACGGCTGCCCAAGCCGCTGATCGCCTTCATCCCGCAGCACCACGGGACCGCGATCATGAGCTTCTTCTCGGCCAAGGCGAAGGAGCTCGCGGCGGAGCCGTACGGCGGCGAGGGGACCGAGGAGGGCCAGCGGGCGGCGGAGGCGGTGGATGCCCGGCGCTTCCGGCACGCCGGCCCCAAGCCCCAGTCGCGCGAGGCCGCGCTGATCATGCTGGCCGACGGCGTCGAGGCGTCGGTGCGGTCGCTCGCGTCCCGTGACGAGCCGGCGATCCGGGCGATGGTCCAGCGGATCATCGCGGAGCGGATGGACGACGGCCAGTTCGACGAGTGCGACCTGACGCTGCGCGACCTGAAGCGGATCGAGGACGCGTTCGTCTCCCAGCTGCTGGGCATGTACCACCAGCGCGTCGCCTACCCCCAGAACAAGGTCGTGGAGCTCGAGGCGCGACGCGCGGCCGCGGGCGGCGATCGCGGCGGCGGATTCGGTGGCGGGACCGACTGAGCCGCTCCCGGCCGGCGAACGGCCGTCCGATCGCGAGCGGTCGCTGTACATCGGCGCCTGCCGGATCGATCTCGTGCGGCGCTCGGGGACCGGCCGGCTGCTGTCCGACGCACGCCTCGCCGGGACCGTCGCGCGAGCGCTCGAGGCCGCCGGCGCGCCGGTGCCCGCCAGCGTGACCGTCGTCCTGACCGACGACACCGAGCTGCGCGACCTCAACCGCGCCCATCTGGAGCGCGACGAGCCGACCGACGTCCTGTCGTTCCCGATGCTCGAGCCGTCGGCCTACCCCGACCATCCGGGCAAGGCGAGCGACGCCGCCGATCCCGCTCGGCCGGGCGCCCACGCCCACCGCGAGCATGACGCTCGGGAGCGCCGCCACATCGGCGACATCGCGATCTCGATCGAGCGCGCGATCGAGCAGGCCGAGCAGGGCCGTGGCGGCCAGACCGGCGACATCCGCTGGTCACCGGCCGACGAGATCCGCCTCCTCGTGACCCACGGCGTCCTGCATCTGTGCGGCTGGGACCACGCCGAGCCAGTCGAAGAGGCGGCGATGCGCGCCCTCGAGCAGCGACTGCTCGCCGAGGCTCGCTAGCTCCGCGCGGTCAGCGCCGCACGAACCAGTCCTGGGCGTTCCAGCCGGGGCTCACCCAGCTCTGGAAGTAGTTGCCCATCGCGGGGCCGACCAGCTCGACGTCGGCCACGGCGCCGATCGGGATCTCGACGACGTGGTCCAGGTAGGCCTGCTGGAACGACACCATCGCATCCTTGACCACCGCGAAATCGACGCTCGTGGCCGCCCGCTGGAGGTCGGCGTCGATATCGGCGAACGCCACCCGGCCGATGTTGTCGCCGGACGGCGGGATCGCCTGCGAATGGAACCGCAGCCGAAGATCGGCGGGGTCGACGGCGTAGGACCGCGTCGCCAGCGCCAGGTCGAACGCGCCGGTCGTGAGGTCGCAGCTCCCGCTGCCCAGGCTGGCTTCGATCCCGACGGCACGGACCTCGTCCGCGAGCAGCCGCGCCGCTGCGGCACTGTCGGGGTCGTCCGGCGCGCAGAGCGCCAGTCGCGCCTCCACGCCCTCGCGCTCGCGAATGCCGTCGCCGTCCGTGTCACGCCAGCCGGCCGCGTCCAGCGCCGCGCGGGCGCCGTCGGGGTCGACCGCCGGTGTTGGGACGTCGGCAAAGAACCACGAAGCCGGCGCGACCGCCGAGGGCACCGCCTCGATCACGAAGCGATCGCTCCGCCGGTTGAGCGCCGCCACGAGGTCGGGCCGCGCCGCCACGAGGTCGATGGCTCGGCGGATCGCCAGGTCGGCCGTCGGGCAGCCGGAGCCGCGGCCCGCGGCGGCGGCCGCCACGGATGCACAGGCATCGCTGCCCAGGTTGAAGACGATCGCCTCGTAGCTGCGACCCGGGGCCGCGGCCGTCTCGTCGTGCAGGCCCAGGCGCTGGAGCTCGGTGATCGCCGTCGGCGAGATGCCCGTCGCCAGCTGGACCGTGCCCGCCTGGAACGCGGCCTCCAGCGCTGGCAGCGTCGCGAATGGCGAGACGGACAGCTGGGACAGCCGGGTCGCCGTCCCCAGGAGGCCGCC
>DASXQE010000016.1:0-17022 GCA_036493155.1 Candidatus Limnocylindrales bacterium | reverse complement strand
GTGCCAACGGCCGGATCGCCGCCCTCGAGCTGCTGGCCGCGAAGCGTCGCGCCGGCGTCCGGGTCGCCTGACCGATGGTGGCCGCGCCCATCCGCGCCGTGACCCGCCCGGCCGGCCGCTGGGACGCCGTCGTCATCGGCGCCGGCCACAACGCCCTCGTCTGCGCGGCCTACCTCGGGCGCGCCGGCCTCCGGACGCTGGTGCTCGAGCGTCGCGATCGGCTCGGCGGCGTCGCGGAGACGGCCGAGCTGGGGCCCGGGATCCGGATCCCGGCTGGGGCCCACACCGTTGGCCGCCTGCGCCCGACGCTCCAGCGCGACCTCGACCTCCGCCGCCACGGCCTGCGCCTCGTCTCCCCGGAGGTCCGCGCGTTCGCGCCCCAGCCGGGCGCGTTCGTGCCTCGTGGGCGTCGCGCCGGCGCGGCAGCCGGTGCGGGGCCGGACGCCCGCAGCGTCGTGCTGTGGGCCGATCCGCAGCGGACCGCGATCGGCCTGATGGCCCGATCGACCCGTGACGCCGAGGCGTACCCGGCGTTCGACCGGCGGCTGCGCGAGCTGGGAGCCTTCCTCGATGCCCTGGGTCGCGAGACGCCGCCGGACATCCGCTCGCCGAGGCTCGGCGACGCCGTGGCGGGCCTGCGCCTGGGCCGCTCGTTCCGGGGCCTGGGTCGGGGCGGCGCCCGGACGATCCTCCGGGTCCTGCCGATGGCCGTCGCCGACCTCGTCGGCGAGTCGTTCGAGGACGACGCCCTCCGGGCCGCCGTCGCCTGGCGCGGGGTTCGCTACGGGGCCGTGGGTCCGTGGTCGGCCGGCACCGCGGCGGTGCTCATCCAGGACGGCGCGGGCAACGACGGCGGCGCGGCGGGCGAGACGGTCTATGCCATCGGCGGGCCGGGCGCCCTGGCCGATGCCCTGGCCGCGGCCGCCCGAGCCGCCGGCGTCGAGGTCCGGACCGGCGCCGAGGTCGTCCGCGTGACGACCAGCGACGGCCTCGCGACCGGCGTGGTCCTGGCCGGCGGCGAGGAGATTGCCGCCCGGGCCATCGTGTCGGGCCTCGATCCCAAGCGAACGCTGCTGGGACTGCTGGACCCCGTGGCCCTGGGGCCGTCCCTGGGCTGGCGCGCGGGCAACATCCGGACGCCCGGCGTCGTGGCCAAGGTCAACCTGGCGCTCCGGAAGCTCCCGACGTTCCCGGCCGCCGGCGACGATCCTCGCGTCCTCCGTGGCCGGATCCTCGTCGCGCCCGGCATCGACGCCATGGAGCGGGCCTTCGACCCGTCGAAGTACGGCCGCTGGAGCGAGCATCCCATCCTCGAGGCGACGATCCCGTCGCTGGTCGACCCGGGCCTGGTGGACGGCGCCCGACCCGGGACCCAGGTCATGAGCGTCATCGCCCAGTACGCGCCCTACGACCTCGATCCCGGGGTCGGGTCGTGGGACGACAACCGGGAACGGTTCGGGGATGCCGTCATGGCCACGCTGGAAACGGTCGCGCCGGGGATCGCCAAGCTCGTCAGCCATCGCCAGGTCCTGACGCCGCCGGACCTCGAGGCCCGCTACGGCCTGACCGGCGGCCATCCATTCCACGGCGAGCCAGGGCTCGACCAGTGGGCCCTGTGGCGACCGCTGCTGGGGCATGCCCGCTATCGCCTCGCGGTGGATCGGCTGTACCTGTGCGGCTCGGGCGCCCATCCCGGTGGCGGGGTGACCGGCGGCCCGGGCCAGAACGCGGCTCGCGAGGTGGTCGCCGACCTGCGTGGGCGCCGCGCCCGCTGAGCCCGGGCCCGCCGAGCCCCTGCCCGACGGTCGCGGGACGGATGCGCGCGAGCCTGCCGGGCGTCAGTCGGGCCTCGATGGCGCCCCGGACCGGGCGTTCCTGGTCGCGGCCTCGCTCGCCGGCATGGCGGCCATCGCCGCGGCCTGCCTGGTCCTGCACGTCCTCGCGCTGAACGGGACCTACGGCAAGCTCACCGACGCCCTGTTCATCACGCCCTTCTGGAGCGACGCGAGCCTCGTCCACGCGGGCTTCGTGCCGTATCACGACTTCGGGCTCGAATACCCGCCGCTGAGCCTGCCGGTCTTCGTGCTGCCCGCGATCCTGCCGGGCGGCGGGCTCGACTACCCGAGCTACCGGACGATGTTCGAGGTGCTCATGGCGCTCTGCGCCGTCGGCCTCGTGCCGATCACCGCCTGGACGATCGCCCGGCTCGGGGGCCGGCGGGTCGACGTGCTGCTGGGGATCGGGTTCCTGGCCGTCACGCCGCTGCTCCTGGGCCCCCTGACGCTCTCGCGCTACGACCTGTGGCCGGCACTCCTGACCGCGGCGGCCACGCTCGCGATGGTCTCGAGCCGGCCGCGGCTGGCGTTCGCCCTCCTGGCGCTCGGCGCGCTGGCCAAGGTCTATCCCGTCTTCCTGGCCCCGATCTTCGCGTGGTACGCGTGGCGGACCGCCGGACGGCGCGAGGCCGTCATCGCGCTGGCCATCGGGGCCGCGATCGGCATCGCCGGGCTGGCGCCGTTCCTGGCCATCGATCCGTCGGGGGCGATCGGGCCGTTCATCCGGAGCGTCGCGCGGCCCCTCCAGATCGAAAGCCTCGGGGCCTCGATCCTGGTGGTCCTGCACGGCTGGCTGGGACTCCACGTCGGACCGGTGACCTACGCCTTCGACTCCTACAACCTGGTCGGTCCCTACACGGACGAGCTGTCCAGCATCGAATCGGGCGTGCTGCTCGGCGGGCTCATCGTCGTCACCCTCGGCGCAGCGATGGGAGCGGCACAGCCCGACCGCTTCGTGCTCGCCGTCGCCGCGGCCCTCGCGCTGACCGTGGCGTTCGGCAAGGTCCTGTCGCCGCAGTACGCCGTGTGGCTCGTGGCGGCGGTCGCGGCCTGCGCCTCGCTCGCGGCTCGGCCGCTGCTCGGGATCGGCGTCGTCCTGGTCCTGACCCAGGTCTACTTCCCGGCGCGCTACGAGCGGTACCTGGCCGGCGACCTGAGTCCGGCGATCATCGTCCTGGAGCGAAACCTCGTCCTCGCCGCCGTGGCGATCTACCTGGTCGCGGCTACGTGGATGCGGATTCGCCCTCCGGCTCGACCTCCACGTCCAGATCCACCCGTGGATCCGGCTCCCGCGGCGGCCTGATCGGGCGACCCTCGCGCTCGCCGACCCGCCGCGCGGCCCGGAGCGCCACCGAGGCGTCGTCGACCGGCCGGGCGAGGAGGTGCAGGAACAGGGCCGACAGCACGGCGGCGATCGGGATGCCGAAGATCGCGCCGGCGATCCCGGCCAGCTTGAGCCCGATGAACGCCGCCGCGAGCACGACGATGGGATGGAGTCGCAGGGCGTCGCCCATGATCCGGGGCTGCAGGACGTTCAGCAGCAGGACCCAGCCGATGCCGACGACGATGAACGTCCCGAGCACGGCGTCGGGCTTGAACAGGATCGCCACGAGGACCGGCGGGATCCAGGCGACGAATGGCCCGAAGAACGGGATCGCCATGAGGACGCCGGCCGTGGCCGTCGTCACGGCCGCGTAGTCGAGCCCGAACAGGAGGCTCGCGATCAGGGCCACGATCGCGAAGATCAGGCCGGTGACCGCCTGGCCCCGGAGGAAGCCGCCGAAGGATCGACCGACGGCCTCCTCCAGCAGCCGCGACTCGGCCTGGGCGCCGCGCGGCACCAGCCGGAAGAGGAACGCCAGGAGGCGATCTCGGTCGGCGACCATGTACAGCGACAGGACGATGACCAGCAGCAGGTTGCCGAGCGCGCCGATGCTGGCGACGGCGAGCTGCTGGAGCGGCCCCAGCAGCTGCGAGGCGTACGTGTTCAGGTTGTCGAGGACCGTGTTGGCCTGGGCCACGAGGTCGACCTGGAACAGCCCGATCGAATCGATCTTGTCCTGCCACGGCGCGAGGATCCCGGGGAGGCTCTCGCGCAGGCTTGGCAGGCTGGCGATCAGCTGCCCGATCGAGCCGACCAGCGCCGACGCGACGAACAGCGACACGACGACGATCGCGCCGAACAGCACGAGGTACACGATCACGACGGCGCCGGCCCGGCTCAGGATCGGGACCGCGGTGCGCAGCCGGGTCACGGCCGGGCTGAGGATGAAGGCCAGCAGCCAGGCCAGGAAGAAGATGAAGATCAGGTCCGCGAAGGTCGCGAAGACCTCCCCGATGAAGCCCAGGACGATGAAGGCCAGCGCCACGGCCGCGAGCAGCAGGACGCTGTCGAGCCAGCGCCGCTCGCGCTCCGTGAGCTCGAATCCGGCCGGCCCGCGCGGGTCCATCGGCGGGGTCAGCCCGGTCCGCCCGACGGCGAGGTGCGGCCGCGCCCGCTGACGGTCGCGGTCATCGGAGGCCCATCTTTGCTCGGACCTCGGCCATCGTCGCCTCGGCCATCGGCCGCAGGCGGTCCGCCCCGGCCTCCAGGATGCCCTCGACCTCGGCCGGATGGGCGCTCAGCTCGAGGTAGCGCTCGCGGGCCGGGGCGTAGTGCGCGACCAGCCGGTCGGCCAGGAGCTGCTTCGTGTCGACGCAGCCCGTCCGCGCCGTCCGCTCGCCGTCCCAGATCGTCTCGTAGTCCTCGCCGAAGAAGCGGTGGAGCTGGCAGACGTTGCAGACCTCGGGCCGCCCGGGCTGGGTCCGCAGGATCCGCTGCGTGTCGGTGACCATCGACATGACCTGCTTCCGGATGACCGCGGGCTCGGCCAGGATGTCGATCGTGTTCCCGATCGACTTGCTCATCTTCCGGACGCCGTCGGTCCCGAGGACGGTCGGCGCCTCGGTGTAGACCTCCTGCGGCTCCGGGAAGGTCTCGCCGTAGCGGCGGTTGAACGCCCGCACGATCTCGCGCGACAGCTCGAGGTGGGCGGCCTGATCGCGCCCGACGGGCACGTACGTCGATTTGTAGATCGCGATGTCGGCGGCCTGCAGGACGGGGTAGGTCAGGAGCCCGTGGTTGATGTCGTCGGGCTGGTTCTCGCGCTTCTCCTTGTAGGTCGGGGTGCGCTCCAGCCAGCTGACCGGCGTCACCGTGGCGAACAGCCAGGCCAGCTCGGTGTGCTCCGGCCGGTGGCTCTGGACGAACAGCGTGCAGCGCTCCGGATCGAGGCCCAGGGCCAGCAGCGACGCGGCCATGTCGCGGGTCCGGGCCCGCAGGACCTCGGGATCGTGGGTGCTCGTCAGGGCGTGGTAGTCGACGATGCAGTAGATCGCCTCGTACTCGTCCTGGAGCCGGACGTAGTTCCGGATCGCCCCAAGGTCGTTGCCGAGGTGGGCGACGCCCGAAGGCTGGATTCCGCTGAACGTCCGGGCCGCGGTCGCGGGCCGCGCGGCCCCGCTGGTGGGCGCCATCGCACGGGAGTGTACGGGAGCCGGTTCTTGACGCCGGGCCGAGACTGACCGCGATGGGCGGGGTGGGGGACCTGACGCGAACCGTTGCCGACGGCATTGCCGGGCTGGTCGGTGGCGCGGTGGGCGCGATCGGCGACGGCATCGCGACGCTCGTCGCCGACGCCCAGCAGGTGCTCCCGGGGCCGTGGTTCTTCGTGGCCGCGGGCGGCCTCGTCGTGGTCCTGGTGCTGCTGGTCTTCCGGAAGTAGCCCGGGCTACCGCGCCGCGGCGAACGGCTGGCCGGCGGTGTGCCGCCGGATGAAGGTCAAGGTCTCGTTCCAGGCCCCGTCCGAGGCGTCCTTGAACTCGGCCGCCTTGCGGTCGAAGAACGAGTGCGGCGCCCCGTCGTAGACGATCGTCCGGTGGTCGACGCCGGCTGCGTCGAGGGCCTTGTCGTAGTCGTTGCGGACCTCGGGGGTGATGCCCTGGTCGGCCCCGCCATAGATCGCGAGGATGGAACACTCGATCTGCGCCGCCAGGTCGGCCGGGGCCGGCATGCCGCTGCGATGGGGGCCCACCGGCCAGCCGTAGAACGCGATCGCGCCGGCGAAGCCGAGCCCGAGGGTCGTCACCAGCGAGGCCAGCCGGCCGCCCATGCAGAAGCCCGTCGCGAAGATGGAGCGTGGCGCCGGCTCGAGCGAGCGGAGCTTCGCGACGCCGGCGCGGACGTCGGCCTGGAGGCCTTCCCAGGTGAGCTGCTGGACGTGCGGCGAGTAGTCGAAGTCGTCACCCCGGTCCTGCGTGCCCGCGGTCCGGGCGAAGAAGTCGATCGCCACGGCGGCCACGCCGTGCTCCGCGAACCGCAGCGCGAGCTCCTCGTAGTAGTGATGCAGGCCGCGGACGTCGGGCAGGATGAGGATGCCCGCGCCGGTGGGCTGCGCCGGGCTGGCGTGGAACGCCCGGATCTGCTGGCCGTCAGCCGTGTCGAGCAGGTCCGCGCCGTGCTCGAGCGAGCCCCCGGAGATCGGGTCGATGGGCGGATGGCTGTCGGCGTCGAAGCACATGGCGAGCTCCTCGGGGGTTCCGGCGGGGTCGAAGCAGGCCCATGCTCGCACGGACGGCCGATCGGGGCCTCGGGGGTAGAATGCCCGCCCACCCGAGCACGGAGGACCGCGTGGCGCTGCGAGCACCGGGCGAGCGCACGACCACCCCGGCCACGACGTTTCCCGCGCGCCTCGAGCGCCTGGACTCCGTCAGCTCCACGAACGACGTCGTCGCGGGTTGGCTGCGCGCCGGCCAGCGGGAGGTCTGCATCGCCGTCGCGGATCGCCAGACCGCGGGCCGCGGTCGCCTCGGCCGGAGCTGGCTCGCCCCGGCGGGCGAAGCGCTGCTGCTGTCCGTCGGCTTCCGGCCGTCGTGGCTGGCCCCGGCCTCGCTGTGGCGCCTCGGGGCGATCGTGGCGCTGGCCATGGCCGATGCGGCGGAGCAGGTGGCCGGCCTCCAGGACGGTGTCGTCCGCCTGAAGTGGCCGAACGACCTCGTCGTGGCCTTCGGCGCCTCGGAGCGACCGCTGGGCGGGGCCTCGGTGATCGGGCCCGACGCGCCCCTCCACGTCCGGAAGCTGGCCGGCGTCCTCGGCGAATCCGACGGCGTGGGCACGCCCGATCCACGGGCCGTGGTTGGCCTGGGGCTCAACGCCGGCTGGCGCCGCTCGGCGTTCCCCGACGAGCTGCGCGACCAGATGACCTCCCTGCACGATGCCTCCGGGGGCAGGCCGATCGACCGTGACGAGCTGCTGGACGCCTTCGTCGATCGCCTGGAGCCACGCGTCGAGGCCCTCCGCGACGGCTGGTTCGACGTGGCCGGGTGGACGGCCCGCCAGCTGACGAACGGCCGGCCGGTCCGGCTGGAGCTGCCGGACGGTCGCGTCGAGCGCCACCGGGCGGTCGGGGTGGATGCCCAGACCGGCGCGCTGCTGGTCGTCGATCCGACGGTCCCCGCTGGCGAGCGGTCCGTGCTCGTCGGCGAGATCCAGCATCTCCGGCTGGACGAGCCGCGGGTGTAACGCGATGGCGCGTCCGGTGTTTGGAAGATCGGGAGCGGCGACGGACGCCGTCCCGCGCCTTGCGCACTTCGACCGGGACCGTCCCATCGTCGAGGCCGCGAAGCGCGACCCGGCACGGTTCGATGCCCTGTACCGGCGGTACCTGGCGCAGGTGTACAGCTACGCCTACTACGAGCTCGGCGACCACCACGCCGCCGAGGACGCGACCGAGCGCACGTTCCTGTCCGCGCTGGCGAACCTCGGACGGTTCGAGGAGCGCGCCCGCCCGGCCGACGGCGAGGGGGCCTCGACCTTCCGCGTGTGGCTGTTCCGAATCGCCCGCAACGTGGTCCTGAACGAGCGCCGCTCGATGCGCCGTCACCCGGCCGAGCCACTCGCCGACGAGGCCGCCGCGGTCCTCGCGGATCCGCTCGACGTCGAGGGCCGGACGGTCCGCAACGAGGCGGCCCTGGCCGCATGGCACGCCGTCGGCCGGCTGCCGGGCGACCGCCGGCGGGCGGTGGTGCTGCGCTTCGTCGACGAGATGTCCACGGCCGAGATCGCGGGCGTCCTGGGCAAGACCGAGGGCGCGGTGCGGGTCCTGATCCACCGGGCCCTCCGCTCCGTCGCGAAGGATCTCGGCGGCCGGTGACCCTCCCCGGCCGCGACGGCACGGAGGTCGACGCCCTCGTCACGGATCGCTATCTCGACCAGCTCCTCGGTGGCGACCCGGGTGGCCGCGAGGCGCGGCTCGACGATGCCGTTCGCGCGGCGTCGCGCCGGCTCTCGGCGGACCTGCCGCGCTTCCATCCGTCGTTCCGGTTCGAGGAGCGCCTCGCCCTCCGACTCGCCGAGACCGCCGCCGCGATGCGCCTGCCGCTGGCGGCCGGCTCGGAGTC
Organism: Candidatus Limnocylindrales bacterium; assembly: GCA_036493155.1. GTDB lineage: Bacteria > Chloroflexota > Limnocylindria > Limnocylindrales > CSP1-4 > UBA5189. The sequence continues at coordinate 8,749 of DASXQE010000016.1, read as the reverse complement.
TCACGTTGTCCGCATCCCGGTGGTCCCGGGCTTCGATCCGCTGGGCGTCGTGCCGGACGACGAGCCGCGGGAAGCGGCCCCTGCCGACCTGTGGCGCGGGGCCGTTCGCGGGGCCGTCGCCGCGTCGGCCCTCAGCCTCGCCGGTGCGGCCTGGTACGCGTGGCGCCATCGACCGATCGCCTCGCCGATGGCCCGGGCGGCTCGCGCCGCGCACGCGACCCGGCGGGCCTGAGGGGAGCCAGCCATGCCGATCAAGCTGCCGACCTTCCGGCCCCGTCGCGACGACTATCCGGCCGACCTGTGGACGAAGTGCCCGTCGTGCGCCCAGATGCTGTTCAACAAGCAGCTCGACAAGAGCGACCGGGTCTGCCCCAACTGCGGCCACCACTTCCGGCTGTCGGCCACGGCCCGCCTGGAGCTGCTGCTCGACCACGGCAGCTTCGTCGAGCGCGACGCCGGGCTGCAGTCGGTGGATCCCCTGGGGTTCGTGGACCAGAAGCCCTACCCGGATCGGATCACGGCGGCCCAGGTGGCCACGGGCCTGCGCGACGCGGCGGTCCGCGGCACGGGCGCGATCAACGGCCAGCGGGTCTCGATCTGCGTCATGGACTTCGGCTTCATGGGCGGCTCGATGGGCGCGGTCGTCGGGGAGAAGGTCACCCGCGCCGCCGAGGACGCCCGGGCGGAGCGCCTGCCGCTCATCGTCGTCTCGGCCTCGGGCGGGGCGCGGATGCAGGAGGGCACGCTGGCCCTCATGCAGCTGGCCAAGACCTGTGCAGCCCTGGAGCGACTCAAGGCCGCGGCCGTGCCGTACATCTCGGTCATGACCGACCCGACGACGGGTGGCGTGTTCGCCTCGTACGCGGTCCTGGGCGACGTCAACGTCGCTGAGCCGAATGCCCTGATCGGGTTCGCCGGGGCGCGCGTCGCCGCCGGCACCATCGCCCAGGAGCTGCCGCCCGGGTTCCAGCGGACCGAGTTCCTGTTCGACCATGGCTTCGTCGACCGGATCGTCGAGCGACGGGCGATGCGCGGCGAGCTGGCCGCCCTGCTGGCGTTCCTGCAGCCGGCCACGGACCCGTCGATCGATGGCCTGGCCGGCAATGGCGACGGCGACGGCCGCCGACTGGACCCGATCGGGTTCCTGTCGTCGGTGGCGGATCGGCTCGTGCCGGATCTCTCGGAGAACGGCAATGGCTGACAAGGCCACGACCAGAGACAAGGCCGGCAAGGCCTCGCTCGATCCCAAGGCCGAGGCCTGGCGGCACGTCCAGCTGGCCCGCAACCTCGCGCGCCCGCGGACGCTCGACCTGCTGCGCGAGCTGGCCGACGAGGTCGTGGAGCTCCACGGCGACCGGCTGTTCGGCGATGACCCGGCCGTCGTCGCCGGCTTCGCGCGGCTGGCCGGTCACCGGATCGCGTTCGTCGGCCAGCAGAAGGGCGCCGACACCGAGGAGAACATCCGGCGCAACTTCGGGATGCCGCATCCCGAGGGCTATCGCAAGGGCATGCGGGTCATGGAGCTGGCCGAGCGCTACCAGCTGCCGCTCGTGACCTTCGTGGACGTGCCGGGGGCCCATCCCGGCCCGGAATCCGAGGAGCGTGGCATCGCCGAGGCGATCGCCCGCAGCGTCTCGCTCATGTCCCGGCTGCGGACGCCGATCGTCGCGGTCATCACCGGGGAGGGCGGCTCCGGCGGCGCGCTGGCCATCGCCGTCGGCGACGTCGTCATCGCCCTGGAGAACGCGGTCTACTCGGTGATCAGCCCGGAGGGCTGCGCCTCGATCCTGTGGCGCAGCTCGGACGAGGCCGCGACGGCCGCGCTCGCGATGAAGATGTCGGCCCAGGACCAGGTCGCCCTGGGGGTCATCGACACCGTCGTGCCGGAGCCCGAGGGAGGCGCGCACACGGATCCGGCGGGCACTGCGAAGCGGCTGAAGCCCGCGATCGTCGAAGCCCTCGACCGCCTGGCGACGATCCCGCCGGCCGACCTGGTCGAGGCGCGCTACCGGCGCTACCGCGCGCTCGGCCCGTACACTGAGGTCGCGCTGCCGGCCATCGCGCCACCCCCGCCACCGCGGGGCCTCGGTGACCGGCTCCGGGACCTGCTCGATCCGACGAGGTGGTCGGTCGCCATGCCGCTGCCCGGCTCGAGCCGCCGTGACGAGCCGCCTGCCCGTGAGGACGCCTGATCGTGCCCGACGGACCATCGAAGTCCCGCGACCGCGACCGTGACGCCGACCTGGCGGCGATCGACGCCCTCATCGACCGCCTCGTGCCGGCCCTGACAGCCAAGCTCGGCGCGTCGCACCTCGGCGAGCTCGAGGTCCGCGAGGGCGACTGGAAGATCCGATTGCGCCGGCCCGCCACGGCTGGCAGCTGGAACGGCGAGGCCCGCCGCGCCACCGACCGCGCCGGACGATCCGCCGCCGGTGCCTCGGGCTCGCCGGCCCACGACCCGCATCGCGTCGCCACCCCGGCGAGCTCCAACGGCGCGACGCCCGGCGGCGGCCACGCCGGCCACACCAGCGGCACGGCCGGCCGGCCCAGCCACGAGCACGAGACCCGCCGCGTCGCGACCTCACCGGCCGTCGGGGTCTTCCGGCCCAACGCACGCGCCACCGTCGGTACGCGGGTCCGCGAGGGCGACGCGCTCGGGCACATCGACGTGCTCGGGGTGCGGGAGGACGTCCTCGCGCCGGCGGACGGGCTCGTGGGCGAGCTCCTCACCGACGCCGGCAATGCCGTCGAGTACGGTCAGGAGCTCCTCGTCATCGCCGTGGCCGCGCCCGCGGGGGCCGCCTGATGTTCCGCCGCGTCCTGATCGCCAACCGCGGCGAGATCGCGCTGCGGATCCTGCGCGCCTGCCGGACGATGGGCATCGAGGCGGTCGTCGCCTACTCGGAGGCGGATCGCGAGTCGCTGCCCGTCCAGCTGGCCGACGAGGCCATCTGCATCGGCCCGGCCGATGCCAAGCGCAGCTACCTGTCCGCCCCGGCGCTCATCTCGGCCGCGGTCATCACCGGCTGCGATGCCGTCCATCCCGGCTACGGCTTCCTCTCCGAGGACGAGACGTTCGCCGAGGTCGTGCGGGCCCACGACCTGACGTTCATCGGCCCATCGGCCGACGTCCTGGACAAGTTCGCCTCGAAGGAGGGGACCCGGCGGCTGCTCGGCAGCCACGGCCTGCCGACGATCCCGGGCTCCGACGGGATGCTGCGCGACGACGCCCATGCCCTCGATGAGGCGGATCGGATCGGCTATCCGGTGCTGATCAAGCCGTCGGCCGGCGGCGGCGGCAAGGGCATGCGGATGGTCCGCACCCCGCGGGAGCTGGAGTCGGCGATCAAGATCTGCCGCTCGGAGGCGAAGTCGGCCTTCGGCGACGACTCGCTGTACCTCGAGAAGTGGCTCGACGACAACCGCCACGTCGAGGTCCAGGTCGCGATCGACCGATTCGGACGCGGGATCCACCTCGGCGAGCGCGACTGCTCGGTCCAGCGGCGCCACCAGAAGATCCTCGAGGAGGGTCCCACCCCGGCCCTCGGCCCGGCCGCCCGGGCCGACCTGGCGGAGCGCGCGGTCCGAGCGGTCGTGGCGGCCGGCTACGAGAACGTCGGCACGCTGGAGTTCCTGGTCGATCGCGACGGCAACCCGTACTTCATCGAGATCAACTGCCGGATCCAGGTCGAGCACCCGGTCACGGAGCTGCTCACCGGCGTCGACATGGTCGCGCTCCAGATGCGGATCGCCGCCGGCGAGCCGCTGCCCCTGACCCAGTCGGACATCACGCTCGAGGGCCACGCGATTGAGTTCCGGATCAACGCCGAGGATCCCGAGCACGACTTCCGGCCCGGCGCCGGCGTCGTGACCCGCTACCACGCCCCCGGCGGACCGGGCGTCCGGATGGACTCGCACCTGTACGAGGGCTACGAGGTGCCGCCGTTCTACGACTCGCTGCTGGGCAAGCTCGTCGTCTGGGCGCCCGACCGCGCCACCGCGATCGCGCGCGGCAAGGCCGCCCTCGACGAGCTGCTGGTCGAGGGCCTGACGACCAACATCGAGATCCACAAGGCGCTGCTCGCCAACGAGGCCTTCCTGGACGGCAAGATGACGACCAACCTGCTCGATCGGGTCGGCAGCGCAGCGTTCCTCGCCGCGGCGGCTCGCGCATGACCGACACCGCCGCCCGGCCCGAGGCGGGTCGCGACCCGCTCGCCGCGCCGGGCACCGTCCATACCACCCGCGAGATCGAGGCCCTCATCCCGCATCGCTGGCCGGTCCTCATGGTCGACCGGATCGTCGAATACGACGCCGAGGCCAAGCGGATCGTCGGCCTCAAGGGCGTGACCGCGACCGAGTGGTGGGCCCAGGGCCACTTCCCGGGGCTGCCGGTCATGCCCGGTGTCCTCCAGGTCGAGGCGCTCGCCCAGACGATGGCCGTCTACGTCGCCAAGCAGCCCGGCTTCGGTGATCGCATCGGGCTGTTCGCCGCCATTGACGAGACGCGCTTCAAGCGGGTCGTCGTCCCGGGCGACACGCTCCGCCTCGAGGTCACGATGCAGAAGCTCGGCTCGCGCTTCGGGCGCGGCCGCGGCGTCGCCAGCGTGGACGGGGAGGTCGCCTGCGAAGCCACCCTGAGCTTCATCATCCCGCCGGAAGGCGTCCTGCGATGACGCCACCTCGCGGCGCCGGAGCCGTGGCGTGAGCGTCAGGCTCGCGGTGCTCAGCGACGTCCACGGCGTCCTGCCGGCGCTCGAGGCCGTCCGCAAGGCCATCAAGCAGGCCAAGCCCGACGTCGTGCTCGTCGCCGGCGACCTGGCGATGAACGGCCCGGATCCCGCGGGGACGATCGACGCCCTGCGCGACATGGAGTCCGAGGGCGCGATCATCGTCCAGGGCAACACCGACGTCGCGGTCGCCGATGCCGACTACGCGGCCGCGTTCCCGTGGCTGCTCGAATCGGGCATCTCCGATCCGATGCGGCTGGCCGCCGAATGGGCCCACGACGCCCTCTCCGACGAGCAGCTGGCGTGGCTGCGGCGGCTGCCCGCCGAGCGCCGGATCCGGCTGCTCGACACGCTCGTCCTGGTCACCCATGCCTCGCCCGGGTCCCAGACGCAGGGCTTCGACAAGGACCTCGATCCCACCGCCGTCGTGGAGCGCCTCGCCCGCACCGACGCGCGGGTCATCTGCTGCGGCCACACCCACCTGCCGGACGTGCGCGAGTTCGGCTGGAAGGTCATCGTCAACGACGGCAGCGCCGGCTACGTCTTCGATGGCGAGCCGACCGCCTCGTGGGCCCTCGTGACCATCGAGGCGGGCGCCGCCGCAGCGCACGACGAGGGAGCGGACGAGGACGAGGACGACGCGCCGCGACCGACGGTCACGACCGAGATCCGGCGAACCGAGTTCGACGTGCTGGCGGTCGCCAATGCCATCTCGGCTCGTGGCCTGCCGGGCGACGTGTATCGCGCGGCGACGGTCCGGACCGGCAAGCTCGTCCGATGATGGGCCGCGCACGATGACGGCCGTTCGCCGATGAGCGCCGCGGGCGGCGACGCGCGCCGGGTGGTCGTGACCGGCATGGGCGCCCTCACGGCCCTGGGGCCCGACGTGGCCTCGACCTGGGACGGCCTCGTGGCCGGCCGCTCGGGTGTCCGGCGCATCGAGTCGTTTGATCCGTCGCGGATCGATTCGCAGATTGCCGCCGAGGTTCGCGACTTCGACCCGGGCGACGTCGTCGATCGCAAGGACGCGCGCCGGATGGACCGCTACATCCAGTTCGGGCTGGTCGTGGCTCGCGAGGCGATGGCCCAGGCCGGCCTGCCGCGGCGGCTCGAGGGCGACCTGGCCGAGCGCAGCGGGGTCTACCTCGGGAGCGGCCTCGGTGGCGTCCACACGCTGTTCGACAACGTCCTGACGATGGCCGAGCGTGGTCCCGACCGCATCAGCCCGTTCTTCGTGCCGATGGGCATCTCCAACGTCGGGGCCGGGCAGATCGCGATCACGTTCGGGCCGCTCGGGCCGAATTTCGCGATCGTGTCGGCCTGTGCGACCGGCGCCCACGCGATCGGCGAAGCCTGGGAGACGATCCGGCGCGGCGACGCCGACCTGATGCTCGCCGGCGGGGTCGAGGCGGCCATCCACGAGGCCGTCATCGGCGGGTTCTCGTCGATGAAGGCCCTGTCGACCCGGAACGACGATCCCGAGGCGGCCTCGCGGCCGTTCGATTCGGGCCGGGACGGCTTCGTCATGGGCGAGGGCGCCGGCCTCCTGGTGCTGGAGACGATCGAAAGCGCCTCGTCCCGCGGCGCGGAGCCGCTCGCGGAGCTCGTGGGCTACGCGGCGACCGCCGACGCATCCCACATCACGCTGCCGGCGCCGGGCGGCACGGGCGCTGTCCGCGCCGCCCGCCGGGCCCTCGACAAGGCCCACCTCGCCGCCTCCGACCTCGATCACGTCAATGCCCACGCGACCTCGACGCCGGAGGGCGATCGCGCCGAGCTGCAGGGCCTGGGCTCGCTCCTGGGTGACCACGCCGCCGGCGTGCCCATCACCGCCAACAAGTCGATGCTGGGCCACACGCTCGGCGCCGCCGGAGCGATCGAATCGGTGGCCACGATCCTGTCCATCCGGACCGGCATCGTGCCGCCGACCATCAACCTCGAGCATCCCGACGAGGCCGCCGCCGGCCTGGACCTGGTGGCCGACCAGGCCGAGCGGCACGACATCCGGATCGCCCTGAACAACTCGTTCGGGTTCGGCGGCCAGAACGCCGCGCTCGTGTTCAAGCGCTGGGAGGCCTGACGCGATGACCGAACCGCGCGAGCCCGCCGCGCCGCCGCCGTCCTCGGAGCCGGCTTCGGCGCCGGACCCGACCAGCGACGCTCGCCCAGCGGTCGCCCCCGGTGACCAGGGGCTGTTCGGCGTCATCGACCGGCTGGCCGCGATCCTCGACCACAGCGACCTGGTGGAGCTCGAGATCCAGGTGGGCGCCACGGGCCTGACGCTCCGGAAGCCGACCGCCCTCCCTGCGGCGGCCGTCGCGGTCGGACCCGGGGCCGCCGCTGGGGGCACGACGAGCCTTCCTGGCGCCGGCGCTCCGGCGGGTTCCGCCGCCGCAGCCTCACCGGCGGCCGAGGCCGCGCCCGAGCCTGCCGCCAAGCCGTCGGTCAAGGCCCCGCTGACCGGCATCTGGTACGGCTCGCCGGCGCCCGGCTCGGCGCCCTATGTCCAGGTCGGGAGCGAGGTCGCCGTCGGGACGGTCATCGGGCTCATCGAGGCGATGAAGCTGTTCAACGAGATCAAGAGCGATCTCGCGGGTCGGGTCGTGAAGGTCAACGCCGAGAGCGGCAAGCTCATCAAGGCCAAGCAGGCCCTCATCGAAGTGGAGCCGCTGTGATGGAACGGCGCATCCACGCCCGGGTCACCGGCTGGGGCCGGTACGTCCCGAGCCACGTCCTGACCAATGCCGACCTGGAGCGGATGGTCGACACCTCGGACGAATGGATCACCAGCCGCACCGGCATCCGCGAGCGGCGCGTCGCCGCGGCCGACGAGACGACCGCGTCGATGGGCGCCGTGGCGTCGCTGCGGGCCATCCGGACCGCCGGGATCGAGCCGGACGACATCGACCTGATCCTGCTCGGGACCCTCACGCCCGACTACTGGATGCCGTCGACCGCGGCCCTCGTCAAGGAGGCCATCGGCAACCAGAAGGCCGCGGCGATGGACGTGTCGGCGGCGTGCTCGGGCTTTGTCTACGCGTTCGCCTCGGCCCAGGCGTGGATCGAGGCCGGCCTCGCGAAGCACGTCCTCGTCATCGGCGCGGAGCTGCTGACCCGGTTCCTCGACTACACCGACCGCGGCACCTGCATCCTGTTCGGTGACGGCGCCGGCGCGGTCGTGCTCTCGGCCTCCGAGGAGCCCGGAGGCGCGCTGGGCGTCGAGCTCACCACCGAGCCCCAGGGCGCCTACATGATCTGGCTGCCGGCTGGCGGGTCGAAGAGCCCGCCATCGACCGAGACGCTCGCCCGCGGCGAGCACTTCATCCGGATGGAGGGCCGCGAGACCTACCGCTTCGCCACGAAGACGATGGCGACGACGGCCCTCGAATCGGTTCGCAAGTCCGGCCTCACGCCGGACGACGTGGCGCTGTTCATCCCGCACCAGGCCAACATCCGGATCATCGAGGCGGTCGCGAAGGGCCTCGACCTGCCGATGGACCGGATGTACACGAACGTCCAGAAGTACGGCAACACGTCCGCCGCCTCGATCCCGATCGCCCTGGCCGAGGCGGTCAACGAGGGTCGCGTGGCCGTCGGCGATCGGGTCACGATGGTCGCGTTCGGGGCGGGCTTCACCTCCGCCGGGGTCACGGTCGAATGGACGGAGGATCCCGAACGCGGCCGCCGCGGCGAGGCCGCCGTCTCGCCAGAGGACGTCCACGTCCGCCTGCCCGTGGATTGGGATTCCGTGGATCCGATCCCGCCCGCTCTTGCGGAGCTCATGCGCCGGCCCGGGACGGTGAACCCGCCGCTCGACGACGTCGTGCCCGGCGAGCCGGCGTCCGCATCCCAGCCGCTCGCGCGGTAGGCCGCTCGCCCGGGCGCTCCCGCGGTGACCGGTGGGTAGCATCGATACTGTCGATATTCCGAAACGGCGGAGGGAGGAGCGCCCGTGATCGATCTGTCGGGCAAGAGTGCCGTGGTCACTGGCGGGTCGCGTGGGATCGGCCGGGCCATCG
>DASXQE010000015.1:0-29315 GCA_036493155.1 Candidatus Limnocylindrales bacterium | reverse complement strand
GACGAAGCGGCCGTCGCCCGCGACGAAGAACGCCGCCTTGGCCGTCTTCGACGAGGGAATCCGGAGGAAGCTCGCGAGCGCGTCGATCGTCGTGGCGTCGGGTGTCTCGACGTCCGCCATCGCGAGAGGCTCCTCCGCCGCGGGTGACGGCTTCTGGACCTCGGCGATCTGCTGGTTGTCGGCGTAGCCGCAGCTGTCGCACAGGACGAGGGTGTCCTCGCCGAAGTCGTTGAGGACCATGAACTCGTGGGCGCCGGTGCCGCCCATGATCCCGACATCGGACCGGACCATGAGCGCGTCGAGGCCGAGCCGCTCGAAGATCCTCACGTAGGCGCCGCGGTACAGCTCGTAGCTCCGATCCAGGCCGGCCTGGTCGAGGTCGCACGAGTAGGCGTCCTTCATGACGAACTCGCGGACCCGGATGAGGCCGCCACGGGAGCGCGGCTCGTCGCGGAACTTCGTCTGGAAGTGGTACAGCTGGACGGGCAGCTGGCGGTAGCTCTGGACGAGGTCGCGCAGGAGGATCGCGATGACCTCCTCGTGGGTCATCGCCAGGACCATGTCGCGCTCGCCGCGGTCCTTGAACCGGGCCAGCTCGGGACCGATCTTGAAGTACCGGCCGCTCTCCTTCCAGACCTCGGCGGGATGGACGACCGGCATCTCCATCTCCTGGCAGCCGATCGCGTTCATCTCCTCGCGGATGACCTGCTCGACGCGCTGCGACACCCGGAAGCCCAGCGGCAGCAGCGAATAGATCCCGGAGCCCAGCGGTCGGACGTAGCCGGCTCGCAGCAGCAGCCGATGCGACGCCATCTCGGCATCGGCCGGGTCGTCGCGGAGGGTTGCGAAGAACAGCTCGCTCAGGCGCATGGGATGGCGAAGGATATCGGAGATACGGGCGCCTCCGATCGGCGGCCCCCGCGCCGAGCGGTGCGCCGCGCGCTGCTAGCCTTTCAGGCAGTGCCCGCCGGATTCACGTTCCTGCTGATCGTCGTCCTGGTGCTCGCGGTCGCCTTCGACTACGTCAACGGCTTCCACGACACCGCCAACGCGATCGCGACGTCGGTCTCGACGCGGGCGATCCGGCCGCACTACGCGATCCTGATGTCGGCCGCGGCCAACTTCATCGGGGCGCTGACCGGCACCGCGGTGGCCAAGACCATCGCGTCGGGCATCGCGATGACGCCGGGTGGCGACCAGGGCCAGATCGTGGTCGCCGCGGCGCTCGTGGGCGGGATTGCCTGGGACCTGATCACGTGGCGGCTCGGCATCCCATCGTCATCGAGCCACGCGCTCATCGGCGGCCTCATCGGCGCGGCGATCGCCGCCGCCGGCGGCTTCGGATCCCTCCTTCCGGACGGCATCATCCAGAAGGTCCTCGTCCCGCTCATCCTCTCCCCGATCCTGGGGATCGGGATCGGCTTCCTGCTGATGGTCGTGCTGCTCAATGTCTTCGTGCATGCCCATCCGCGGCGGCTCAACGAACGGTTCCGGCGGCTCCAGATCCTGTCGGCCGCCTACATGGCGTTCAGCCACGGCTCAAACGATGCCCAGAAGACCATGGGCATCATCACCTTGGCGCTCGTGGCCGGCGGGATCCTGGCGAAGCCCGACGTGCCGCTCTGGGTGATCGTCCTCGCGGCCAGCGCGATCTCGTTCGGGACCGCCGCGGGCGGCTGGCGGATCATCCGGACGATGGGCCAGCGGGTGGTGAAGCTCGACCCGATCCACGGCTTCGCCGCTGAGACCACCGCCGCCACGATCATCCTCGGCGCCTCGGCGTTCGGGATGCCGGTCTCGACGACCCACGTCATCTCGTCGGCGATCATGGGCGTGGGCGCAAGCGACCGGCTTTCGGCCGTGCGCTGGGGCCTCGCCTGGAACATCGTGGTCGCGTGGGTCCTCACGATCCCCGCGTCGGCGATCGTGTCGTTCCTGGCCTGGCAGGTCCTGAGCCGGATCCTCTAGCGGCGCGAGCGAAGCACCGGCCGAATCACTCGCCGCCGTCGCGCCCGCGAAACACCGGACGCGACGATCCCCGTGCCGAGCTCGATCCAGCGGATCGCGTACGCGGTCCGGACTGGCTCAGACGGGCTCGCCTCACGGGCAAACGAGGACAACAGGCTGCGGCGCGACCGGATCGGCTCGAGATGGGAGACGACCCGACCGGTCTCCGTGTCGAGCGGATCGCCGCACCAGCGGCGGAGGCGGAGGACCTCGGAGCGGAAGGGCGGATGGGTCATGGGCCGCACGATCGAGGACGCCGGTCAACAGCCGATGTGCTGCGCGTGAACTCGCGTGGTCATGTCGGCCGGCGGAGCACGTAGCCGACGCCGCGGACCGTCTGGATGATCGATGGATGCTCCGGGTCGGGCTCAATCGCGGATCGGAGCCAATGGACGTGCACGTCGACGGTGCGCGTCTCGCCCGGGTAGTCGTAGCCCCAGACGTGCTCCAGGAGCTGGTCCCGCGTCATGACCTGGCCGGGATGACGGAGCAGGAACGACAGCAGCTCGAAGACCTTGGGCTTGACGGGGACGTCCCGGCCGTCGTGCAGCAGCCGGTGCCCGGCCACGTCGACGCGAATCGGCCCGAGCTCGACCATCGGTGGCAGCTGGCTGGCGCCGAGCTGGTCGGTCCGGCGGAAGATGGCGCGGATCCGCGCCGAGAGCTCGCGCAGGCTGAACGGCTTGGTCATGTAATCGTCCGCGCCGAGCTCCAGCCCGACGACCTTGTCGACCTCGGAATCGCGCGCCGTCAGCATGACGATGGGGACCGCCGACTCGGCCCGCAGCGCCCGCGTGACGTCGATGCCCGACAGCCCGGGCAGCATCAGGTCGAGCAGGACGAGGTCGGGCTGGGCCTCGCGGAACGACGCGACCGCTGTTGGGCCGTCGGCTGCGGTCCGGACGGCGAAGCCATCACTCTCGAGGGCCTCGGCCAGGGTCTCCCGCAACGTCGGCTCGTCCTCGACCACGAGGATCGTTCTGGGCATCGCCTCCGAGCATACGCACGATTGTTAACGAGGCATTGGCCGGCGCCGAACGATCGATCTGCGGCCGCGGCTACCATCGGCAGCGGCCGGCCGCGGGGATGCCGGCGTCAAGGGGACAGCCGTGCCACGCCGAGCCAGCCGCCTGCTTGCGATGTCCGCGCTCGCGGTCGGCGTGCTCGTCGCCGCATGCACGAGCCCATCACCGGGCCCGACGACCCAAGCCAGTGCGTCGACTGACGCGACAGCGGTCTCGAGCACCGTCCCGAGCCCAGCGCCGACAGCCACCCCGGCCCCGACACCGGTCGCCCTGGCTGCCGCCTGCGCCGGCAGCCAGCTCGCGGCCCGGATCACGGCCTGGGACAACGCCACCGGCCATCGCTTCGCCCACGTCGAGGTCACCAACACCGGGTCATCACCGTGCCGGATGCCCGTCCTCGACCGGCCGCAGCTCGTCGACGGCCATGGCGCGGTGCTGCTCGACGGCCAGGATCCGACCGCTCCCGCCGATCTCACGCTCGTTGCGGGCGGGCTGGCCGCGACCGACGTCGATGCCTCGAACTACTGCGGCCCGGATCCCACCCCGCCGGTGACCGTCGCGTTCATGTTCCCCGGCGGCACGGATCGCTTCGTTGGCAGCCCGCTGAGCGCCACGGACACGAGCGGCGTGCCGCCGTGCTTCGGCAGCCCCGGCTCGGCCGGCGTGATCTCGATGATGCCCTGGTCCGGCTGAGGTTCCGGCCGGCGTCAGCCCTTCGGCTGGATGACCGACAGCACGTTGCGGCTCGGATCGATGAACCAGGCGGCCCACTGGTGGCCCATGTCGGCGATGCCATCGTCGGTCACGGGATCGGGCGCCTCGTAGTCCTCGATCCGGACGCCGCGCGACCGTAGATCGGCCACTGCGGCCTTGATGTCCGGCACGCGCCAGACGACCTGCGTCTGGCTGTCCTTCGTGCCGATCGTGCTGTGCGAGATGATCAGCCGCGAGCCGTCGCCGCACTGGAAGACGAGCCGCTCGCCCACCCGTTCGCTGGCCAGGGTCAGCCCCAGCGTCTCGCCGTAGAACGCCTTGCTGGCGGCCATGTCGGTGGACAGGAGGATCGGCCAGACCGGCAGCTCGCCGAGCATCGAGGCCATGGTCAGGCCGCCTTCTTGCGCTGCATGAAGTACTCCGTGAACCTCCGGCACCGGCCTGCTGCGTCGAACTCGATCGTCCAGCTGTTCCAGTAGTGGCGCTCCTCCACGGCCTGGCTGGCATCGGCGAAGTACCAGGTCTCGCCGAGCACGACCGCGACGTCGCCATCGACGGCGAACGGCGCGTAGTGGGCCTTCCACGTCCCGGGCTCGTCGCGGCCCGATGCGGGGCCGCTCGGGTTCAGCCAGTTGTCGACGATCGCCGCGCGGCCGCGGATGGGCTCGTCCCAGGGGTGGTAGCGATATTCGGCATCCTCGGCGAAGAGGTCCTCGACGATCGACTGGTCGTAGGTCCGCCAGCCTTCGACGTAGCGATCGAGCCAGGCCTGGACGCCGGCGTGGGTCATGGTCATGGGGCGGGCACCTCCGAAGCGGCGGGGAGCAGCTCGACGGCGCGCTCGAGGCGCGCGAGGGTCCGATCCCGGCCGAGCGCGACGAGCGTATCGAACAGCGGCGGCGTCGCGGTCCGGCCGGTCACGGCCACGCGGATGGCCATGAAGAGATCGCCGGCCTTCCAGCCGCGGCCCTCGGCCAATGCCCGGAGTGGCGGCTCGAGCTCGTCCGCCTCCCAGTCGATGGCCCCGATGGCGTCGCTGATCGTCGTGCGCGCGGCCGCGAGCGCGTCCCGTGTCGTCGCCGCGTCCCAGCGCTTCGGGACGAGCACCGCCGGATCGGGCCGCAGGTCGTCGACCCACAGGAAGCCCACCAGGTCCCCGATCGCGTCGAGGCGCGGCAGGCGCTCCTGGACGATCGGCAGGAGGGCGCGCAGCTCATCGGGATCGGGCAGCCGGTCGATCCGGCCGGCATCGAGCTCGCGCTGCAGGAATGGCTCCAGCCGGGCGATCAGGTCGTCGGAATCGAGTCGCCGGATCCACTGGCCGTTGAGCCACTCGAGCCGCTCGCGGTCGAACACCGCGCCGCCCTTCTGGACGTGCTCGAGGTCGAACCGGCCGCTCAGCTCCTCGAGCGAGAGCACCTCTTCCTCGGTCCCGGTGGACCAGCCGAGCAGCGCCAGGTAGTTGACGAGCGCCTCGCGCACGAAGCCCTGGGCGATGTAGTCGGCGATCGCCGTCTGGCTCTTGCGCTTCGACATCTTGGTCCGATCCGGGTTGAGGATCAGCGGCAGGTGGCCGAAGGCCGGCAGCGGAAACCCCAACGCCTCGAACAGCAGGATGTGCTTGGGCGTGTTGGAGATGTGGTCCTCGCCACGGATGATGTGGGTCATCGCCATGTCCGCGTCGTCGACGACGACGGCGAAGTGGTACAGCGGCGTCCCGTCGCTCCGGACGATGACGAAGTCGCCGCCGATGTTCGCCGTGTCGATCTCGATGTCGCCGCGGACGAGGTCGTTCCACGTGACGACGCCCGGCTTGACCCGGAACCGCAGCGCGCCGCGCTGGCCCGCGGCTTCCTTCGCGGCCCGCTCCTCGAGGGTCAGCTGTGCGCACCGCCCGACGTAGCGCGGGGCCTGGTGGGCGGCCTCCTGGGCCTTGCGGTCGGCCTCGAGCTCGGCGGGGGTGCAGTAGCACGGGTAGGCCAGGTCGCCGGCGAGCAGCTCGCCGGCCACCGCCTGGTGGCGGGCCATCCGCTGGAGCTGCCGGTACGGCGCGTACGGGCCCCGGTCCGGCCCGGCGGCGGCATCTGGGCCTTCGTCCCACTCGATGCCGAGCCAGTGCAGCCCGCCGAGGATGTCCGACTCGAAGGCCACGGTGCTGCGGGCCACGTCGGTGTCCTCGAGCCGCAGCACGAACGCGCCGCCCGTGCGACGCGCGAACAGGTAGTTGAAGAGAGCCGTCCTGGCCGTCCCGATGTGGAGCGGACCGGTCGGGCTGGGGGCGATCCGATCGCGGGTCTGGGTCACCCAACGAGTCTACGGGCTCGGCTGCTCGTACCCGAGGATCCCGGCATTGATGGCGTCGATCAGCACGATTTCGATGGTCGACGGTGACGGGCAGGCGGGCCCCCGCGTGCAGTGAAGGTCGGGGAAGCTGCCGTGAGCCTCGACGGTCCAGATCGGGCGCCAGCTGCCGGCGATGAGGCGCGCGTCCAGATTTGGCGTCTCGGGCGCGCCTTGGACGCCTGGCTCCATGAACGCCAGCGCCGCCGCATCGTCGCGGGAGATCAGCACCGGCACGGTGGCGCCGCGCCAGGCGTCCGGCAGCGGGCCGCTCAGCAGCACCGCCCACGCCGGCGTGGGCGTCCCGGTCGGCGAGGTGACCGTCAGGTGCCCATCGGTGATGGCCGACTGGATGATCGGCACGAGCGCGACATCCCCGTCGACGAGGATGGCGAGCTGCTGCCCGACGTTGGCGGCCGTATACGCGGCGAATCGCGGCGCGTCCGTCGCGGTGAGATTCAGGCTGGTCGACAATGCGCCACTGGCGGGATCCGTGGCACGCTCGACGACGACCCGGACGGGACCGCCGAACAGCGGCGGCTCCGGCTTCGGGAGCGGCTGGCCCGGAACCGCCGTCGCGCCGCCGGGTCCGTAGTCCGCGGCCGGCAGCGGCACGAGCTCCACGCGGCCGGCAGCGCCGAGGACCTGCCGAACGACGTCGTTGCTGGGCCCGCCGGCGGGGACCTCGAACTGGATCGCGTTGCCCGCGGCGCCGCTGAACGTGCCGACGCCGAGGGTCCGCAGGCGATCCTCGAGGATGACCATGGCGGCCTCGGTCGCGGTCTTGTCGGGAATCGCGGCCGTCGGCGGCAGCACGATGAACGACTGACCCTCCGACGGCGCGCTGGGCGACGGGCTCGTGGCGGTCCCCGCCGGCGGCCGGGTCACGACCCCGCCGATGACGAGGGCCATGAGCACCACGGCTGCGCCGGCGAGGCCGATGCGGAGCCTCGGCGCACGAGCTGCCACCCACCGCAGCCCGCCACCCTGGACGGGCTCGGCTCGGAGGCCGCCCCGGACCGCCGCCTCGAGCTCCGCGGACGGCATGGCGTCATCGAGGCGGGCATGGAGATGGCTGCGCAGACGCGCTTCGAGCTCCGGGTCATCCACGGCGGGCCTCCTCGGCGCGGCTGGCCTCGAGGCTGCCGCGAATGCGCTTGAGGGCGTGGTGGAGGCGTGACTTGACGGTGCCCGCCGGAATCCCGAGGCGGCTCGCGATGTCCTCGACGCTGCGGTCCTGCCAGTAGCGCATGACCACCACGAGCCGGTGATCGAGGTCGAGCGCGGCGAGTGCCCGATCGATGTCCGGGTCCTCGCCCCGCTCGGCGGCCGACCCGGCACCGCCGCCAGCGACGTCGAGATCGACGGTCCGCGGTGCCAGCGGGACTGCGCGGTTCCGGCGGCGGAGCTGGTCCCGACATTGGTTCACGACGATCCGCTCGAACCACGGCTCGAAGCGCTCCGGGTCCCGCAGGCTGGATCGCCGCCGCCACGCGGCCAGGCTGGCCTCCTGGATGGCGTCCTCCGCGTCGCCGTCGTCGAGCAGGATCGCCCGGGCGAGGCGGAAGGCGTCATCGAGTCGGGCCAGCACCAGCGCGCCGACATCGACGCCCCGGTCCGTCAACATCGCGGCCTCCACCGTGTCACGGCCCTCACCCGTGCCGGCCTTCGCTCCGGCTGCCCTATCCGACGACGGCAGTCGCGAAAACGTTCACGACCGCCGGGATCAGGCGCGTGCCGGGACGCGGTGGAAGAGTGCCGGGTCTGCGTCGCCCTGGAGGACGCGGATGAGGCTCGCGGGTCGCAGCCCGAGCGTCGCTCGTCCGAGCGGGCCATCGAGCGTCAGCGAATCCAGGGATTCAGACCGGGCGAGGATCGTCACCGGTGCTCCCGGCCGGAGGCCGCGGGCCTCGAGATAGCCCAGCAGGGCCGAGTCCTCCTCGGCCTCCTCGGTGACCCGGTAGATCGTCGCTCGCTCGCCGGCGGGCACCGCAGACAGGGGCGTGCCCGGCGGGCGGCGGCGAGCGGTCTCGAGATCGATCGGATTGCCGTGGGGGCAGGTCTCGGGATGGCCCAGGAGGTCGTCGAGACGGGCCTCGACCTGCGGCGAGACGGCGGCCTGGAGCCGCTCCGCCTCCTGGTCCGACGCGGCCCATCCCAGCCCGACGATCTCCGACAGCAGCCACTCGCACAGGGCGTGGCGACGGAAGATGGCATCCGCGGCCGTCCGACCGGCCGGCGTCAGGCGGACCTCCCGCGGGTTCGGCGCTTGATCGGCGATCGGGATCGCCGCGGCGAGCAGGCCGTCGGCCGTCAGGCGCCGGAGCATCTCGCTGGCCGCCTGGGTCGTGACGCCGAGCCGCCGCGCGACGACAGCCGGGGTGATGCGCGCGTCGTTGCCGGACAGCGTCCGGAGGACCAGCAGGTACTCCTGCGCCGCGCTCGACAGGTCGCCCGCATGGCGCCTGGTGTCGCCCGCCCCGCTCACGATGGCTCTCCTCCCCTGCGCACGAGCATGCGCCACGTCGCCCAGGCCACACCGGCCAGCCACGCGAGCGCGAGGGTGCCACCCAGGACCGATCCGGCGAGGGTCGACCGGGCCCCGCCGGCCGCGATGACCAGGGCCGTCGCCGGCACGAGCCCGACCACCGTCGCGATCGCCCCTGCGGCCAGGACCCGCGCCAGCGGCGCGACGACCAGGAGGACCCCGATGATCACGGCCTGGGCGACCCAGGGCAGGAACGGGTCGGTGCCGTCGCACGCCGTCGAGTACGTCGCGCAGCCCGTGACGTCACCGATGACGCCCGCCGTGGCGATGCCGATCGGTGCCCACGCGAGCAGCACGAGCCCGATTCGCCGCAGCGGATCGGCGGTCCCGGTCCGGAGCAGCGCGTCGAGGTCGAAGCCGAGCGGAGACGATCCAGCGCCAGGAACCGTCGCTTTGGGCGGCATCGACCGCTCCCGCGATGAGGTCGCGACGCTCGGGCCCGCCGTCTCGGGTTGCGCGTCCGCTGGCATCGCGGCCTTGCGGCCGGCCTCCGGCCCTGCGGCGGGCCCTGCGTCGGGTCGCGCCTCGGGTCTCGCCTCACGGTGGGACTCCGGCTCCGCGGCGTCCGGCGCGTGGACCTCGCCGCCCGACCGGACGCGGCTGGAGTAGCCGGGACCGTGCTTCCGGGGGTCGGCGTACTCGCGGGGATTCACGATCCAGTACTCGCCCGACGTGGGCCCGTACCACGAGGCGCCGGCCCAGCGCGGATCGGCCGGGTCGCGAGCCTCGTCGTAGCTCGTCGAGCCCATCGTGGCCTTGCGGGTCGGGCGTCGCCGCCGGGTGGCGCCGGCTCGACTGCCGCCGGCTCGCCGGCCAGCGGTTCCGCTGCTGCCGCCGTCGCCAGCCCCGCCCGCGCCATCTGCGCCATCGGCGTCGGCCGAGGCGTCGGCCGAGGCCGGGCCGCCGGGACGAGGACCAGCCTGGCCGCCCGACGCGTGATCATCGCGGCCGCCGGCACGTGGCCCGCCGGCCGTCCGCTCGCCCCGGGCCCGACTCCCGCCCGCACCCGACCCCGGTGGACCGGCTCGGCTGGACCCGGCGGACGCTGAGGGGCCGCCGTCCGCGGGACCGGCGCCGGGGCCGCCGCGACGAGCTCGGGCCTGTTCGCGTGCCGCCCGTGCCCGCTCCGGGTCGGCCCGCCACGGCTCGCGGAATCCCGATGAGCCGCGGGACGCGCTCGGCGGAGCGCCCCCGGCTCCCGGCTGCCGAACCGTCCGCACCCGCGTGCCCGTGAGTCGCTCGTACGCCTCCTGGACGGCCAGGAATGCCGGCAGCGACTGCTCGCCGGCGAAGTCGGGGTGCAGGACCTTGGCGAGCCGCCGGTACGCGCGCTTGATCTCGGCCGGCGATGCGCCGGCCTCCAGCCCGAGAATCGAGTAGGGATCGCGGGCGGCAGTCACTCGGACAGTGTCGCCGCTCGGGCGACCGGTCGCAGCGCTCGGCGTGGGGGCCCGGGCTCGCGGGCGAACTTCGGGGCAGTGTCGATGCGTGGCCCTCGACGCGGCACCGACCGCCGCGGTCGACCTAGCTGACGAGCTCCCCGATCGGCGCGAGCTCGAAGGCCGGGATGGCCTCGGCCGCGACGCGCCCGTGCGCGTCCATCGTCGGCGGGCGGTGGTAGCGCGCAAGGGCTCGCAGCGGCTGGCCGTCGACGACGCCTGCCTGGCGCAGCGCCTCGACGAAGGCGGCCGGGGCCGCCCGGTCATAGCCGTCGCCGTCCTCGATCTTCAGGGCCATGCCGGAGGCGCCGGAGGAGCCGCCACGAGCACTCGAGCCGGCCCGCGGGCCGGGCAGGATCCCCGCGCCGCGGAGGGCCTCGGCACCGCCCTTGGCGACGACGCGGCCCGGGATGGCCTTCATCAGCGACGTGTCGAGGCGGTCGTGGGTCCCGGCGACCATCTCGGGGTGGGCCATCATCGCGCCGGCGATCGTGCGGTAGTGGCCGGCCAGCCGGGAGCGCGGATCGTCGCCCGGGATGCCGTCCGGGTCCGCCAGGCACGCGAACGCCCAGGCAATCTCCCGGAGGGGAAATGCGAACGTCGAGATGCCGCAGCCATCGATGCTCGTGACGAGCCGGGTCGGGCTGGTCCGGAAGGCCTTGGCCACGGCGTCGCGCAGCGCAACCTGGGTCGGGTGATCGTCGAGCCAGTACTCCCGCGGCGTCCAGCCGCCCAGCTTCGACATCAGCAGGAACACCGAGTGCTGGCCGGAGCACATGTGCCGGATGACGCCCGGTCGCTCGCCGTCGCGGGCGAGGCGCGCCGCGGTCAGGTCGTCCATCGGGGTCATCGTCCCGCAGGCCAGGTCCGCCTGGCTGATTCCGGTGCGCCGGAACAGCGCCAGCAGCGTCCGGACGTGGAGGTCCTCGCCGGAGTGGCTGCCGGCCATGATCGCGAGCTCGGCCGGCTCGAGTCCGAACTCCCTGTCCCCGCCGGCCTCGAGGAGGGCGATCAGGCCGAACGGCTTGACCGCGGATCGGAGGTTCGTCGGCCGCTCCGGGTCGCCGATGGCCCGAAGGATCCGGCCGCCGAGGTCGACCTCGACGACGTCGCCGCGGTGGCTGCTCTCCTCGACCTCGCCGCGCATCTCCCGCACGAGGACCGGGGGCACGGGACGCTTCGCCCGGTTGGGCTGGGTCGCGCGCCCGCGCGCCAGGCGCGAGGGCGAGGAGGTGGGCACGGAGCGACACGGTACGGAGGGCGGAACGACCCGTCAAACGGGATGTAGCATCGCCCGGCGAACGCATCGACGGAGGCCCCGACCGCCATGGCCAGCCCGACCCTCCACGTCTCGACCCACCCGGCCGTCGCCCACAAGCTGGGCATCCTGCGCGACGAAACGACGGAGCCCAAGAAGTTCCGCGAGGTGGTCCGCGAGCTGTCCTGGCTCCTCGGCTACGAGGCCCTTGCCGATGCGCGGCTGGAGCCCAAGGCCGTCCGGACGCCCCTGGAGACCATGCCCGGCGCGGAGCTGGGCGAGCGGATCGGGCTCATCCCGATCCTGCGAGCCGGCCTCGGCATGGTCGACGCGATGCTGGAGCTGATGCCGACGGCCCAGGTCTGGCACCTCGGGCTGTTCCGCGACGAGCGGACCCTCCAGCCGGTCGAGTACTACAACAAGCTGCCCGACGCGGCGACGGTCGACCTGTGCCTGATCCTCGATCCGATGCTCGCGACGGGCGGCTCGGCCAGCGCGGCGATCGAGGTCCTCAAGAAGTGGGGCGCGAATCCGCCGGTCCGGATCAAGCTCGTCAACCTGATCGCGGCGCCGGAAGGGGTCGAGGCGGTGAGCACGGCCCACCCCGACGTCGAGATCTACTGTGCGGCCCTCGACCGCCAGCTCAACGACAAGGGCTACATCCTGCCCGGCCTGGGCGATGCCGGTGACCGCCAGTTCGGGACGGGCCGGACCGACTGATCACTGAGCGGCCCTCGGCCCCGGGCCGCGGGCAATCGCCGCTCGCCGCTCGCCGCTCGCCGCTGGGCGAGCGTGTGGTATGGTCGCTGCCTGCCGCACGTTGCGGCGACTCTGCGTGTGGTTTCGCCTCCTCGATGGACCGGACCGCTCGTCGCGTTCTCACGCTGGAGAAGGCTGACATGGCTACCGGAACCATCAAGAAGGTCGTCGCGGATCGCGGCTTCGGCTTCATCACCGCGGACGATGGCAAGGACTACTTCTTCCATCGAAGTGGCCTCGACTCCTCGCTCGACTTCGATCGCCTCGCCGGCGGTGAGAAGGTCGAGTTCGAGGTCGAGTCCGGGCAGAAAGGTCCGCGCGCCGCGAAGATCCGCGCCGCTTGAGCACGCGCCCGTGACCAAGCACTCCGCGTTCGAGCGCACCCGCCGGGCCGCCGAGGCCGAGCGCACCGCCGAGGTCGAGCGAGCGTGGCGGGGCAGCATCCCCGTTGACGTGGCCCGGCAGTTCGACGCCCAGGTGCGCGCGGCCAAGGAGCGCGGCCCGCTGCCGCCTCCCCCGAACCAGCCGCCGGGCACCATCCCGAACCCGCCCCGGCCCGGCCACGAGCCGAAGCCACCGGCGGCCGACTCGGGCCCCCGGCACCGGCGCTAGGGAATGCGTCGACGCAAGGTCGTCTACCCACCGGCCAAGACCGCGACCAACAGTCGCAGTGCCGCGACGGGCACCGCCCGGCCCGGCTACGCCAGTGGCGCCGTGACCATCAACCTCGAGGCTCTGACCGGGCGAGCTGACATCCGGCCAGGCGCCCACGTCAGCATCTCGAGCGGCATGTACGAGGGCCAGGGCGGCGTCGTCGAGTCGCTGGTCGGCGGGGTCATCCCGGTCGCCATCGTCAAGACGGATTCGGGTCAGGTCCGCCGGGTCCGGACGGTCGACCTGCGGCCCCAGGCCCCATCGGCACCATCGCCGGCCCCCACCCACGCGCCGGATGCCGAGCCTGCCGCCAACGAGGGCGAGGCGCCGGCCTAGCTCGTTGTTCGGCTGGCCGTCAGGCCAATCCTGGCCGTCAGGCCAATCCCAGCTCGACTCGTCCCGCGATCAGTTGTCGCGGCCGTCCAGCTTTCGCGCTCCACCGGGCCGTTCCGACTGCTGCGGCGCGCCCGGGCACGTGCCGATGATGTTGATGTGGCGCTCGTAGCCGGGCTTGGGCAGGGCTCCGGTGCGCATCGCCCCGCAGCGATCGCAGACCGCGGCCAGGAGCCCCGGCGCCTGCGGCTCCGCGCTCGTGGCGAGGAATGTCCAGCGATGATCCTGGGCAGATGACATCGGTGCCTCCTCGGCCCCTCCCCTACTTCCCGCCGGGCGCGACCACGACCGTCCCCTTCTGGTAGTCGGTCGCCGTCAGGTCCTTGCCCTGCAGGATC
The DNA here is from genome assembly GCA_036493155.1 of Candidatus Limnocylindrales bacterium. Lineage (GTDB taxonomy): Bacteria > Chloroflexota > Limnocylindria > Limnocylindrales > CSP1-4 > UBA5189. The sequence continues at coordinate 15,840 of DASXQE010000015.1, read as the reverse complement.
GCGGTCGCGTCCGGCACGAGCGAGTCGTCATAGGCATTCAGGCTCGGTGCCTTCGTCAGCGCGCCACCGGCCGTCGCCACGGTGATGGTCTGCTGCCACAGGACGGGATCGAGCTGGCCGACCCCGCCGGGGCTCGGCCAGATCAGGCCGTTGACCTCGTTGATCATCCAGCGGGTGTGGCTCTCCCCGAGGTTCGTGCCCGCCTTGGTGGTGAACTGGACGCAGTCCTCGAGGTGATCGCGGCAGTACAGCCAGCCGCGGATCGAGGCCCGGATGAACGCGACCGCGACGTCCCGGTGGCCGCTGCCGGCGAGCCACGCGGCGCTCGCGTAGATGCCGTCCTGGAGGGTGGCGTGCCGGTCCGTCGGGCTCAGCAGCGTGAGGTCGTCAGTCGTGTACTGCTGGCTCGTGGTCGGGTTGGTGGCCTCGAGGACCTGGGCGACCTGGTCGTAGGTCGCGGCCTGGGTCGCATCCAGGGAGTGATCCAGGAAGCCCGTCACGTCCCGCAGGATCTCGACGCCGTGATAGTCGGTCGAGGTGAGCGGGCAGGCGGCGAGGCTGGAGGTCACCTCCAGGTCATCGAGCGGGTGCAGGTTTGGCACGGCGCCGCCGCCCGACGACCACAGCCCGACGCGCTTGCCCTTCAGGCCGCAGATGTCGGTGATGCCGTCCTTCTTCCAGGTCAGCACGACCGTGCCGGACTTCTGGAAGACCTGGGCGATGTTGACCAGATCGGAGCCGTGCTCTCGGGCGGCCAGCACCGGCACCGCGGGCGCGACGGTGAACTCCGGACCGGACACGCCCGGCGAGAAGTAGCTGGTGGACAGGTTGGCCGCGTCGCCTGGCACGAAGGTGACCACGAGGTTGTCATCGGAGAAGTAGCCGAGCTGCTGGGCGGCGACGTAGCCGGCGAACTGGCCGTCGATGGGGCCCGGAAGCTGGACCCGAACCGTGGTGGGACCCCCGGCCGTTCCGGGCGAGCCGTTCGGCGAGGCTCCCGGTGAGGCCGAGCTGCTGGCGCCCTCGCTGGCCGAGGGCGAGACCGTCTCGGACGGCGTGCAGGCGGAGACGGCGATGACCGCGACGGCAGCCACCGCCAGCCAGGCTCGGCGATTCATTCCTCGATGATCTCCTCGGTGTCGCGCGGGGGTCGCGCGGGGATCGGGGCGGCCGCGCCGCGCTAGCTCGTCACCGCCTGGTCGGCGATGTCGAGCGCCCGATCGATGATCTCGAACCCGTCCGCGAGCTGGCCTTCCGTGATGGACAGCGGCGGATTGGTGTGGATCGAGTTGTTCGGGGTGAACGCGTAGAGGCCTTCCTGGCGGAAGAGCTTCTGGATGGCCTTCATCTCGTCGCTCGTGCCGTTGTACGGCGTGAGCGGCGTCCAGGGGTCGCGCGACCGGACGAGGTCGATGATCCCGAACAGGCCGAGGTTGCGATGGGCCCCGACCGAGGGATGCTTCGCGGCCAGCTGCTCGTGGTGGCGGCGCATGACCGGCCCGAGCCGGTCGGCGTTGCCGATCAGGTCGTCCTCCTCGTAGACCTTGATCGTCGCGAGCGCCGCAGCCAGCGACACGGGGTGCGAGGAGTAGGTCAGCCCGCCGTAGAACATCTTCGTCTCGAAGGCCTCGGCGATGTGGTGGCGCATCGCCACCGCGCCGAGCGGCAGGTACGAGCTGGTCAGGCCCTTGGCCATCGTCATGAGGTCCGGGACGACGTCCCAGTGGTCGACCGCGAACCATCGGCCGGTCCGGCCGAAGCCGGCCATGACCTCGTCGCAGACCATCAGGATGCCGTTGCGATCGCAGATCTCGCGGACGCCCTGGAGGTAGCCGTCGGGCGGGATGAGGATGCCGTTCGTCCCGACGATCGTCTCGAGGAAGATCGCGGCGATCGTGTGGGCGCCCTCGTAGCGGATGACGTCCTCGAGGCCCTGGAGGCTCTCGGCCACGGGTCGCGGCTCGGCCTCGCCCCAGCGGTGGGTGTCGGGGTAGCGGACGACGCCGACGAGGCCCGGCTCGTTGGCCCAGCGGCGCGGGTCGCCGGTCAGGGTCATCGCGCCGAACGTCGCGCCGTGATAGGCGCGGTAGCGGGCGAGCACCTTGTAGCGGCCGGTCAGGTGGCGGGCGAACTTGATGGCGTTCTCGATCGCCTCGGCGCCGCCCAGCGTGAAGAACACCTTGTCCATGTCACCGGGCAGGATCTCGGCGAGCTTCTCGCCAAGCTGGCCACGGATCTCGGTCGCGAACGCCGGCTGGACGTACTGCAGCTTCATCGCCTGGGCCGTGATCGCATCGATGACCCGGCGATCGCCGTGGCCGATGTTCACGGACATCAGCTGGCTGTTGAAGTCCAGGATCCGCTTGCCCTCGGGGGTGTAGAGGTAGACACCCTCGGCATGGTCGATGGCGATGGGGTCGAGCTGACCCTGGACCGACCACGAGAAGAACGTGTGGGCACGGTTGGCCTCGACGATCTGCTCGCTCGTCAGGCGCGTGCCTGCGGTATCGACGCCCATCGGGGCCGACCTCCTTGCTGGTGGGCCGACAGTACACCACGAGACGGTCCGACCCCGCGCGGGGTGCGCGTACCATCGCTGGCGATCGAAGCGGAGGTCGAGCCATGGCGCGGAAGGTGCGCGGGGCGCTGCTGCAGGCGAGCTGGACCGGCGACAAGGAGTCGATGATCCAGAAGCACGAGCGCTACGCCCATGAGGCGAAGCAGCAGGGCGCCCAGTTCATGCTCTTCCAGGAGCTGTTCTACGGGCCGTACTTCTGCCAGGTCCAGGACGCCAAGTACTACAGCTACACCGAGCTGATCCCGGACGGCCCCACGACCAAGCGGATGCAGTCGCTCGCCAAGGAGCTGGGGATGGTCCTCGTCGTGCCGATGTACGAGGAGGACAGCCAGACCGCCGGCATCTACTACAACACCGCGGCGGTCATCGATGCCGACGGGTCCTATCTCGGGAAGTACCGCAAGACCCACATCCCGCACGTGAAGGGCTTCTGGGAGAAGTTCTACTTCCGGCCCGGCAACCTCGGCTATCCGGTCTTCCAGACCGCGGTCGGCAAGGTCGGCGTGTACATCTGCTATGACCGCCACTTCCCGGAGGGCGCGCGGGCCCTGGGCCTGAATGGCGCCGAGATCGTGCTCATCCCGAGCGCCACGTCGCGCGGCCTCTCGGAATACCTGTGGCGGGTCGAGCAGGTCAGCCACTCGCTCGCCAACGGCTACTTCGTCGGCACGATCAACCGCGTCGGAGTCGAGAAGGAGATCGGCGACGACGACTTCTACGGCCAGAGCTATTTCGTCGACCCGCTGGGCCAGTTCGTCGGACCGGTCGGCAGCCCGCATGACGAGGAGCTCCTCGTCCGGGACCTCGACCTCGACGTCATCGAGCGGGTCCGCCAGACCTGGCAGTTCTACCGCGACCGCCGCCCCGACCAGTACGACGACCTCGTCAGGCCGTAGGCCACTCGCAGCTCGGCGCGTCGGCCGCTCGCAGCTCGGCGCGACGGCCGCCCGCCACGGAGGGCCGCATGCACTTCGGGTTCACGCTCAAGCCGGACCATTCGATCCCGGCCACCCTGGAGCTGACGAAGGCCGCCGAGGACGCCGGCTTCGACCATGCCTGGCTGTTCGATTCCCACGTCCTGTGGCGCGAGCCCTATCCCCTGCTGGCGCTGATGGCCGAGCACTCGACCCGGCTGCGGCTCGGGACCTGCGTGACCAATCCCGGGACCCGCGAGCCGAGCGTGACGGCCTCGGCGCTGGCGACCCTCGACGAGATCAGCGGCGGGCGGATGGACCTGGGCATCGGGCGGGGCGATTCCGCGCGGCGCGTCCTCGGCAAGCCGCCGATCACGCTGGCCCACACCGAGGAGGCGATCCTCGTCATCAAGGCGCTCGTTGAAGGCCGCGCGGTGACCTACGAAGGCACCGAGCTGCAGCTCCCGTGGACCGGCCGCTGGACCCTCCCCATCTGGGTGGCGGGCTACGGGCCGATGGCGCTGGCCATGACCGGCCGCGTGGCTGACGGCGCGATCCTCCAGCTCGCCGATCCCGACCTCATCGGCTGGTTCGCCGGCCAGATCCGCGATGCCGCGGTCGCCGCCGGCCGCGAGCCCGGGGCGATCCGGATCCAGGCCGCCGCGCCGCTCCACGTCGGCCCCATGGACGACGGCCGCGAACGGACGCGGTGGTTCCCGGCGCTGGTCTCCAACCACGTCGTCGACCTCGTCAACCGGTACCCCCGCGAGCAGCTGCCGGACTCGCTGACCGGCTACATCACCGACCGCACGGGCTACGACTACCACCACCACGCCGAGGTCGGCTCGTCCAATGCCGGCTTCGTCGGCGATGAGGTCACCGATCGGTTCTGCGTCCTCGGCGACGCCAGCCAGGTCGTCGACAAGCTCCACGTGCTCGAGGCCGCGGGCGTGGACCAGTTCAACGTCTACCTCATGAACGGCGACGAGCTGGACCAGCTCGAGCGCATCGGTCGGGAGGTCATCCCGGCGTTCGCAAGCGCGGTGGGCTAGCCGCCGAACCGCGCATCCGGGTAGCATCGGGCTCGGCCGACGATGGCCGATCGCAGGCGGCAGTCCCCTGGAGGTGCTCCGTGGACAAGAAGGCGAAGACGCCCAAGAAGCCGAAGCAAGCCAAGACCAAGACGGCGAAGTAGTCGCCGCACCCTCACACGAATCGGGTGAGGCCCCGATCACCGGGGCCCCACCGAAGAGCTTGGTCCGCACGACCCGGTCAACCCGTGGCCTAGGTCCGAGGGCAGCCTCCTGGCAGGATCGGTGTCCGGCCCTCGTAGCCGACGAAGCTGACGCCGTACTCGTCGAACGGCGGATTCGGCGTCTCGGGCACGAGGTCCAGCTGGTGCCGGTCCGGTCCGACCAGCGGGGCCGGGCGGAACGAACCGACCTCATGGCACACGCCATTCGGGAGGTACAGGTGTCCGGCATTGTGGGCGCTCGCCACAGTTGGTGCGGCCATGACCGCCAGCACGGCAAGCATCGCGGGAAGTCCTCGGCGCATCGTTCGGTCCTCCATCTGTAGGCTCGGCTTTGACGCTCGCGACGCGGGCGGCTCCCGCGCTGCTTGCGTTCATGCATGTCCCGACTCTGCGCTCGGCCCGCCCCGCCGATAAGCGGCGATTCCCTCGATCAGTCTCGACCGCCGGTGGGATCGGTCAGGGCTGGGTGGCGTTGACCACGATCGACCAGTGCTCGATCAGGCCCGGGGTCTGGCCGTCATAGGACAGCAGCCACCTCAGCTGGCTCGCCGATCCGGTCGGCGCGCCGAAGCTGCTCGTCGGGACCGTGATGTCGGGGCCGGCGAAGGCTCCCGGCGCGGGTCCCGAGCAATCACCGAGCCGCGAGTCCTGGCAGGTGATGGGGCCGAGGACGCCTCGGACGAGGCCGAGCTGACAGACCGAGCCTTGCAGCCTGCCGGCCTGCATGTCCCAGGTCGAGACCATGTGCTCGGGGATGTCACCGGACAGGTCGTAGATGTGCGTGACCTGCGCGGAGAATGAGCCCGTCACCGCTCCGCCGACCGCGATCTGCAGGCTGACCGGGCCACTCACGGCGTACTGATCCCGGACGGGCGGTTGGGGGCTGTCGACCTGCGCCTCGAACGTGCCGGCGTAGGTCCCGGGCCGCGGGCTCACTGCGCAGGCGCTCGATCCGCTCGGCGTGGCCGACGGCGAGGGTGCGGGCGTCGGGGCCGCCTTGTCGTGGTAGACGATGATCGCCGGTCCCATGCCGCGGACGTCGAGGACCGTGTTCAGCCGGTCCTGGATCCCGTTGAGGACGGGCGCGAGCAGGGCGCCCACGAACGGCTGGAGGATGGCCGGCAGCGGGCTCAGGAGGGTCAGGGTCAACCGCCGCTTCAACGTATCCAGCTCCGGCCGATGGACGGCCACCGGCATGTAGTCGAACTGGTTCCGTTGCTCCCCGGTCGGGTCGCCAGGGTCGCGCGCGGTGAGGAACGGCCAGACCGCCTTGCCGGTCTCGTCGGTGGCCGTCGTCGTGGCCGCCTGGTCCGTCGGCCCGAGCAGCGGATCGGCTGGCGCATCGAGGGGACCAAACGTCACCGGCACGCCCTTGCTCGTGAAGTCCGGCAAGCTGATGCCGGCCGCAGCCGCACACGTGCTGACCGCATCGGGCCAGCTCGGCAGGTCGCCGGCGCTCACGTACGCGGTGTATTGCCCACGCTCGGGGTCGCTGCCGAGGAAGAACGTCGCGCCCGCCGTCGTGTCGCCGTGGCCGGCGATGACCTGGACCGTGAACGGCATGACCGAGGCGATCTGCTCGGCGAGTCCCGATGCGATCGCGGCGATGCCCCGGATGAGCGTCAGGACGGGCGCCAGGAATGTATCGACGAGACCCTTGACCACCCCGGCGGCCACATGGAGGAACCACGACAGGGCGGCGCCGAGGACCGTCCCGACGATGCCCGACGGCATCGCGGACACGAGCGCCGCTTCGAGGTCCTGGACGGCTGCGTCGATCCAGCCGCTGGGGCCGGAGCAGGCGAGGCCAAGGTCGACGGCCGGGGCGGCAGCGATCGGTCCCGCAGCGGCAAGGGGCAGCAGGCGCACGGCGGCGGACGGGCTGCGTCCGGGGGCCGGGATCCGGCCACCGTCGGTGGCCAGGTCGGAGCTGAACAGGAACAGGACCACCGCCGGAAACCGCAGCGTGGGCGGGTTCTTCAGGTCCTGACCGGCCAGCAGCGCCCTGGCGAACGCACCGCCGGGTGTCGCCGCGCTGGCGGCGTAGGCGGCGAGCAGCTGGGCCAGGCTCGGCGTGCCCGGCGGCGCGTCGGCTGGCAGGGGCGCAACGCCGTCGAGCTCGGCGCCGGTCCAGGTCGACCCGCCCCACGTCTGGACGGCCAGGTCATGGGCCTGGAAGTCAAGCAGCTCGACGGGGCTGGTCGTTCCGGTGAGCGGGACCTCGGGGACCGCCACGGCCGGATCGCTGCTCGCGTCGGCAACCACCGCAATGCCGGCGGCGGCGAGGGCCGCCTTGAAGGCATTGGTGGCATCCGAGGTGTAGGTCGGCGCGGTCACCCGTTCGGCCAGGGCCCACGTCGCGTCGTCGATCGCGGCGGTGGCGCCCGCCGGCACGGCATGGGCCGCGATGGCCGTCGCCGCGAGGCTCGGCGATGGCCTGGGGCCGGACGGGTTGGTGGTGACCGCGCCGCAGGCCCCGGCGATCAGGGCGATCGCGAGGGCCAGGGCGACGGGTCGACGGGTCATTGGCCGCCCGCGGCAAAGACCTTGTTGCACAGGACGCCGATCTGCTGGTCGAAGGCCGCCATCGAATCATCCGGGTAGTTGTCCTGCGAGTCGGCGCCAGGCGTCGCGAGGCCGAGATAGTTCGAGACATCCGCGGTTGCGGGACCGGCGATCGACACGCTGCAGAGGACGGAGCCCTTGATGGCCCACAGGTCCAGCGTGCCGGGGACGTGCATGGCCTTGTCCCCGATTCCGGTCAGCTGGATCGCAGCCGGCTGGCCCTGCCCCGGGACGTAGCCGGTGTAGACGGCCGCGGCCGCCGACGGGTCCCCGGTCGAGATCGCATTGATGAGCACCGCGGGAGCGGCGGCGCCGCTCGTGGTGTAGTGGCAGGTGGAGAAGCCCGGCTGCTGGACGTCGATCGGCGGCGGACCCGCGGTGACGGGCTTGGTCAGGAAGGCGCCGACGTCGGCAGCGGTGACCGCTGCGCACACGTCGATCGTCACGACGCCCCCGCCGGTCGAACCGCTCCCCGGCGTCGTCTGGCCGCCACCGACGGCAGCCTGCGTCGGCGCCCCCGGGTTGCCGCCGTTCGGGGCGGTGGCGCCGCCGCCGCACGCTCCCAGGAGCAGGGCGATCGTTGCCGGCATCGCGACGAGTCGTCGGTTCATCGAGCGGTCCTCCGTGGCGTTCCTGGCTGCGTCCGGCGCTGCCCGGAACGGCCGCCCCACACGGCGACGGTCGGCAACACCCGCGTGAACGTCACGCCGGCAGCGCGATTCGCATCGGCGACGGCAGCGCCATCGACCGCTTCGAACAGCGAGAGCACGGTTTCGTCTTCGACGATGAAGAGCGAAACGATGCTCGCCGCCTGCGCCGACGCTCGCTGGCCGGCGAGAAACGTCTCGACGGTCAGGCCGGGTGCGTATTGCTCAACGAGGAACACGTCGCGCGGCGGGCGGTGCGTGGATGGGTTCACCCCACGACGATCGCGCGCGGCGCGGCCTGCGATAAGCGGTGATTCCCTCGATCAGTCCGGGTGAGCGCGGGCCGTGGCGCCGGCGTCGGTCGGGGCCGACGTCCCGAGGATGCCGCCGAGCTCGGCACGCGACGCGATCCCGAGCTTGCCGTAGGCGCGTGCGAGGACGGCCTCCACGGTCTTGGGGCTCATGAACGTCCGGCGCGCAACCTCGCGATTGGTGTGCCCCGCGGCTGCCAGCCGGGCGACGGCGAGCTCGGTGTCGGTGAGGCTGCTCGACGCCCGCGGGCGCAGGCCCACCCGCGCGAGCTCGGAGCGCGCGCGAGCTGCCCAATCCACCGCGCCGAGCGCATCGAACGTCGATGCAGCTTCGCCAAGGAGCGCCGCGGCTTCGGTCTTGTGCCGGGCACGCCGATGGACGGCTCCGGCCACCTCGAGCGCACGGGCGAGCTCGAAGGGCTCTTGCAGGAAGCGCAGGCGCTCGACCGATGTGGCCGCGAGGACCACCGCGGCGTCCATGTCGCCGCGCTCGGCCGCGATCAGCGCGCGCGTGCGCTCGACGATCGCCCGCGAGACCGGCCGGTGCGAGGCTCCGATGCCCGACTCGAGCCGGTCCACCAGCGCCTCGGCCTCGTCGAGCCGGTCGAGTCGAACCAGCGCCTCGGCGTGCTCGCCACGCCAGTTCGTGAGGGCAGGCTCCGTGGCCCCGGCCTCCAGGAGCACCTCGCTGGAGCGCTCGAACGCGGTCACCGCGGCATCGAGCTCGCCGAGCACCAGGTGCAGCTGGCCACGCCGGCCGATCGCGAGCCCGACCGCGCGTCGCAGCCCCGACGCGGCGCCCAGCGATTCGGCCAGGCCGAGCTCGCGATCGGCATCCACGCCACGGCCACGCAGCGCCGCGACGGCGCCGAGCTGGAGGTGGGCCATCGCCTCGCCGGCCAGCTCGCCGCCCTGTTCCGCCGCCCGCAGGCCGGCCGTCGCCAGCCGTTCCGCCTCGGTCCACCGGCCGGCGCGAATCTCGATGTGGGTGAGCTCACGGAGGATCGCCGCGATCGAACGTTCGTCGCCAATCGCGAGTGCCTGGGCGTGCAGCTCCTCGAATTCGTGCCGCGACCGCACGAGGTCATCCTCGAAGAACAGGACCCAGCTCCGGAGGAACGCCGCGCTGGCGGCGACCTCGCGAAGCGGTGCCGTTGACTCGAGCTGCACGGCGAGGTCCAGCTCCTCGAGCCGGACGAGCCCGCCGGCCTCCAACGCGGCGGCCGCCTTGCTGGCGATCGCCCGCGCCCGGAGCTCCGCCGGACCGATCGCGCCCAGCAGGCGAATCGCCGCACGCGCGTGCCGGTAGCGGTCGCGGGCCGAGCCCGGCATCGCGAGCGCGACGCGCGCCAGCAGCACCCGGTCGCCGCTGCTCCGGACCCGGGCGAGCCGTGCCAGCGCGAGGGCCTGGTCCGTGGATCGGCGTGCCTCGACCTCGATGGCGTCGACCATCGCCAGCACCGCGACTTCGCTGCTCGGCCCATCCATGGCATTGGCGAACGCTGCCGCTGCCCGGTCGGCGTCCCCCGCCCGGAGCGCAACCCGGCCGAGGCCGAGCCACCGGCGCTGCATCGCGTCCGTGCCCGCGACAGGGGTTCGGGCGACCGCGAGCTCCGCAAGCTCGAGCGCCGTCTCCGTCGCCCCGAGCTGCTCGGCCGACTGCGCGGCCGCCTCCGCGGCCGCGGCGACCTCCTCCTGCCGGCCGCCCGTGGCCAGGGCGATGTGGCGGGCTCGCGCGACGGGATCGGGCGTGGCGGCGGCCAGCTCGGCATGGACGCGGCGACGATCGGCCGCGGGGACCGTCATCACCGCGGTCGCCTCGAGCACCGGGTGGCCGAACCGCAGCGGGCCACGACCCGGGCCGAGGATCCCCTGATCCACCTCGGGGAAGCGGACCCGCCAGCCGAGCCGGCGCATCAACCCATCGAGGGAGCTCTCGTCGATCGAGCCGGCGAGCGCGATCACGAGGAGGGTCCGCCGGACGGCGAGCGGCAGCGTCCGGAGGCGCGCGCCGACGAGCGATCCGAGCCGCGGCGACAGCGGCATCTCGTCGAGGGGCGCGTCGCTCCGCCCGACGAGGAGCCGACCGATCTCCAGTGCCAGCATCGGGTTGCCGCCCGACCACGAGCCGATTCGGACCAGGGCCGGCCGCGGGAATGCGTGCTGGAGCTGCTCCCGGAGGACGTGATACAGCCCGGCAACGCTGAGGCCCGGCAGGAGGAGCAGGTCGATCGGCACGGGCGCGAGATCCAAGGCGGAGCCGCCACCCCGCTCGTCGATCCGCTCACCGGTGATGATGCGGACCCGTCGGTGGACACGGCGCAGGGCAAAGCCCAGCGCGTCCCGGCTGCCCGGGTCGAGCCACTGGACATCGTCGATGGCGACGAGCGTCGGCCCGATCGCCTCCAGCGCGCGGAGCGTGTTCAGGACGGCCGTCCCGACCGTCCTCGCATCGAGGCCGCCCCGCGGCGCGGATTCCCGGAGCTGGATCGCGGCCAGCGCCCGCCGCTGCGGCTCCGGCAGCCCAGCGATCGCGTCGTCGGCGACGCCCTCGAGCAGATCCTGGAGGGCGGCGAACGGCAGGGCTCGCTCGGCTTCCGCCGGCCGCGCGACCAGCAAGGTCCACCCGGCCTCCTGGGCAGCTCCGACCACGTGCTGGAAGAGGGTGGTCTTGCCGATCCCGGCTTCGCCCCGGATGGCGAGATGGCTCGCGGGACCGTCCAGCTCGCCCAGGAATCGACGGACGTCAGCGAGTTCGCGGTCGCGACCGACGAGCGCGGTCATGCCCGTCCCGGGCATCGAACGCGGCTGCGCATGGTGGGAGTCTAGGTCGCGGCCCTGTTCGGCCCGCCCGGCGGCATCACGACCGGTCCCGGCTCGCTAGGATTTCCCCCTGATCGAAGGAGGACCGATGCGGACCCTCATCACGGGCGGCACGATCGTGACGGCCGACGGCTCGTACGACGCCGACGTCCTGGTCGATGGCGAGACCATCAAGGAGATCGGCCGGGGCGTGGGCCACCGCGAGACAGCCGACGAGCACATCGACGCGACGGGCAAGTGGGTCATCCCCGGCGGCATCGACGTCCACACCCACATGAAGCTGCCGTTCGGCGGGACGTTCGCCAAGGACGACTTCTTCACCGGCACGCGGGCGGCCGCGTTCGGCGGCACGACGACGATCGTCGACTTCGCCGTCCAGTCGAAGGGCAAGTCGCTTCGCGAGGGGCTCGATGCCTGGCACGCGCTGGCGGAGGGCAACGCGGTCGTCGACTACGGCTTCCACATGATCATGAGCGACGTCACCGACGAGTCGCTCAAGGAGATGGACCAGCTCGTCGCCGAGGGCGTCCCGGACTTCAAGCTCTTCACGGCCTACCCGGGGGTCTTCTACAGCGACGACGCCCAGATCCTCCGGGCGATGCAGCAGACCGCCACGAACGGCGGGCTGATCATGATGCACGCCGAGAACGGCCCAGCCATCGACGTCGTGGCGGCGGACCTGGTGGCCGAGGGCAAGACCGACCCCTACTACCACGGCATCGCGCGCCAGCCGGTGTTCGAGGGCGAGGCCACGAACCGGGTCATCCGCCTCGCCGAGGCGGCGCATGTCCCCGTCTACATCGTGCATCTCTCGGTCGTGGACGCCCTCAACGAGGTCCGGCACGCCCGCGATCGCGGCACCCCGGCGTTCGCCGAGACGTGCCCGCAATACCTGTTCCTCTCGCTCGACGACCTCGGCAACGGCTTCAACGGCGCCAAGTTCGTCTGCTCGCCACCGCTCCGCACGGCCGACCCGAACTGGGACGAGCTCTGGACCGGCCTCCGGAAGGACGACCTCCAGGTCGTCTCGACCGACCACTGCCCGTTCGACTTCCACGGCCAGAAGGAGCTCGGCAAGGGCGATTTCCGGAAGATCCCGAACGGCCTGCCGGGCGTCGAGGATCGCCTCGACCTGCTCCACGACGGCGGCGTCGCGAGCGGCCGAATCTCGAAGGAGCGCTGGGTTGACATCGTGGCGACCGCGCCGGCGAAGCTGTTCGGCCTGTATCCGCGGAAGGGCGCGATCGCGATCGGGGCCGATGCCGATCTCGTGGTCTACGACCCGAACCGCAAGCGGACGATCTCGGCCAAGAGCCACCACATGGACGTCGACTACTCGTGCTACGAGGGCCGCGAGGTCCAGGGCGCTTCCGAGGTCGTCCTGTCGCGCGGCGCCGTCGTCGTCCGGAACGGCGAGTTCACCGGCCGGAAGGGCGCTGGCCGGTTCGTGAAGCGCGGCCCGGCCGACTACGCCCGCCTGGCCTAGCCCGGCGTGACGGACGCCGCGGCGGGCTCGCTCAGTGTCCCGGCCGAGCTCGGCCGGATCGCCGAGCTGCGGGACTTCGTTCGGCGAGCGGCGGCGGCCGCGGGCGGGTCGGCGGCGGTCGTGGCCGACGCGGTCCAGGCCATCGACGAAGCCGCGACGAACGTCGTCGTCCACGGCTACGCCGGGGGGCCGGGCGAGCTCGAGGTCCAGGTGGCGTCGCGGAACGGGCGCCTCGAGATCCGACTGCTGGACCGGGCGCCGGCCTTCGACCCGACCAGCGTCCCGCCGCCGGACCTCGCGACACCGCCGATGCGGCGGAAGCCCGGTGGCATGGGCGTCCACCTGATTCGAGCGGCAACGGACGAAACTCGCCATCATCCTCGTCCCGGTGGCGGCAACGAGCTGGTGCTCGTCTGCGACGTCGGACGGCCAGCCACGGAGGACTGAGCGATGCCACTGACGATCGAGTCTGCCTCGGCGAACGACGCCGGCGTCGCGGTCCTCGTCCTCGCCGGCGAGCTGGACGCCTCCAACTACGAATCGCTCATCGACCGGGCCCGAGCGGCCCATGACGGCGGCGCGCGAGCGCTGGTCCTGGACCTCGCCGGCTTGACGTTCATGGCCAGCTCCGGCCTCGTGGCCCTGTACTCCGTCGTCCGGATCATGCGCGGCGAGGCGCCGCCGGATCCCGAGGCCGGGTGGGGCGCCATCCACGACATGGAGGAGGACACCGAGGGCAGCATCGCGACCGTCCGCCTGGCGGCGCTCCAGCCGGCGGTCGAGCGCGTGCTGGATCGGACCGGCATGAAGCGGCTGTTCGAGGTCGACGCGAGCCGCGAGGCCAGCCTCTCGGCCCTCCAAGGCGCCTAGCCGGATGTCCGGGAGCTGAGCACCCTCGACCAGCGCGCCGCCGACCGCGCGGCGCGACTGGAGCAGGAGCTGCGGGTCGCGCGCCGCATCCAGCGCACCCTCGTGCTCCTCACCCAGCCGGAGATCGAGGGCTGGCAGCTCGGCAGCGACTACCGCCCGGCGCGAGAGATCGGCGGCGACTTCTTCGACGTCTTCCCCATCGTCGGCGACGGGCGCCAGCTCGCGATCGTCATCGCGGACGTGTCCGGCAAGGGCATCTCCGCGGCCATCCTCATGGCCTTCATCCGGCCCGTCATGCGGGCCGCGATGGACCACACCGGCGATCCCGTCGAGGCCCTGGAGCGAACGAACAGGATCCTGGTCGAGGAGCGCCCGACGGGCCTGCTCGTGACGGCCCTGTGCGGCGTGCTGGACCTCGACACCGGCAACCTGCGATTCGCCAATGCCGGCCACGAGCCGCCGCTGCTCGTCCGGGCCGCGACCGGTCCCGCCGCCACGGGCGCCGCGGCCACCCGCGCCGCGGACACCGGCGCGGTCGAGGAGCTGACCCTCGCCGGGCCCCTGCTCGGGGCGTTCCGGACACTGGGCCTGGAGACCTGCACCGTGCGCCTGGAGCCAGGCGATGCCCTGGTGCTCTACACCGACGGCGTGACCGACGCCGCGACGGCCGACGGCGAGCGGTTCGGCGCCGAGCGGTTCGAGTCGCTCGTGCGCGAGCACTGCGCCGTCAGCGCCACCGCCGTCGTCCAGACAGTCATGGCCGCGGTGACGGCGTGGGAGGGCGACGAGCCCGCCGACGACCTCGCGCTGCTGGTGGTCCGCCGGTCAGGGCTCGGCTAGGCCGACACGCGGCCGCCGGGCCGGCCGACGCGCGGCCGCCCGGCCCGCTGCCGGCCAGGCGGCCGATCGGACCCGCGTCGCCGTGACGGCGCGACGCGGCGTCGCCTAGACGGCGCGACGGCCGCTGATCAGCTGGAAGACGAGCACGATCAGGGCGATCACCAGCAGGACGTGGATCAGGCCGCCGACGGCACCCGTGATCAGGCCGAGCAGCCACAGCACCAACAGGACCACGATCAGGGTCCAGAGCATCACATCTCCTTGGGCGGGGGCCGCCGCGACCGAATGGATCGGCGGCCGTCGCTGGAGGATGGCCCCGCGGGTCTCACGATCCGAACACCGCCACGCGGCCGGTGCGTTGCGGCCGGATGCCGGATTGGCGCCGGCGCGGTCCGCCGGAGTCGCCAGGACCCGATGTCGGCTGGTCAGCGACGGTCGCTGACGACCTTGCCCGCCTGCACCACGGCCATGATCCGCGCCGGGTCCGACCACAGCGCCGGCTCGGTCAGGGGATCGCCGAGGACGAGCACCAGGTCGGCGATCTTGCCCGCCTCGAGCGTCCCGAGCTCCTGGCCGAGATCGAGCAGCCGGGCGGCCTCGATCGTCGCGGCGCCCAGTGCCGCCAGCGGTGTCATGCCGTGGTCGACCATGAGGCTGAGCTCCGCGGGCAGGTGCTCGCCGCGCACCCCGTCCGTCCCCATGGCGACCCGGATGCCGCGACCGACCGCATGCCGGAAGTTGCGATCGAGGTCGACCATGAGCGCCTGCTGCTTCTCGACCGCCCACGGCGGCGTGATGCCGCGATCCACGAGGTCGGGCTCGAGCATGCGATGGCTGATCTGGAAGGTCGGCACGAGCGGGATGCCGCGCTCGAGCATCAGGTCGATCGCCTCGTCGTCGATGCCGTCGCCATGCTCGATCGAGCGGACGCCGGCGATCACCGCGTTCTTGATGCCCGACGCGTTCTCGGCGTGCGCGAGGACGCCGTGGATTCCCGCGAGGCGCGTCTCCTCGACCATGACCGACAGCTCGGCCACCGAATACTGGACCGCGCCCGGGCCATCCATCATCGAGTAGACGCCGCCCGTCGAGAACGTCTTGATCCAGTCGGCGCCGGCGCGAATCTGGGCGCGCACGGCCTTGCGGACCTCAGCTGGACCGTCGGCGATGTACGGCGGCAGCTCGGTCATCGGCCGGTCGCCGTCGAGCACGATCCCGGACGGCGTCATCCCGTCGCCATGGCCGCCCGTGATCGAGATCGGGTTCACGCTGACCTGCAGGCGCGGACCCGGCCAGCCACCGGCGAACATCCGCTTGAGCCCGGCCGGGGCGCCACCGGCGTCCCGAATGGTGGTCACGCCCTGTTCGAGGAACGCCTGGCCGGCCTTGAGCATCGCCCCGACCGTTTCCGTGTAGGTCATCTGGAGCGTGTCCTCGAGCCGCTCGTGCCGGCCCGAGAAGTGGACGTGGCAATCGATGAGGCCGGGCACGAGCGTCGCGCCCGCAGCATCGACGATGGTCGCGTCGGCGTCGGCGGACAGCCCACCGCGA
>DASXQE010000014.1:0-3075 GCA_036493155.1 Candidatus Limnocylindrales bacterium | reverse complement strand
GCGAGATCAACGACCTCCACAAGCAGATGCTCCGGACGTCGGCCAAGGTCGCGGCGATGGCGCGGGACCCGGCCGACCGGGGCGACGCCCACGATCCGGCCCGCGAGGCCGCCGTCGAGGTGGCCACCGACCAGCTCTATCGCGGCCAGTCCAACGACTGCTACTGGCACGGCCTGTTCGGCGGGATCTACATCAGCCATATGCGGGCCGCCACGTTCGCGGCCCTCATCGCCGCGGAGGACGCCGCCGATGCGGCGCTCGGGACCCTCGACGCGGCCGAGCAGGCCGACCTGGACCTCGACGGACGCGACGAGCTCCTGCTGGCGAATGCCGGCGAGGTCGTCACGGTCGACCTCGACGAGGGCGGCGGGATCGGGTCGTGGGACCTCCGCGCCGCGCGGCACGCCGTGGGGGCGGTGCTCCGACGCCGGCCCGAGGCGTACCACGAGCGACTGCGCGCGCTGGACGCGCCGGAGGCCTCTGCAGCCGCGACGGCGGCCACCGTGAGCACCCCCGATGGCGGCCCCGATGGCGAGAGCGGCCCCGAGCGACCGGCCTCATCGATCCATGACGGGACGAAGGCCAAGGAGGCCGGGCTGGCCGGGCGGCTCGTCTACGACGACTACGAGCGCCGCAGCGGCCTGATCCGGGCCCTCGACCCGGGTGACGGGCCCGCCGGGTGGCGCGCCGGTGGCGGTCCGGACCTGGGCGATCCGGCGGCGCCCATGACGGTGCGAGAGCTCGGGCGCGGGCGCGTCGTGCTGACCGGCGACAGCCGGATCGCGGGCCAGGCCGTGCGGATCGAGAAGGAGCTCCAGCTCGGTGGCGGCCGGCTCGATCCCAGCCTCGCCCTGGCCGTGACCGTCGAGCACCGCGGCGACGCGCCGATCTCGGCTCGGCTCGGACTCGAATGGGTCTCGACGATGCTCGGCGGCGGCGCCAATCCCGCGGCCTGGTGGGAGATCGCCGGCCGGCGGGGCTCGCATGACGGAGCGGGACAGGCCGAGCAGGTCGGCGGCGTCGCGCAGGGCAACGACTGGCTCGGGATCACCATCGACACGATCATCGAGCCGGCGGCCGACGCCTGGTGGGCGCCCATCGAGACCGTGTCGAACTCGGAGGCCGGCGTCGAGCGGGCCTACCAGGGCAGTGCGCTGCTCGTGTCGATGGCGGTCGAGCTGGCGCCGGGCCAGCGCTGGACCCTCCGCCTCGAGCATCGGGTCAGCACCCGGCAGGATCGCGCCGAGGACGGGAACAGCTCGGAGCCCAAGCCAGCGAGCGGCTGAGCCTGCCCGCGATGACCCCGGAAACGTCGTCAGCCCGCGGCCTGCGCGCCACGGGCTGACGAGTGGAGGATCTTCGAGTTGGGTGCCGGCCTCGGGCCGGCGGGGATCAGCTCAGGGCGCCGAAGCGCTCCGCGAAGTCCGGGCGGCTGTCCTTGCCGAACGCCGCGACGAGGACGTCGAAAACGACGATGATCCCGACGATGGCTCCAAGAACGAGGAGGCCACTCATCCTGCGACTGCCTTTCTGTGCGCGATTGGTACAGTGAACTAGGCCAAATCGAACGTTAGTTGGACTAGCACGCTATGTCAACCCCTGACATTCGTCCCATCCCAGGCGGCCGGATGTCGACTGCCGCGGCCCCGAGCCGGGACCTCGACGTCGAGCGGGACTCGGACGTCCCGATCTCGACCCAGATCTACTGGCAGCTCGCCTACCAGATCGATTCCGGGCGCCTCCAGCCGGGCGAGCGGCTGCTGCCAGTCCGGGAGCTGGGCGCGGCCCTGCGGGTGAATCCCAACACGATTCGAGCGGTCTACCGCCGGCTCGCGGATGCCGGCCTGGTGACGAGCCGGCACGGCGCGGGCACCGTCGTGGCCGATCGCCCGCCGAAGCGCCGCCGGCCGGACGAGCTCGCGGCCATCGTCTCGGAGCTGCTGCGCCGGGGCGCCCAGGCTGGCTTCTCGCCCGACGAGGTCGCCTCGGCGACCTACGCCGCCGCGACCGAGCGGAAGCGGCCCGGCGACCTCGTGCGGGTGCTCTTCGCGGAATGCACGAGCGCGGACGCCGGCTATGACGCCGAGCGCCTGAATGCCGAGTTCGCCGGCCGGATCGAGGCGGCGGGGACGTTGCTGGACGAGATCCCGGAGCGGCTCGACCGGTTCCACTTCGACCTGGTCGCCACGACGACCTTCCACGCGGACGAGGCCCAGGCGCTCGTCGGCGGCCGCGCGCCCGTGGTCGCGATGCTCGTCGGGCCCGGCTACGTCGAGCTCGTGCACGAGATCTCGGCGCTGCCCACCGGCTCCCGGATCGGGGTCGTCTGCGCGACCGAGCGCGGCGCCGAGAACATCGCCGAGACGCTCCAGATCGCGGGGGCGACCGGGATCGAGATCGAGGCCGCGATCATGGGCGACGACGCCCGCCTCCAGGTCGTCAACGACACGTCCGACGTGATCCTGATGTCGCGCGAAGCGGTCAACGCCGGCTACACGGACCGGCTCGATCGCCCCGAGCGGGTCCGGCTCTGGGCCTACGACTTCGATCCGGCCGGCCTGGAGATCCTCCGCCGCGCGATCGACCATGCCGCGGCGGAGCGAGCAACGCCGCCTGAGGAGCCGGCCGTGGCCGACGGGGTCCGCCGCCCGAGGGTCGTCGCCGCTGCCCGGGGGACCCGCGCCGGGTAGGCGATGCGGGCCATCCCCCTGGCGCGCTCGGCGCGCCGCCGCCTGCACCTGGAGCCGCCCGTCCTGGACGCGAGCGGCACGCTCGACGCCCGGGACACCGCCGCGGCCCGCCGCGTCGCGGCCCGCCTCAATGCGCCCCGACAAGCGGCCGCCGTTCAGCGGCCGCACGGGGAGCTTGCGGCGACGCCACCGCGAGCCGCCGCGAGCCCGGCCCCCGCTCCCGGCGCCGGCGGAGAGCCGCCCATCGATCGCGACCAGCCGCCCGTCGGCGCGGGCGACATCGTGGCCCTCGCCGCGCTCAACGCGGTCCTCCATCAGGTCGTCGAAGCCGAGCGCCGCAACGGGACCGCCGATCTCCGCTCGGCCGTGCTCGCCGCCGAGGAGC
>DASXQE010000013.1:0-19544 GCA_036493155.1 Candidatus Limnocylindrales bacterium | reverse complement strand
CGCCCGTGGCAACACCGGCGCCAGGCGGCGGAACGGGCGGCACCGGGGGCTCGGGCGGGTCACGCGCCGGTTGCGACCCGGCCTACCCGACGGTCTGCATCCCGTCACCGCCGCCTGATCTCGACTGCGGCGACATCCCGTATCGGAACTTCACGGTCCTGCCGCCGGATCCGGACCGGTTCGACGGCGACCACGACGGCGTCGGCTGCGAGACCTAGGGCGAGTGGCCGACGCACCCCACCCCGAGCTGCCCCGCCTGTGGCTCGTCCGCCACGGCGAGACCGCGTGGTCGGCGTCCGGCCGCCACACCAGCCGCACGGAGGTGCCGCTGACCGCGGCCGGCGAGGACGAGGCCCGAACGCTGGCGACGCGCCTCAGCGCCCACGCCTTCGCCACCGTCCTGACGAGCCCGCGCGTGCGCGCACGCGAGACCTGCCGCCTCGCCGGCTTCGGCGACCGCGCGGTCGTCGACCCGGACCTCGCGGAGTGGGACTACGGCGCGGACGAAGGCCGCACCACGGCCGAGATCCAGGTCGATCGGCCTGGCTGGTCCATCTGGGTCGGCGGCCCGCAGGGTGGCGAGACCATTGACGCGGTGGCGGCGCGGGCCGACCGGGTCATCGCCCGCGTCCGATCGGGGTCCGGCGACACGCTGGCCTTCGCCCACGGCCACGTCCTCCGGATCCTGGCGGCCCGCTGGGTGAGCCTGGCGCCGGCTGACGGCCGGCACCTGCTGCTCGAGCCCGCGACGCTCTCCATCCTGGGCTGGGAGCGCGACACCCCGGTCATCGAGCGCTGGAACGAGCCGGCAACCGGCTGACGCCCGCCCCGCGGCTGGCCGATGACGTCCGACGGCTACGCGGCGAAGAGCTCCGCGAGGACCTCATCGAACATCGCGGTGTGGCGATCGACGTCGGCCTCCGTCGTCGAGGGGGCCATGAGCGCCATGTTGTGGAAGGGCGTCATCACGATCCCGCGGTTCAGCGCCGCGAGGTGGAGGTAGCGCTCCAGTGGGTAGTCCGCCGCGGCGGCCGCCTCGGCCCCAGTTCGAGGGGCGGCCAGGCGGAAGTGGTACTCGGCCCGGCAGCCCAGGCGGGTGACGTGCCACGGCACGCCCCGAGCCGCCAGGATCGCCTCGACGCCGTGGGTCCAGCGCTCGGCCAGCCGGGTCATCCGCTCGAACGCGTCGACCGTCAGGACGTCTTCCAGCGTGGCCCGCGCCGCGGCAAGCGACAGGGCGTTGCCGGCGAGCGTGCCGCCGATGCCGCCGACGTCGGAATCCTCGACGTCGATCATGGCGTCGACCCGGTCAGCGAGCTCGCGGGACAGGCCGTAGGCACCGATGGGCACGCCACCGCCGATGGTCTTGCCCACGACGACGATGTCCGGCTCCAGCCCGAAGGCGCGAGTGCAGCCGCCGATCCCGGCGCACAGCGTGTGGGTCTCGTCCAGGAGCAGCAGCGTGCCCGTCCGGCGGGTCAGCTCGCGCAAGGCGCGGTGGTAGCCCGGGTCGGGCAGGACGATGCCGACGTTGGTCATCGCCGGCTCGGCCAGGACCACGGCCACGTCGCCGGGCGCGAGCGCGGCCTCGAGCGCCGCGACGTCGTTGAACTCGACGACCTTCGTCGTCAGGGCGGGATCGACCTGGGGCCCGAGGTTCCCGCGCCGCGCCACCACCCGGCCGCCGTCGTCCAGCACGGCGAGCGTCTCGTCGACCGTGCCGTGGTAGCAGTAGTCGAAGACGAGGACCTTGGGCCGCTGGGTGAGGGCCCGGGCGAGCCGCAGCGCGAACCGGTTCGCGTCGGTGGCCGTCAGGCTGAACTGCCACGCCGGCAGGCCGAACCGCCGGCCGAGCTCCGCGCCGACGATCGCGGCATCCTCGGTGGGCAGCATCGTGGTCAGTCCGCGGGGCAGCTGGGCCCGGATCGCGTCCATGCTGGCCGGCGCGCCGTGGCCGCTCATGGCGCCCGTGTCCCCCAGGCTCAGGTCCACGTAGTCGTGGCCGTCGACGCACCGCAGGTGGGCGCCCGACGCCGCCTCGACGTAGACCGGGAAGCGCCCTGCCCACTTGATCATCCAGGGCATCGGCACGCCCCCGACCAGGGACGCCCGGGCGCGGTCGTACAACGAGCGGGACCGAGGATGGGCCGTCGCGAACCGCGCCAGCTCACGGGTTTCGAGGCTGGCGAGCCGCTCTCGATCGAGGGTGGCGGCCATGCTCATCGCCGGGATCGGCTACTCGCCGATGACGCTCCAGATGAAGCCCATCGCGATGAAGAAGCCGGTGAACATCGCGATCAGGCCGAGGCCGCCATATGGCGACGAGGCGCCCTCGTGCGGGACGAGCTGGAGCCCCACGCCGAACACCACGGCCCACAGCACGAACAGCAGCCCGAAGAACCACTTGCCGTTGGGGCCGGTGATCCGCTTCGTCCAGGATGACCGGCTCTCGGCCGTCATGGCCGCCTTCAGGAAGATCCCGACGAAGACGATCGCGACGAAGCTGGAGATCAGGATGATGGGCAGGTTGTTCGGGAAGTCCTGGAACCACAGCGTGAAGATCGTCACGGCCCGCTGATCCTAGCAGGCAGCCCGTAGGATTCGCTCCCGGATGTCCCCCTTCGAACGCTTGGGCCGCTGGTCGGCGCGCCATCGCTGGCTGGTCGTGGCCATCTGGGCGGTCGCCCTCCTCGCCGCGGCACCGCTCGCCATCCAGACGAGCTCGGTGCTTCGATCCGGCGGCTTCATCCGGGACGACCTCGAGTCGGCCCGGGCCAAGGCCATCCTCGAGGAGGAGATCGGGGTCCCGCAGGCTGCGGCCGTCGTCGTGTTCCACTCGGACACGCTGCGCGCCGGCGATCCAGCGTTCGAGGGCCCGGCCGCTGCGGCGGTCGCCAGGATCCCGGCGGCGCCCTACGTCAGCGGGACGCTCTCGCACCTCCTGCAGACCCGGCAGGTCTCGGCCGACGGCCACACCGCCTACGACGTCGTCTTCCTGGATCTCGCGGCCGACGATTCGCCGAAGGCGCTGCCCGGCCTCCGCGCGGCGCTGGTGACGAACGCGTCGCCCGATGTCCAGGTCGGGCTGGCCGGCGGCCCGGCCTTCTACGGCGACGTGCAGGACGTGTCCGAGCAGGACCTCCGGCGCAGCGAGCTCATCTCGCTGCCGCTCGCGGCGATCGCGCTGCTGGTCGTATTCGGCTCGGTCGTCGCGGCGGCCCTGCCGCTCGCGGTCGGCGGTGCCGCGGTGGCCACGGCGCTCGGCGGCATCTTCCTCGCGGCCCAGGCCACGCCGATGAGCATCTTCGTGCTGAACCTCGCCACGCTCCTGGGCCTGGGGCTGGGGGTCGACTACTCGCTGCTCATGACCAGCCGCTTCCGCGAGGAGCTGGAGGCCCGCGGCTGGAGCGGCGACGGCGAGACGGTCGAGGCGGCCATCGGCGCGACCGTGGCGACCGCCGGGCGAGCGGTGTTCTTCTCAGGCGTCACGGTGTTGCTTGGACTCCTGGGGCTGGTGCGTTTCGACTTCATGATCCTGCGGTCCGTCGGGATCGCCGGCGCGATCGTGGTCGCCCTCGCCGTGACCGCGGCGCTGACGCTCCTGCCCGCGCTGTTCGCCATCGTCGGCGTGCGGCTCGACTCGCTGCGTGTCCGGCGGGTCGTCGCCCGGCCGGCCGAGGACGGGCCGTGGGCGCGGCTGGCCCACTGGGTCATGAAGCGGCCGGTCGCGGTCCTCGTGCCGACGCTCGCCGTCCTGCTGGTCCTGGGCTCGCCGTTCCTCCACGTCCGGTTCAACGCCCCGGATTCCCGGATCCTCCCCGAGACGGTCGCCTCGCGACAGTGGTTCGACCGGCTCGAGGCGGCGTTCGGGCCCGGGCCGTTCGCGCCGATCGTGCTGGCGATCCGGACCGACGGCCCGGCGACGGCCCCGGCCAACGTGGCGGCGCTGTACGACTACTCGCGCCGGCTCGCTGCCGATCCGCGGATCCAGCATGTGGACAGCCTGGTGGACGTCGACCCGCGCCTGACCCTGGCGCAGTACCAGCTGCTGTACGCCAGCCCAGCCGGGCCGCCCGACCGGTTCGTCCAGGCGGCCCTCGCCGCCACGACGAAGGGCAGCCTCACCGAGTTCACGATCACGACCGGCTATGGCCCCAACGACGACCCCGGTCGGGCGCTCGTCCGCGACCTCCGATCGGGCCGGGGCAGCGTGGCGCCGCCCGCCGGGATGCACGTGCTGGTGGGCGGCGGCGCGGCCGATGTCGAGGACGTGGTGACCGGCATCGGGGCGGACTTCCCGCGGACGGCGCTGTTCATCCTGGTGACGACCTGGGTCGTGCTGTTCCTGCTGCTCCGCTCGGTGATCCTGCCGATCAAGGCGGTCGTGATGAACAGCCTCTCGATCCTGGCCTCGTTCGGCGCGCTCGTGTGGATCTTCCAGGACGGCAACCTGTCGGCACTGCTCGGGACCCGGCCCCTCGGATTCGTCGAGACCACCCAGCCGGTGATCCTGTTCTGCGTCCTGTTCGGGCTGTCGATGGACTACGAGGTCTTCCTGCTGACGCGGATGCGGGAGGCCTGGGACCGCGAGCACGACAACCCGGCCGCGGTGGCCCACGGGCTGGAGCGCAGCGGCCGCATCGTCACCTCCGCGGCGCTCATCGTCGTGGTCGTGGCCGGCTCGTTCGCCTTCGCCGACATCGTCCTCATCAAGGCGCTGGGCCTGGGGATCGCGATCGCAGTGGCGCTCGATGCGACGGTCGTCCGAGCGCTGCTCGTGCCGGCCACCATGCGGCTGCTGGGGCACTGGAACTGGTGGCTGCCCGCGGCACTCGGCAAGCGGCTCCGCGCGATCGCGGTGGCGGCGCTGGCCCTGGTCGTCGTGGCTGGCTGCAGTGGCGGGCCGATCCTCGCCAACGCCCCGATCCAGGAGCGGACGCCACCGACCCCCGCGCCGTCGGCGGCCCGGCCCGCGGATCCCCAGCCGATCGTCCTGCCGCGCGACGACGGCCCGCATGATCGCCTGACGGAGTGGTGGTACTACACCGGCCACCTCAAGGTCACGTCCGGCCCGCAGGTGGGCCGCACGTTCGGGTTCGAGTTCGTCGTGTTCCGGGCTACGCGCGGTTCGGCCCCGGTGACGTGGGCCAGCCACCTCGCCCTGACCGACGAGCAGGGCGACCGGTTCGTCTATGCGCAGCGCGCGGCGTTCGGACCGCAGGTCGACCTGGCCTTCGATTCGGGCATCCGGACCGACGGCTTCCAGCTCGCCGTGCCCGCCTCCGGGCAGTCGCCGCTCGTGCCGGACGTCAACGGCCACCCGATC
This sequence comes from Candidatus Limnocylindrales bacterium, assembly GCA_036493155.1. GTDB lineage: Bacteria > Chloroflexota > Limnocylindria > Limnocylindrales > CSP1-4 > UBA5189. Next base: position 14,218 of record DASXQE010000013.1, on the reverse strand, counting down.
GCGGCGCCGAGCGCCTGGTCGATGCGGGGCTTCAACGGCCACGACCACCTGACCGCGTCGCTCTCGCCCGCCGAGGCCGCGATCTCCGGCCACGCCTTCGGCATCGACGCGATCGTCGAGCCCATCCCCGGCCGGCCGCCCGTCCTCGAGGACAGCGACGGCTGGGTCGACTTCGGGCCCGCCGGCGGGTCGTACTACTACTCGCGGACGCGCCTCGACGTCTCGGCCACGGTGACCCTCGACGGCGAGACGTTCGCGACGCAGGGCGAGACCTGGTTCGACCACCAGTGGGGCGACTTCATCTCTGTGGGCGGGGGCGGCTGGGACTGGTTCGCGGTCAACCTGGCCGATCGGAGCGACCTGACGCTGTCGCTCGTCCGGGCCGCGGACGGTTCGTATCCCCTCGTCTATGGCACATACGTCGCGCCCGACGGCACGCCGCTCCACCTCGACCGGAGTGCCTTCTCCGTGACCCCGGCACGGTCGTGGACGAGTCCGGCGACGGGCGCAACCTACCCCTCCGGCTGGACGATCGCGGTACCCAGCCTGCAGCTGACGATCGAGCTCGAACCCACCGTCATGGACCAGGAGCTCGACACCCGCGCCACCACCGGCGTCGTCTACTGGGAGGGCTCGCAGCGGGTCAGCGCCATCCGGGATGGCGATATCCGGATCGGCGGGGAGGCGTACGTCGAGCTGACCGGCTACGGGCCGGCGCTGCCAGGGCCCGGCGTGAGCCCGGCGGCGCCCTGACGGGAGGGCCATCCGCGGACCACTCGGCGGCCCGACCCGGGCCGAATGGCCCCTGCCCCGTGGCACCTCGGGCGCCGATCGTAGCCAGCGTGCGGCACGCGTCCCGGTGACCTGCTGCGGCCGGCCATCTCGAGCCGACCGGACGCCGCCGCGGGAGACAACCCGATGAACCGTCGCCTGCTCGGCATCGTCGCCGCCGTCCTCAGCATCGCGCTGGCGGCCTGCGCACCATCAGCGGCCAAGCCCCTGTGGACGTATCCGACCGCCTCGGGCGGTGCCGGTGCCGGCCAGGGCCAGGAGGCGAGCGCCGTCCTGGGCACGATCGAGATCACGGCCGCGGACCTGTCGTTCTCGCCCAACCAGGTGACCGTTGCCGACGCCGGCCGCTACGCCGTCAAGCTGACCAACAACGGCGCGATCCAGCACAACATCACGTTCGCCGATGGCACGGTCATCGTCGCCGAGCCGGGCGCCACCGCGAGCGGCGTCGTGGACGTCCCGGCGGCCGGGCTGATGTTCAGCTGCTCCATCCCGGGCCACGCCCAGGCGGGCATGACCGGCTCGATCACGGTCGGCTCGATGCCGATGGGCTCGGACATGCCCGGCATGAGCGGCTCGCCCGCCGCCTCCGCCGGAACCGCCTCCGCCGGAGCCGCCACGGGAGCGAGCGGCGGCACGCCACCAGCGGACCCAAACGCTCCGCCGTACGTCCTCCGCGACGCGACCGCGCCAGCAGTCCTCCCCGGCACGGAGCACGACATCGACCTCCCGATCATCGAGAAGGACATCACCGTCGCGAAGGGCTACGTGGTCCATGCATGGACGTTCGGCGGCACGGTCCCCGGCCCGACGATCCGGGTCCACCTCGGTGACGTCGTCCACGTCCACCTGACGAACCAGGGGACGATGAGCCACTCGATCGACTTCCACGCCAGCCAGACCGCCATGAACGACCAGATGGTCGAGATCAAGCCGGGCGCGACGTTCACCTACACCTTCACCGCCGACTACGCCGGGGTGTGGATGTACCACTGCGGCACCGCCCCAGCCCTGCAGCACATCGCCAACGGCATGTTCGGGATGGTCATCGTCGAGCCGAAGGGCGGCCTACCGAAAGTCGACAACGAGTTCGCGTTCGTCCAGAGCGAGTGGTACCTCGGCCCGCAGGGACAGCCGGCCGACTACGCCAAGGCATCTGCGGGCAACCCGGCGCCGGACTTCGTGGTCTTCAACGGCGTCGCGAACCAGTACAAGGACAACCCCATCCAGGTCAAGACCAAGGGCCGGGTGCGGGTGTTCGTCCTCGACGCCGGACCGAACATCGACAGCTCGTTCCACGTCGTCGGCACGATCTTCGACACGGTCATCAAGGAGGGCATCGTCCTGCAGCGGGGCAACGCCGCCGGCTGGGGCTCCCAGGCCGTCGATCTCGCACCCGCCCAGGGCGCGATCATCGAGTTCAGCCCCCAGGAGGACGGGATGTACCCGTTCGTGACGCACGCCTTCAACTTCGTCGTCCGCGGCGCGATCGGGATCTTCAGCGCCGGAGACGGCGACCCCAGCAACTAGCTCACCACAGCGCCGTTCGGGCCCGCTCCCAGGGCCCCGGCCACACCCCGCGCCCGCTCGGCTCTCCCCCGAGCGGGCGCTGCGGCGTTCGCGGCCGACCCGGCGGCTCGAACGACGGTGGGCTCGGAGGTGGCCCACGCCCACGGGCGGCGTACCCCGGCCTTGTGTCATTTCTGCAACGACCCGCTGGCGCGCTGGGTGCATGCCGCCGAGGCTCGCCGACGATCACTACGCGAAGGCACCGGGGGCCGTGTGAACCACCGCGCTGTGCGCGAGGGAGGCCATGAACGTCCTCAGTCGGCGGGGTCGCGCAGCGACCTTCGCGGTCGTCGTCGGGGCCCTGTTGATCGCCACGCAGACAGCGGCCTGGGCCGCCTCGGGCGGTGGCCACCATGCCACCGCCTTCCAGTTCGGCACGCCGGTCCGCCTGCCCACCTTCGAGGCCTGCGGCGGCTACGAGCCGGGACTGGCGATCGACAAGTTCGGCAACATCTTCGTCACGGCCCACAAGCAGAACCACTGCGACGCTGTGGCCCTCGATCCGAGCGCGCCCGATGGCGTGCGGGCCGAGTCGTGGCTGTGGACGTCGACCGACGGCGTCAACTTCGTCGACCTGCCCGGGCTGGCGAACCTGCCGGCCGATCCCGCGTCGCTGGACGTCGGCGACGAGGGCGACATCGCCCTCGACGACGCCAACCACCTGTACTTCACCGACACCAAGATCGTCGACGATCACTTCGCGCGCTGGACGGTCAGCGGTCTCGGCACCAGCCACATGACCCAGGACATCGCCCGCCCGGTCGTCCCGACGCTCGAGCCCGTCGACGATCGGGATTGGGTGACGGCGCACGGCAGCTCGACCGTGCTGTACGCCGGCAACCAGGGCGACAAGGACACCTACAACGTCGGCAGCACGGCGGCCGGCTGCACCGGCACGGGCATCCTCCCGCCGCAGCCGGGCCAGGCCCAGAACCCACCTGGGGGGCGGTACACCGTCTTCGTCTCGCACGACGCCGGAGCGAGCTTCGACCCAGTCGGCTGCACGCTGCCCGACAGCGGCTGGTGCCGGCCCGCGGCCGACCACGTCCCCGGCTCCCTCTACCTCTACATGGTCTGCACCAACGACGGCGGCGCCGACGACGAGGTCAACACCTCGGGCGATCCCGGCTTCACCGCCGGCACCCTGTGGTCGTTCGTATCGGCCGATGACGGCGCTACCTGGCATCGCTACCGGATCGATGGCTACAACAGCGACCTGCCCGGCGGGGGCGCGACGAACGACATCAACTGGCCGCAGGTCGTCGTCGCCAAGGATGGCTCGCTGTACGCCCTCTTCAACAACCCGGTCACCGGCACGGACTCGACCGGGGCCAAGATCAAGGTCGACTCCCGCCTGCTGCTCTACCACTCGACGAACCACGGCAAGACCTGGGCGAAGCAGGACGTCACGCCGGCCAACGAGGGCCTCATCCGCTACAGCTGGGTCGACGTCGCCCGTGACGGCAAGACCATCGGCGTCGGCTACGAGACGCACGCGACGCTCGATGGCAACTGGCACGTCTACGGCGGCATCTCGCCGAAGTTCGGCAGCCCCGTGGCCTATGTCCTCGCGGACCCGGTCGAGACGGCACCCGCCGGCGACTTCAACTTCGGGGACTTCTTCGAAGTCGGCTTCGACAATCTTGGTCGGCTCGATGTCGTCTACACCCGGTGCACCGACCTGGTCCCCGGCAACGACACGACGGACTGCCAGAACTCGGACGTCTATTTCGTGCGCGGATCCTGAATCGCCAGGCGCGAGGACCGCGCCATCAGCTCGCCATGGGGCCGGCTTCGTACGGCCCGGTGTCGACCTGGATCGCGACTGCGTCGGGTGGGTAGTGCGCCGCGAGGTAGTCGAGCAACGGCCGGCTCATCGCGTTGATGACGATCAGTGCACGGTTGTCGCGTTCGTCCGGCAAGGTCGCGATGACGAGATCGCCCCCGGGGACGCCCTGGGATCGAAAGAACGTCGCGGCGTCCTGCAGATCCCGCAGCTCCTTGGCCCCGTGCTGCACGTCGCGGATGCGGTGCGGCACGCCATAGGTCAGCCCTTCGAGCAACGACCGGCCGTGGGCCGTCACGGCCGAGACCACCAGCTCGTGCGTCGACGGATCGACCCACGGGTAGCCCACATCGGCCCCATGGTCCTCGCTGAAGACCCAGGCATCACTCTCGGCCTGCGCCATGTCCTCGCCGACGGGGCCACGGCCCTGGACCGGCTCGCCGACATCGACGAGCAGGATCCCAGTCTGGTCCAGGTGTGAGCTCGCCCCGCAGCCGCTCAGGGCAAGGATCGTGCCCGAGAGGCACAGCAGTGCCGCCAGCAGCACTCGAACCCTATTCGGCTGTTGCACGAGCCAAGGGTCCGGGCGGCGTCAAGCCCCGCTGAGGTGTGACGCCTCGGTCTCGAGCGGCTCGGGACTCCCGCGTAGCCACACGATGAGGGCGATCATGAATCGCAGGACCAGCGACAGGCCGTAGCTCGTGCACCAGATGCACACCGCGCCGATCACGAATACCTGGAGCGACAGGAAGTAGACCTCGAACAGCACGCCGGCCAGCGACAGGCCGTAATGCGCGAGCAGCAGGACGTAGCGGTTGGATCGCCACCACGCGAGCGCGAGGGTGAGCAGGGCCAGCGACAGCCCGACGCCGAAGACGGCAACCGGCACGCCGCCGATCCGGCTGTAGGGGCTGGTCGCGACGGTCTCGCAGCCGTGCAGCGGCCCGCACTGCGGGGTGACGCCGGCCAGCTCGACGATCGACAGGTAGCTCGCGATCGCGAGGCCGATGACGTCGAGGGCGGCGAGGACCAGCCCGGGGTGCAGTCCCAGGATCGGCTGGACGGTGACGCGCCGGCTCAGCACCTCGCGTTACGACGCAGTAGGCGCGGTCTGGACCGGCTGTGCGGGCGCCATCGAGGCGAGCAGCTGGTCGAGGTAGCCCTTGAGATCGGCGTACTGGGGGACGCCCTTGGCGGCAAGGCCGTTGATCCGCAGCGTCGGCGTGGCCGCGATGCCCGACGCGGCGGCGGCGCTGGTCGCCTGGCGGACCGCGTCGCGCAGGTCCTCGCGGGCATCGCACGCCTGGAACGCGGTCATGTCGAGCCCCGCCGCGGTCGCGATGCCGTTGATGAAGGCGGCGTCATGGTCGCCGTGGTTCTCGCGACCCTGGTTCCAGAACACGAGGTCGTGGAACGGCCAGTAACGCCCTTGGTCCGCGGCGCACGCCGCGGCCGACGCGAGCTCGATGGATTCCGTGCCCGCCCCGCGATCGATGACGTCGATGTCCTTCGACTCGATCTTCACCAAGCCGGGCCGCACGTAGTCGGCCAGCAGGCTCGGGAGCTCGGTCGTGATGAACAGCTTGCAGGCCGGGCATTGGAAATCGGAGAAGACCTCGATCGTCACAGGCGCGTCGGCGCGACCCACGATCGCGCCCGCGACCGGCAGTCCGACGTACGCCGTCGGCGGTACGACGAGGTCGCCGTGGCCGGCCGGCGATCCGCCACCCAACGTACCAGTCGCGAAGCCGACGGCGACCAGGCCGATGGCGATCGCGCCGACCGTCGTCGTGATGACGGGCGACCGCCAGATCGGGCGGGCGTCCGTGCGCGGGATCCGTCGATTCCGCGCGGGTCGCGCGTCGCGCGCAAGCGCGCGCCGTTCGCGGCGAGACGCGGTCCGCTGCGTGGCTCGGCTCATCGACGGCAGGATCGCCGAGCCATCGGGCCGCGCCATAGGGCCGAACCGCCCGAAGGATCGGGACCAATATGGAACGCCGGTCAGGACGATCGTCCGGGTCGAGCGCTGAAACCTCGACGCCGCGTCCTGCCTCAACGAGATGTCGGCAATCCCATGGAGGTCGCAGCGTGTCCGTCGGAGCCCGCGCCGCATCCAAGCGCGTCAGCACGCGGCTGTCCAGCGGACTGCTGATCGCCGTCGCCGCGGTCGTCGCGATCGCGGTGGTAGCCGCGACCGGCCAGATCCTGCCGGCCACCAGCGACCACCAGGCCGGCCTGCGCGGTTGGCTGATGGCTCGGGCGACCGGCATCGTCGCCCTGGTGCTCCTGACCCTCGAGGTCGCTCTCGGGCTGATCCTCAGCCACCCGACGAACAAGTCGACGTGGAAGCTGTCGAAGCGCCTGTTCCCGTGGCACGAGCACCTGTGGGTATTCACGATGGCGTTCGTCGGCATCCACGGCGTGATGCTTGCCGTCGATCGCTTCGCCAACGTCGGGTGGCTCGGGGCCCTCGTGCCGGGCATGAGCCAGTACCGGACCCTCCCGGTGGCCGTCGGGACGATCGCGCTCTATGCCCTTGTCGTCGTCGGCGTCACCGCTCGCGCGACCCGGCTCCTCCCCTCGGGATGGTGGCTGAAGCTCCACCGCCTGAGCCTCATCGTCCTCGCCATGGCCTGGGTCCACGGACTGCTGGCCGGGACGGACAGTTCTTCGCTGGGAGCCGTCTACGGCGCCGCCTTCGGCGTGACGCTGCTGGCGGCGGCCTATCGCTACTGGGTGGTTCGCGCTGCGCGACCCACGTTTGCCACCTCACTTCCGGAGGGCCATCCATGACCCCGCCCGCGGCGATCCGCCGCACCATCCTCGTCCTTGGCGTCATTGCGACGCTCGGACTCGCCGCCGCCACCGTCGAGGCCGCGTCTCGTTGGACCGCGGCGTCGGCGCCCCTCGTGGACGGTCCGGTCTCGATCGATTCGATTCAAGCGGCGCTCGCCGCGCAGCAGTCACGGTCGGCGGTGCTCGAGGAGCAGCTCGCCGCGATGCGCTCGGCCTCGGACGATCTCGCCGCGGCGCTCTCGACCGCGAACGACCAGGTGTCCTCCGACCAGGTGACGGCCGACCAGCTGCGAGCCGCCCTGTCCGCCGCGCAGGCGAAGCTGGCGAAGCTCGAGGCGGCGCTCAGCGCCCAGGCCGCAGCCAGGCCGACGACCGGGGGCAGTGCCGGGGGACCGACGGCTCCGCCGCCACCCGCTGACGACGGGGGGACCGATGACTGAGATCCTGCGGCGGCTGCCGCCCCACCTCGCGGTCTTCCTCGGCGCCTCGACAACAGGGTATGCGTTGTCGCTCGCCGGCGTGACGGCGCTGCAGGCCCGGGCCGAGTTGGACCTCGCGGCTGCCCGCCAACCGGCGATCCTCGGCGTTCAGGCGGTCGCCGCGCGAACCGAGGCGCTCGCGCGGAGCCTGGCCGCGGCCGACAGTCACTACCAGTCCGACGTGGCCGCGTACGCCGCAGCCGGCGGGCGGCTCGCCGAGCTCGATGCCGCGCTGGCGGCGCTGGCCGGGAGCGTCAAGGCGATCAACGGCGTCACGACGACCCTCCCGACGTCGGTGGCCTTGCCGCGGGTGGCCCGGCAGGTTGCCAGTGGCGGTGCTCCGGCCACGAGCTCGACGACCGGCGCGTCAGGCGCGCCGTGACGGGTCGGGGGACCCCCTGACCCCGGCGCAAGCGAGGCCTCCGGCCGTCCATCGACGCGCGGCCCGAGCGATGGGCTCGCCGCTCCGGCTTCAGGTTTCGGTCGAGGCTCGCTCGGCGCTCGTCGACCGGGCGTGGCGCGAGATCCGGGATGAGTTCGAGGCGGCCGAGGACGCGCTGTCGCGTTTCCGCGCACGCTCCGAGGTGCATCGCCTGCGCCTCTCCGGCGGCCGGTCGACATCGCCCTCGCGGAGGCTCCTCGCCGCGCTTGCTGCCGCGGACCGCGCGCGACGGACGACGGATGGGCGATTCGACCCGCGTGTCCTGCTCGCCCTGGAAGGACTCGGTTCCCAACCGCTTCCGCTGTCCGCCGCCGCCGCTGAAGCCGGGCCGGTCGCCGTGTCGGAGGCGGCACGCGCGGAGCCCATCTTCCGGCGCATCGGTCGTCGCCACGGCGCCATCGATGTCCCTGTCCCGGTGGACTTCGGCGGGATCGGCAAGGGGCTCGCACTTCGCTGGGCGGCGCATCGAGCGAACCGGGTCCTGGGGCATTGGCCGTTCCTGCTCGAGGCAGGCGGCGACCTCGTGGCCGACGGCTCCCCGGCAGGGCACGGGTGGCGGATCGGGATCGAGCCCGTCGGCGGCCAGGGTCCCGCGGCGGGACCGGTCGGCGGGGCGGGCTCCGTCGCCGGGTCCGCGGCCGGACCCGTGGCGGTGCTCGAGCTGCCGGCCACCGGCGGCGCCATCGCCACCTCATCCGTTCGGCTCGCCGCCTGGGTGACGCCCGACGGCCGGCCGGCGCATCACCTGATCGACCCGGCCACCGGTCTGCCGGGCGGCGATGGGCTCCTGGCGGTGACCGTCCAGGCTCGGGACGCTGCCTGGTCGGAGGTCTGGGCCAAGGCCCTGTTCCTCGCCGGCGCCGCCGGCATTTCCAGCCTGGCCAGGGCGAAGGGCCTCGCCGCGTGGTGGATCACCGCCGGCGGCGTATTGGAGATGACGCCCGCGGCGCGCCTGCGCACGCTATGGGTCGAAGCCGAGCCCGAAGCCGCCTAGGCCTCCCAGCCGCCGCCGTCGCGCGGCGGCCTCGGTGGCGCGATCCCAAACGCGATCCAGAGGCTGGTGCGAGCCGCTCGCGACGACCACCATGAGCCGTCGGCATTGGTGCGCACCGAACGGCCCTCGAAGGCATCGATTCAGGTGAGGCCCACCGCAGGCTGGGAGGGCGATTGGAGCGGGAGCTGGTAGAGGCGGCCCGCCGGGGCGATCGAGCGGCGTATGACGCCCTCGTTCGCCGGAAGGTCGAATCGGTGTACCGAACGGCACGAACCATCCTCGGCAACGAGGCCGACGCGCAGGACGCCACCCAGGAGGCGTTCGTCGCCGCGTGGCGCCACCTGCCGCGCCTCCGCGAGGTCGACCGCTTCGAGGCGTGGTTCGGACGGATCGTCGTCAACGCCTGCCGCCAGCAGCTTCGCCATCGGGGCGTGGTCCGCGAGATCGCGATGCCCGTGGATGCCGGCGAACGCAACTTCGCCCAGCACGGCCAGGCCGAGGCCTCGATCGACTCGATCGCATTCGATCGGGCCTTCGACCGCCTGTCGGTCGACGAGCGGGCCATCCTGACGCTGCACCACGGCGACGGCCGTGGCCTCGATGAGGTCGCGGCGATCCTCGGGATCCCGGTCGGCACGGTGAAGTCCCGGCTGCTCCGCGCCCGGCGCGCGCTGGAGCGCTCGCTCGACCGGGAGCGACCGTCGTGAGCCAGTTGGACGACGCCCAGCTTGGGGAGCAGCTCGCGCGCCGGGCCGCGGGGACCGCGAGCGGCAGCGAGCTGGCGCGCGCCATCGAGCAACGTACGGCGAGCGCGTCCCAGGTGCGATCCCGTCCATGGGACGCCTGGGTCCCGAATCCGCCGAGCTCGCGCCGGTCCATCGCTTTGCCGGCGCTCAGCGCTGCGCTCGGGCTCGCGGTGTTGCTGGGGACGGCGGGCCTGCTCCGACAGGACGCGGGTGAGCCACCGTCGAGCCCGATCTCGACGACGGCCTCCACATGGCTCCTGAGCCTCCAGCAACTGGAGCAGGCGCTGGGTGAAGTCCAATCTGGAACTGCGAACCTTGGCGCGGTGGTGGTCGCGAACGTCGCGATCGAGAAGGTCTATTTCGGGTTCGGATTGGCCTCGCAAGGCAACGAACAGCCGAGCGTGCGGCAGGCGTGCATGGTGGAATTCGCGCCAGGCGTCAGCGATCCCTACAACGGGCAGTGCCCGTTTCACTACGTGATCCAGGGAAGCGATCCGCCGATCACCGTCGCTGGGGTGCCGGACACCGTGCCCTGCGCGGCCGGACGCTGCGCCATCGGTGAGACCCCAGGGCCCTTCGCGCTTGGACTGCACGTGGGTCACGTCGTCCAGTACATCTCCCCGGTCCGGCTCCACGACGGCGCCGCCGTGCCGTGGAGCGTCGACGAGTTCATCGACTCGACGTCGACCGAGCCGATGGTCGTCGATGGCTGGCTCTCGGGAATCGCGCCGTTGCCGTGCCCCGCCCAAGACCCGGCTCAGGCCAATGACTTCGAATGTGGCCCGGCATCGTGGATCACCGCCGCGCCGTTCGATCCGACCGTGACGCCGGGGCCATCAGCCGATGGCTTTGGCTTCCAGGGCCCGATCCGCGGCATCCGGGTCGAGAACGGCGCGGCCAGCATGCTCGGAGCGGGCGGGCTCCTGCCGGCTGGCGGAGCGGCCATTCCTGCCCCGCGCCGTGGCCTGTACCTCGTCAACCGCCTGCCGATCGATCCGGCCCAGTGCTTCCTGTGTTCGTCCGCGACGGCGTTCGTCGCCGCCGAGATCAAGCCACTCGAGGTCACCACGACGGGACCGCATCCCGACGCGACATCGGTCGACTCGCCGGAGGCGAGCGCCGACTCGGCATGGTTGATGGACGAGGCGAGGCTGGCCGGTGCCGTGCGCGCGGCGTCGGAGACCGGCGGTGCCGGACGGGTCCTGATCGCCGATGTCGCATTCGAACGAGCCGGCGACTGTGCCGCTGAGCCCATCGACCTGACCACCTGCTACGTCGTCGTGAGCGGCTCCAATCCGCCGATCCGTGTCCGCGACATCACCGGCAACTGCACCGGACCGTTCTTCTGTCCCGTTGAGATCCCGCCGGTCGTTCCGGCGGACCCTGGCCCTTACGCCCTGCGGATCCTCGACGACGGCACCGTGTCGTTCGTGGGCTATGTCGACCGGCCGGCGCGCGCGGCGGACGATCCATCGCCGGCCTGGGGGTTCGACGACCTGCGAACCCACCTCGGCCAGCTCACCGGCAGCACGCTTGGCGACTACCAGCTGTTCGTCGTCGATGCGTGGATCAGCGGCGCCGGCGGCGAGCCCAGGTGCCTCATGGTCCTGCGACCATACCCGCAGTACGGCTGCGGTCAGGCCACATGGCTCACCGCCGGACCCGTGGAGCCGAATGCTTACTCGACGAATGGCTGGTCATTGACGGCACCGGCCAGCTCGATCCGGTTGCCGAACGGAGCGCTGCCACTCGGCATGGAGGGACGCCTCGTCGTCGGCGACGCGCAATCGACGCGGGGGACCTTCCTCGTCCGGGCCGTGCTCCCGCAGCCAACGTTGTGCTTCGGCTGCGATGGACCCGCCGCGGAGCTCGTCGCCTGGCTCGATCCGCCACAGGGCCTGGTGGCCGAGGAGCCGAGCAGCGCTCGGCCCCCGACCCCGACCGCTGGCGCGAGCCTGACGGCCGAGGCTGCGTACGCCTTGGCCTATGCCCAGAAGTTCGAGGAGAGCCGCGCGACCGGTGACTTCGCCGAGGCGTGGCTGCCGCTCGGGCCGACGACGAAGGCGATCTTTGGCTCGATCGATGCCTTCCGGCAAGCTGAGACGGCGTACAACGCATCCGGCGGCACGTACTACGAGATCGCCGACCCGACGCAGGATCCCGGCCTGCTCAACGCCGCCGACATCGGCGACGCCTGGTCCGACTTCGTGCCCTCGACGGCCTGGTACATCAGCGTGAATCACCCCGACATCGCTGGGGCGTCGGCAGCCGCTGAGGGGCTCGTCGTCGCGAGCGGCGTCGACGGCAACTGGCACGTCTGGGTCGTCCACTGACGAAGCCCCACGACCGCAAGGGCGTCGCTAGCGGGCCATGGCCTCGAGCGAATGCGCGCCCGGCGGCCAGAGATCGATCTGGCTGCGGCCGTGGGCGCCCTGGATCAGCGCGATCTCGCCGGCGTGGTAGGCGTCGTGGGTGATCAGGCGCAGGAGGATCGACTGGCGGGTGTAGTGGACGGTGCCGCGCGGCGTGTCGACGGCGATCGGCTCGTCGAGCATCTCCGGCGTCCAGCGCTCGAGGCAGTCCGCGACGATCACCCAGCTCGTGTCGAACGCGTCCGCGACCTCCGCGGCCGAGCGCGGATGCGAGAGATCGTCCTCCCAGCCCTCGTAGGTCTCCGGCTGCATGAAGTCCGATGCGGTCTCGATCCCGGGCTCGCCGAGCACGAGGCAGAGCCAGTAGACCCGAGCCCCGGCGGTGTGGGCGGCGATCGCCCAGATCGGCCAGTGCGAGCCCTCCGTCTCGAACGGCGCCTCGAGCGCGACCTCGTCCGGCGGCATGGAGCGGAGGGCGTTCGAGATGAGCTGCTGGTATCGCGCCCAGCCGCCGTAGAAGGCGGTAACGCTCATCGGCCTGTCGCGCCCGCGTGCCGGTCGATCACGAGCCCGTGACGAACTCTCCGCCGTCGACGCTGATCGTGTCGCCGTTGATGAAGCCGCCACCGGGGCCCGCCAGCGCGACGATCGCGTCGGCGACGTCCTTCGGAGTCGTCATCCGGCCCGTCGGGTTGCGGCGCATCGTGATCTCGATCATCTGGGCCGCCTCGGGGATCTTGCGCAGTGCCGGGGTGTCGGTCACGCCCGCGCGGATCGCGTTGATCGTCGCGCCGGTGCCCGCGCGGGCGAGCTCCATGGCCAGCTGCCGGACGTGGCTCTCGAGGGCCGCCTTGGCCGACGACACGACGCCATACGACGGCACGACGCGCGACGAGCCTTCCGAGGTCATCGCGAAGATCCGGGTGTCGGAGCCGATCAGCCCGCGCCGGAAGCAATCCTGCACCCAGTAGACGAGGCTGTTGGCCATGACGTCCTGGGTCATCTCCATCTTCTTGCGATCGACGCCCGCCTTGGGATCGGCGGTCAGGAAAGGGACCAGCGAGCCGAAGGCCAGCGAGTGCATGACGACGTGGAGCGAGGGCTCGCGGCCGGCCGCGCGCGCGGCCTCGAAGCGCGCAGCGAGCTGGTCCAGGGCGGCGCCGCGTTTCTCGTCGTCGGCCGCGTTCATGTTGATGAACAGGACCTCGCGGCCGGCCGCGGCGAGATCGGCCTTGAGCTCCTCGACGTGAGCGAGGGCCGCCCGGAAGTCCAGGTGGATGCCGCAGATGTTGTCACCGGCTGCTGCCAGGGCACGAGCGGTGGCTTCGCCCATGCCCGACGATGCCCCGAGGATCAGCGACCAGGATTCCTTGGTGTTCGACACGTCGCGGAGTCTATCGGGGTAAGGTCCGGCCGTGGACGATGCGCCCCTCGCCATCGCGGCGCGAGGGTTGACGAAGCGCTACGGCTCGGTCCTCGCGCTGGACGGCCTCGATCTCGATGTCCCGGCGGGGATCGTGTTCGGGCTGCTCGGCCCGAACGGCGCCGGCAAGACGACGACGATCCGGCTGCTCACGGGCCTCGCCACGCCCAGCGCCGGATCCGTCACCGTGACCGGCCTCGAGGTCGGGGGGCGCGACGTCCAGGCGGAGCTCCATCGACGGATCGGCGTGCTCGACCAGGAGCCGCGGTACTACGGCTGGATGACCGGCCGCGAGCTGCTGGCCTTCGTCGGTGACCTGCTGGGCCTCGCCGGCGCCGAGCTCCGGGCGCGGACCGACGAAACCCTCGAGCGCGTCGGCCTCGTTGACGCCGCGGATCGGCGGATCTCCACCTATTCCTCGGGCATGCGCCAGCGCCTGGGCATCGGGCAGGCGATCCTCGGCCGGCCGAAGCTCCTCATCCTCGACGAGCCCGTCTCGTCGCTCGATCCCGAAGGCCGGCGCGATCTCCTGACGCTGATCGCCGGCCTGCGCGATGCCGCGACCGTGGTGCTGTCCAGCCACGTCCTGTCCGACGTCGAGCGGGTCTGCGAACGGGTCGCGATCCTCGATCACGGGCGGCTCGTCACCGAGGCGGCCGTCGACGAGCTCATCGACCGCTTCGCGCCACCGGCGTATCGGATCGAGGTCGACCCGGGCCAGGAGCCCGGCGTCCGGCTGCTGGCCGAGACCCTGCGGCGGCAGGCCTGGGCCGGTCGCACCGAGGTCGATGGCGCCACCGTCCGGGTCCAGGTCAAGGA
>DASXQE010000012.1:0-2930 GCA_036493155.1 Candidatus Limnocylindrales bacterium | reverse complement strand
TAGCCGAAGGCCGCGCTGCGCAGGCGCGAGACGACCTCGCCGCCGATGCGGACCGCCTCGCCGCCGTAGATCGGGAGCCAGTCCGAGCCACCGATCGTGACGGTCCGCAGGCGTCTCGCCGGCAGGGCGTCGGGCGCGCCGGACGCGACGAGGGCCTGGCGGCCCACGAAGTCGCCCTTGCCCAGCCGCACGAACGCACCGAGCCCGGCCTCGTACGGCGTCTCGCGGCTGGTGAGCTCGGCGCCGTAATAGCGATAGCCCTTCTCGAGGCGCAGTGACTCGAGGGCGCGATAGCCGATCGGCTCGATGCCATGGCTCGCGCCGGCAGCAAGGACCGCATCCCAGACCGTGACCGCCCAGCGGGGTTCCACCGTCAGCTCCCAGCCGAGCTCGCCGGCATAGCTGAGCCGCGTCGCCAGCACGCCGGCGGGCCCGATCGTCACGGACCTGGCCTGGCGCAGCGGCAGCGCGGCGTCGTCGACCGGCTGGCCCGTAGCCGCGCCCAGCACCTCGCGCGCCCGGGGACCCCACAGCCCGATGACGGTCCAGCGATCCGTCGCATCCTCGATCGCGACGTCTGCCCGGCCCGCTCCACGCGACGCGACCGCGCGCAGCGCCCCGAGGTCCGCGGCGAGGTAGCCCGCACCCGTGAGGACCCGGAACCGGTCCTCGGCCAATCGGGTGACCGTGACGTCGGCGACGATCCCGCCGCGCTCGTCGAGGCATTGGGTGTAGGTCGCCGCGCCGATCGGTCGGTCCATCTCGTTGGCGGCGGCGTGCTGGAGGACGTCCAGCGCGGCCGGTCCGCTGACCTCGATCTTGCCGAACGAGCTGAGGTCGATCAGCCCGACCCGCTCGCGAACCGCGCGGTGCTCCTCCCCCACCCGCTCGAACCAGGCCGGCCGGCGCCAGCCGGCGGCGCGATCGCTGCGCCCCACGCGGCGCCAGGTGCCCCCCGGGTGATGGACGTCAGCCCGCTCCCAACCGGCCTTGGTCCCGAACTCGGCCCCGGCCTCCTGGAGGCGGCCGTGCAGGGCCGAGAGCCGGCGCGGCCGGCCGGCGACGTCGGCGTCATACGGGAACCGGAGCCGGTAGTAGTCGGCGTAGGCCTCGGTCGCGAGCCCGGCGGCGAAGCGCGGATCGCGGTACGTGTCGGCGAACCGCCAGGCGCGATAGGGCGCGATGTCGGCGTCGGGATCGCCCGCGGTGATCCAGCCGGCGATGGAGCGGCCGATCCCGCCCCCGCCCCCGAAGCCGTTGAGCGACAGGCCCGCGGCGACCCAGAAGCCGGGGACGCCCGGCATGGGCCCGAGCAGGGGGTTCGAATCGGGCGTCATGGCGTCGGGATGGCAGACCAGCCGGACGACCTCCGCGTCGGCGAGGAACGGGAAGCGCCGGATCGCGCCGGCCATGAGCGGTCCGAAGCGCTCCCAGTCCGGCGGCAACGCCGTCGCCGCGTGGTCCCACGGGACGCCGTCGAGCCAGCGCGCGTTCGGCTCGGCCTCGTAGCCGCCGAACAGCATCCCGCCGTGCTCGGCCTTGCCGTAGACCAGGTTGTCGGGATCGCGCCAGGCGGGCATGTCGGCCGGCAGCTCGTGACCCGGCACGGCCCGCAGGGCCACGTGCTGGTGATCGACCGGCGTCGACGGGATGAACGCCCCGACCATCGCCGCGATCCGGGGGGCCCACATCCCGGCGGCGTTGACCACCAGCTCCGTCGCGATCGAGCCCTTGTCCGTGCGGACGGCGCGGACCTCGTGGCGCGAGCCGAGGTCGATCCCGGTGACCCGCTCATTGAGCCGGAACCGGACGCCCAGCGCTCGAGCCGCGTCGGCCACGGCATGGGTCGCCCGGTGCGGGTCGAGGTGCCCGTCGCCCGGCAGGTAGACACCGCCGTGGAGCGCCTCGGGCGCGATCGCCGGCACGAGCCGCCGGGCCTCCTCGGGTCCGACGACCTCGACGTCGAGCCCGATCCCGCGCGCCCGGCTGGCGGTCCGCTCCAGCTCGCGGAGCTGCTCCGGCGACGAGGCGATCCGGAGGCTGCCGACCGTGTCGAAGACACCGAGCCGGCGGTACAGCTCGAGGCTATAGCGGCGCCACGCGAGCATCGTCGCCGACGGGTTGAAGGCCGTGACCAGGCCGGCCGCCTGGCAGGTGGACCCGGCGGTCAGCTGGGCCTTCTCGACGAGCACGATGTCGCGCCAGCCGGCCTCGGCGAGGTGGAGCGCCACGCTGCAGCCGGTGATGCCGCCGCCGATGACGACGGCGCGAGCCTGGTCCATCGTCGCGAAGGCTAGCGTCGCGGCCGGGGTCCTACGCGACCCCCGCGGCCTCGCGGAGCTGGGCCTCGAAGGCCGGTGTCGAGGCGCCGGCGAGCAATCGGTCGAAATGCTCGGCGGCATAGGCCCGGAAGTCGACGTCGAGGCTGCTGATGCCCTGCTGGAGCACGCCCCACATCGCCTCACGGAAGTCGGACACGAGCCGCATGAGCCGCAGCCGGGCCAGGCGATCCGGGCGCGGCGTGCCGCCGGGATCGCCGTCATAGGCCGCCAGGAACAGCGCCTCGCCATCGCGGTCGAGCTCGTGGTTGACCGCGAAGTTGCCGAGATCGAAGAACGGGTCGCCCATCCCGGCGTACTCCCAGTCCACGATCCGGATCCGTGTCCCGTCGTCGATGAAGTTGGCGTTCAGGAGGTCGTTGTGGCAGGACCGCAGCTCCAGCGGCGCGGTGAGGAAGGCGAGCTCGATCCGGCGGGCGATGGCCAGCGCCAGGTCGTACTCGGGCGGAATGGCCACGCCGCGGGCCACCGCCAGCGCGCGATAGGCCTCGACGATCCGGAATGGCACGAACAGCCCCGGGATGGCCGGGCCGTCGTGGACGCGCCGGAGGGCCGCCGCGACGGCAGCGAGCCACTCCGGGGAGCGGAGCT
>DASXQE010000011.1:0-2053 GCA_036493155.1 Candidatus Limnocylindrales bacterium | reverse complement strand
GAGCGGCACCGGCCGGCCGAACGCGCCGGCACCGGCCATCGCGTCGGCGACCAGGCCGGCCGTGACCGCCGTGCGCGCGAGCGGCGAGTGGTGGATCGCGATCGGCGGCCCGGCGGGGATCGGCAGCGCCGGGATCGCGTGGGGCTGGGCGAGCCGGGCCGCGGCGAGCTCTGCCTGCCGGCGACCGAGCGGCGAGAGCGGCGAATCGCCCTGGCCCTGGAAGCGGCCTTCGGTGATCCACTGCGATTCGCCGTGGCGCAGGAGCACGATCGTGGCATCGAGGTCCTGGGGCAGGAGGGCCGCGGCCGGCTCGCCGGGTGCGGGCTGGAGGGAGCCCGGGGTGCCTGCCGGGCGCTCGGGCTCCGCCGTCATGCGCGGGGCCTCATGCGAGGGCGGTCATACGGCGCTTGCGACGGCCGCTAGCGCGACGAGACCGCGTCTGGCTCGGACGCGGCCAGCGCCGCCAGCACCCGTTGCGCGATCTCGATTCCCACCGCGACCTGGGCCTCGGCCGTCGAGGCCGCGATGTGGGGCGTCAGGACGACGTTCGGGGCGTCGAGCAGCGGCGAGCCGGTCGGCGGCTCGTGCTCGTAGACGTCCACGCCGGCGCCGCCCACGCGGCCGTCGCGCAGGGCCGCAGCGAGGGCCGCCTCGTCGACGATCCCGCCGCGGGCGACGTTGAGGACGATCGCGCCGGGCCTGAGCGTCGCGATGGCGGCCGTGTCCAGCAGGTGGCCGGTCTCGGTGGTGAGCGGCACGTGGAAGGTGACGACGTCCGACTCGCGGAACAGCGACGCCAGGTCACGCGGCTCGATCCCGCGGGCCCGGGCGACGTCCGGCGAGATGTACGGGTCGTAGCCGAGCAGCTCCATCCCGAACGCGCTGGCGCGCTGGGCGACGGCCAGCCCGATCCGACCGAGGCCCACGATCCCGAGGGTCCGGCCACGGAGCTCGACGCCACCAAACCGGGCCCGGGCCCATTCCCCGTTGCGGGTCGAGGCATCGGCGGCGGGCACGTGCCGGGCGACGGCCAGGAGCAGCGCCATCGTGTGCTCGGCGGCAGCGATGGTGTTCCCGTCGGGAGCGTTGACGACGGCGATCCCGGCGGCGCGGGCCGCCTCGACGTCGATGTTGTCGAGGCCCACGCCGGCGCGCGCCACGACCCGCAGCGACGTGCCGGCACCGAGCACCTCGGCGTCGACCTGGAGCTGGCTGCGGACGATCAGCGCGTCCATCCCGGCGACCGCGGCGACGAGGCCGGCGTGATCCAGGCCGAAGCGCTCCTCGACGGTCTGCTGCGCGGCGAGGAGCTCGATGCCCTCGGGCGCGATTCGCTCCGCGACGAGGATCGTCATCCCGCGACGGCGCCCATCGTGGCGGCGCTCGTCGTGCGCGGCGCCGCGACGGCCACCGCGGCCTGCTCCGCGGCGGCGACCGCGTGGCCGGCCTCGACCTCCCGGCCGAAGTCGAGCGAGACCTGCTCCATCGTGGCGATGCAGGCCAGGATGTCGTCGACGGTCACGGCGCCCAGGTGGCCGACCCGGAAGACCTTGCCCGTGAGCTTGCCCTGCCCGCCGGCGAGGACCAGGCCGCGGCTCCGGAGCTCGGCATTGAAGGCCTTCCAGTCGAGCCCGTCGGGGATGTGGGCCGCAGTCACGGTCAGCGAGCGATTCGCCTCGTCGGCGAACAGGGCGAAGCCCAGGCCCTCCAACCCCGCGCGAGTCGCGGCGGCACAGGCCCGGTGGCGGGCGAACACGGCGTCCATGCCCTCCTCCGTCATGAGCCGGACACCCTCCTCGACCTGGAACGCCACCGCGATCGCGGGGGTCCACGGCGTCTCGCCGCTGGCCAGCCCGGCGCGGTGCTTCCGGAGGTCGAGGTAGAAGCGCGGCATCCGGGCCGTCTCCATCGCCGCCCAGCCGCGCTCCGACGCGGCGACCATCGCCAGGCCCGGGGCGGCCATCCAGGCCTTCTGCGAGGCGGTCACGACGACGTCGGCGCCCCAGGCATCCAGCTCGAACGGCACGGCGCCGAGGGCCGACACGGAGTCGAT
>DASXQE010000010.1:0-23030 GCA_036493155.1 Candidatus Limnocylindrales bacterium | reverse complement strand
AGGCCCTCGTCACGAAACGTCGCGGCGACCTCGGCGAGGCGCACGTTGCCGGCCGGATCGTGCGAGCGGAGGGCGGTCGCGATCAGGCGGACCTGGATCGGCCGGCCGGCTGCCGTGGCGCTGCTGGCCGCGTCGCGGGCGCCGCGGACCACCGCGGAGATCCCGTCGCGCAGTGACAGGCCACGGCGGGTGTGGAGGAGCGGGCCCCAGCGGACCTCGACGTAGCGGACGCCATCGCCGGCCTTGGCCGCCACCAGCTCGGCGGTGATCCGCTCCAGCGCCTCCGCGTCCTGCATGAGCGCGATCGGCAGGTCGAACGTCCGCAGCAGCTCGGCCTGATCGGCACAGCGCTCCGGGGCAACGAGCTCGCCGCGCATCCCCCCGAGCGTCCGCGGCGCCTCGATGCCGCGACTGGCCGCGAGCTCCAGGGCCGTGGCCGGCAGCACCGAGCCGTCGAGGTGGAGGTGGAGCTCGGCCTTCGGCATCGCGCGCAGGACGGCGCGCCGCTCGGCGGGACCATCGGGCAGGGGCGGGAGGGCCATGCCCCGATGCTACGATCCCGGCCGCGATGCCAACCCCCGGACTCGGCCACGTTGCCCGGACGCTCGGCTGGCTGGCCCTCGCCGTCGGGCTGGCCCTGGGCGGGGCGGGCCTCGCGGGCCAGCTGTCGCACCCTCCCGGCGGACCCAACCGCGAAGAGCTGACCTATGCCGCGGACGGCACCCTGCGGGGCCAGCTCGACGAGCTGGCCACCCAGCTGACTGGTATCTCGCCGATCGTGGACGGCCTGGCGGACGATGCCCGGGCGGCGCTGACGGCCGTGGCGGCGGGCGACGGCGAGGCCCTCCAGGTCGCGGTCACGCGCGGCACCAACCAAGCCAACCTCGCCCAGTCCACGGTGGCCGGTGTGCGCTCGTCCCTGGCTGGCCTGCCCGGCGACGGCCACGACGCCACGGCGGTCTACGCCAACGACACGCTGGTCCGGCGCGCGGCGCTCCTCGCCGCGCTCGATTCCGTCGGCGGCCTCGGGCCGCTGTGGGACAGCGTGACGATCCGCGCGTCCGACGCGGCGAGCCTGATCGTCGCCATCCGGAACCACGACACCACCGTGGCGTCCGCGGCGGCCCAGGGCGTGCAGGCCAAGTACGCCGCCGCGCTCGAGCTGATGACCCAGGCCGGCACGATCCTCGACCAGATCAGCGAGCTGCGCCGGCAGATCGTCGCGGGCTCCGATGCGACCGTCCTGGACGACTGGATCGCCCGGAACCTGCGCCACGACACGGCCCTCACGAACCTCTACAAGGCCCTGCGGAGCTCGGGCGGCCAGCGCAACCCCGTCGTCGATGCTGCCTACCGCGAGGAGTTGCTGGCCCGCCAGGACCTGCCGAAGGACAACCGCGAGATCGTCGTCATCGTTGCCGAGGTCGCCCAGGCCGGCCTGAACCAGGCTGTCATCGCCATCGACGACGCGCGCGGCCGGATCGACCAGGCGCTCGCCACGGTCGCGCCCAGCTGAGCGGGCGCGCGCCGACCTGCGGGGCGGTCGCCGAGCCGCGCCGCGCGCCGGCCCAGCCGACCCAGCCGACCAACCCGCCAACGAGCCGTCGTGCCGCTCGACCGCGGCTACACTCCGCCCCGCGCCCGACACGGGCGCCGCACCAGCCCCGAGTCCATCGCGGCCGGCGTCCACTGGGGAGGTTCGTCAGTCCGTGCAGATCCGCGTCGCCCTCGCTCGGCCCTGGGAGGTCCCGGCCGACGTCCTCGTCGTTCCCGTCCTCGATGACGCCGCCCTGACCGGACCGGCGGCGGAGCTCGACAAGCGCTCCGGCGGCCAGCTTGGCGCCCTGCTCGCGTTCGGCGAGCTGGGGAGCAAGCGCTACTCGACGGTCCTCGCCGGGACGCCCTCCGACGCGGGCTCCGCGGATCGCCATGCCGCCCATCTGCTGGCCGTCCGGGCCACAGCGGCCACGTCCCTGGATCGCGAGACCATCGTCCACGCCGCCGGCGCCGCGATGCGCCGCCTGTCCGGCCGGAGCGTCAAGCGCCTGGCCGTGTGGCTCGACCCGCTGGCCGGGCTCGAGGGCGGCCTCGAGGCCGTGGCAGAGCTCGTGGGCCGCGGCATCGTCGAGGGCAGCTACGAGCCGCACCGGATCTACCGCGACGACGCCAAGGCGCCACCGGCGCTCGACGAGCTCATCGTCGTGGCCGGTGACGGCGACGCCAAGGCGCTGCAGGCCGCGGCGGATCGCGGCCGGATCATCGGCGAGGGCGCGAACCTCGCCCGCAACCTGTCCAACCGTGCCGCCAACGACGTGAGCCCCGAGGTCCTCGCCGAGGAGGCCTACGCACTGGCCAAGCAGCACGGCCTCTGGATCGACGTCATCGGGCCCGAGAAGGCCACCGAGATGGGCATGGGGATGTTCATGGCCGTCGGCCGCGGCTCGGACAACCCGCCCCGGATGATCGTCATGCGCAACGGCAAGGAAGGCGCCAGGGACGGCCTGGACCGGCACCTCGCCATCGTCGGCAAGGGCGTGTGCTTCGACTCCGGCGGGATCTCGATCAAGCCGGGCGACCGGATGGACGAGATGAAGATGGACAAGACCGGGGCGTGCACGGTCATCGCCGCCCTGGTCACGGCGAAGCGCCTGGCGCCGGACCTGCCGCTGCTCGCGCTGGCGCCTGCGGTCGAGAACATGCCCGGCCCCCACTCGACCCGCCCCGGTGACGTCGTCAAGGCGCTCAACGGCAAGTTCGTGGACATCGGCAACACCGACGCCGAGGGCCGGCTGATCCTCGGTGACGCGATGGTCTACGCGGAGCGCCTCGGGGCGACCCACATCGTCGATGTCGCGACCCTGACGGGCGCCGTGGGCCGGGCCCTCGGCGAGCTCGTCACGGGCCTGTTCGGCAACGCGCCGGACTTCACCGACAGCGTCATGGCGGCCGGCGCTCGCGCCGGCGAGCGCTACTGGCCGCTGCCGCTGGTCGAGGAATACCGCGACGACATGGACAGCTGGTACGGCGACTTCGTGAACTTCGCCCGCAACAACGACGGCGGCCTCATCAAGAGCGCGATGTTCCTGAACGAGTTCGTCACGAAGCCGTGGGTCCACCTCGACATCGCCGGCACGGCCTACTTCCGGAAGCAGCATCCCTGGGCGCCGGAGGGTGCCAACGGCGCCTCGCACGCCACGCTCGTCGAGCTCGCCCTCGCGGGCGCGAAGGCCTGACACAGCCCCAACCGGACATCGAGTAGCGATGGTCATCTACTCGATGTGGTGGGACGAGCCCATGGTTCGCGCCGCGATCGGCGCGGTCCTGGGGTTCGTCTGGGGTCTGGCCGCCGATCGGATCGCGGCCCGCTGGCCGGCTCACGAGGAGGGCAAGCCTCCCGTCCGCGACGTCGACTGGCGCACCCCGGTGGTCGCGCTCGTCGGGGCCGCGGCGGGCTACCTCGTCGTCGCTCGCTTCGACACGGAGCCCCTCCACCTCGTCCTGATGGCGGTCGTGGCCCTCGGCCTCGTGCTGCTGTTCGCGACCGATCTGGACCAGCGACTCCTGCCCGACGTCCTGACCCTGCCGCTGATCCCGCTGTCCCTCGTCGTCTTCGCCCTGGGCCAGAGCCCGTACCTGCAGACCACCGGCGATCTCATCGCGGCTGTCGTCGCGGCCATCGTGCTGCCGCTGGGCATGTACCTGCTGTCGCTGCCGTTCGGCGCCGGCGCGATCGGGCTCGGCGACCTCAAGCTGCTCGCCGGCGTCGGCCTCCTCGGGGGCGCGTTCCGGCTCGTGGCTGCGCTGATCGTCGGGGCGATCGCCGCCGCGATCGTCATCGTGGTCCTGATGGCCGCGCGGCGGGTCACGCTCCACAGCTACGTGCCCTACGGACCGTTCCTGATCCTCGGCTGCCTGTGGGCCCTCCTGGTCCTGTCGGGGAGTGGTGGCGTGTGACAAAGGTACGGTGGACAGCGGCCTAGAGCCTTGCAGTACCATCGCGGCGGTTGCCGGTTAGTCGTTCCACGTGCCCATCGAGGGACGGCGTTCACCCGGCGAGCGAACCGACCGGCGCCCCAGCTCCGACGGAGATCGCCCGCACGATGACGCTGCTGCACTCGCCTCGCCTCGTCCGCCGCCTCCAGCCTCGCCGTCGCCCCATCGTCGGGCCACGTGGCTGGTCCACCCGACCCGGCCCCCTCGTCGGTCGGCGTGGCATCACGGCCCTCCTGATGGTCGTCCTCGCCGGTGGCCTCTTCGTCAGCGTCCCCCCGCCACAGGCGAATGCCGACGCCCTGTCCGACGCGTACGCCCAGCAGAAGGCGCTCCAGAAGCAGATCGCCGCGCAGAAGGCCCAGATCGCGGCCCTGAGCCAGAGCCAGGCGGCCCTCACGACGAAGATCGCGTCGACCAAGACGACGCTCGACGGCGTCGTCAGCGACCTCACCGGCGTCAAGGCCGACATCGTGGCGATGGTCGTCGGGGTCGCGAAGTCCCAGGCCGCGGTCGACGAGCTCGAGGCGACCGTCGCCCAGCTCGATCGCCAGCTGGCCGACCTGCAGCAGCAGCAGGAGACCAAGCAGACCCAGCTCGATGCCCGCAAGGCGATGCTCGCCGAGCGCATCCGGACCGCCTACGACACGGACCGGACCTCGCTCCTCCAGTCGCTCCTCACCAGCGCCGACTTCACCGACGTCCTGTCCGAGGTCAGCTACCACCTCGACTTCGCCGATCAGGACAAGGCCCTCGCCGACGAGATCGTCCAGGACCAGCAGGTCCTCGGCGTGCTCCAGCAGAACACTGCCCTGGCCCGCACCCAGGCCGACGACCTGCGAACGGCGGCCGATGCCCAGAAGGCCAACCTCGACAAGCAGCTGGCCGACCTCAGCGCGGCCAAGGCCAAGCTCCAGGCCCTCCAGACGCAGTACACCCAGCTGCTCGCCGCCCAGCAGGCCCAGCAGCGCGACCTCGCCTCCAAGCAGGTCGCCCTCCGCGCGCGCCTCGCCGCCGAGGCCAGGTCGGAGGCAGCCCTCCAGTCCAAGATCAACAAGCTGGTCCAGGAGGCCCTCCAGCAGGGCGGCATCCCGTCGCAGTACAACGGCACGCTGCGCTGGCCGATGGGCGGCGTGATCACCCAGCCGTTCGGCTGCACCGGGTTCTACCTCGAGCCCCCGTACGGCAACTGCGCGCACTTCCACACGGGCATCGACATCGCCACGACCTACGGCACGCCCGTCCGGGCCGCCGGCCCCGGCAAGGTCGTCTACGCCGGCCGGGCCCCGTACGACCCGTCGTACATCGTGATCATCGCCCACTCCTCGCACCTGACCACCTGGTACGTCCACATCCAGACCCGGATCCCGGTCCACGTCGGGCAGTACGTCTCGACCGGCCAGGTCGTCGGCTACGAGGGCTGCACGGGCTGGTGCACCGGGCCGCACCTCCACTGGTCCGTCCAGCTCAACGGCACCTGGGCCAACCCGCGCCTGTTCGTCTAGCCCCCGCCTCCGCGGCCGGGACGGCCACCCGCCCCTGATCGGCCGATCGCGGACCGGGTGCTACGATCGCCGCCCGTGGCGACGAGCCTCGCGGCAGAGGAGCCCGCGTGAAGCGAACGATGGCCCTGATCCTCGCCGGCGGCGAGGGCGAGCGCCTCTCGATCCTGTCGTCGGTCCGCGCCAAGCCGGCGGTGCCGTTCGGCGGCAAGTACCGGATCATCGACTTCACGCTGTCGAACTGCGTCAACTCCGACATCGATGACGTCCTCGTCCTGACGCAGTACAACCCCCGCTCGCTCAACGACCACATCGGGCTGGGCCGGCCGTGGGACCTCGACCGCAACAATCGCGGCGTCCGGCTGCTCCAGCCGTACATCGCCCGCGGCCGCGTCGCCGAGTGGTATCGCGGGACGGCCGACGCGGTGCTGCGCAACCTCCGGGTCATCGAGGAATCGGCCGCCGACACGATCCTCGTCCTGGCCGGCGACCACGTGTACAAGATGGACTACCAGCCGTTCGTCCAGGCCCATCGCCGCCACCGCGCCGACGTGACGATCGCCGTCCGGCGGGTGCCCCTGGCCGACGCCTCGCGGATGGGCATCCTCGCGATGGACGAGAGCGATCGCGTCGTCGAATGGCAGGAGAAGCCCAAGCAGCCCAAGAGCGACCTCGCCTCGATGGGCGTGTACGTCTTCTCGAAGCGGGCCCTCAAGCGCTGGCTGGACCCGACCCGGGTGGACTTCGGAGCCCACGTCGTCCCGGCGATGCTGGACGGCGGCGCGCGGGTGTTCGGCTACCGCTTCAACGGCTACTGGCAGGACGTCGGGACGATCCAGTCGTACTGGGAGGCCAACATGGACCTCCTCACGGACCATCCGGAGCTGGACCTGTACGACAAGGAGTGGCTGATCCACACCCGGTCCGAGGAACGGGCGCCGGCGAAGGTCGGCCCGACCGCCCAGATCCATCGCAGCCTCATCAGCCACGGCTGCATCATCGACGGCACGGTCGTGAACTCCGTCCTGTCGCCCGGCGTGCGGGTCGACGTCGGCGCCGTGGTGCGCGACTCGATCGTCATGTTCGACTCGGTCATCCGCGCGGGCGCGGTCGTGGACCGGGCGATCCTCGACAAGGAGGTCGTGGTCGGGCAGGGGGCGATCGTCGGGGAGGGGCCCTACGACGCGCCGCCGAACAAGCAGGAGCCCGGCCGCCTGAACACCGGCATCACCGTCGTGGGCAAGCGCTCCGTCGTGCCCCGCGGCGCCCGGGTCGGTCGCAACGTCAAGGTCGGCGGCGACGTGCGCAGCAGCGACTTCCGGACCCGGACCATCCGCTCGGGCGAGTCCGTCGAGGCCGCCGCCCGCAAGCGCCGCGACGACGACCTCGAGTCGGGCGCGGTCGCGGTCACGTCAGCCGGCTGAGCGGCACCGCGTCGCTTCGTGCGCCGCTCGGCCCGCGCGGCGGGCAGCGCCACGGCGGCTCGACCCGGGGTCGGTCGCTAGACTCCCCGCGATGTCCGGGTACGACGGGGCGGCCACGCCGGCCGCCGTGGAAGGCTGGCTGCGCGACCTCGGGCTGAACCCCGGCGAGCGTGCCGAGCGCGAAGGGATCGCGGCCTGGGACCTGGTCCTCGACGGCCACCGCCGTCATGAGCTGCGGGTCACGGTCATCCTCGATCCGGCACTCGGGGCGATCGCCTGGGCCCATCTCGCGCCACCGGTCGGCGACGGCCTGCGCAAGGCCTACGGCCGGCTGCTCCGCTGGAACGACGAGTTCCCGCTCGCCAAGTTCTCCATCGCCGACGACGGCCGGCCGATCCTGGCCGTCGAGCTGCCGGCCCGCTGGCTCGACGCCGACGAGCTCGGCCTGGGCCTCGCCCGGATCCTGGCCATCGCCGACCGGATCTTCGACGACACGCGGGCATGGCTGTGGATCGGCGGACGGCCCCCGGATGGCTACGCGGATCGGCCGGCCGGGAGCGTGGCCCTCCTCGATCGCTACCAGGAGCGGCTCGGCGAGCTGCTCGAGGCGCCGACGCCGGCATGACCGCCGCACGGCCCCACGAGCGGGATCGCCGCCCGACGGCGCGGCACCCGGGCTTCGGAGTCCGCCTCGCGACGGCGTTCGCCCTCGCGGCGAGCCTCCTCGCCACCGGGCTGGCCCCCGGCAGGGGCGGTCCGGACGACCTGGGACCGGCGCTCGTTGCCGCGGCCACGCCCGGCCTGACACTCGTCACGGATGCCGTCTACACCGTCAACCCCACGGCGGGCACGGTCGCGGTCCGGGTGGCCATCACCGCGACCAACCACCTGGGCGACACCGCCACCAAGCGCTACTACTTCAGGACGGCCTATCTCGCCGTCCTGCCGTCGACCACCAACTACCGGCTGACGACGACCGGCGGCGCGCCGCGCGTGGCCGTCTCCCGCCGGACCACGACGTACACCCTGCTCCGGCTCGACTTCGGCTCGAACCTCGTCTCGGGCGCGACCCGGAAGCTGACCCTGACCTTCGATCTCAAGGATCCCGGCGGGGCGCCCGACCGCCCGATCCGGATCTCCACGTCGCTCGTGTCGTTCTATGCCTGGGCCTATGCGACGCCGTCGACCCCGGGATCGACGGTCAGCGTCTCCTTCCCTGCTGGCTACAACGTGACCGTCGGGCGGGGGCCGATGACGGGTCCTGCGGTCGGCGCCGGCGGCAGCCAGACCTGGACCAGTGGCGCCCTCGCCGCGCCACTGTCGTTCGTCGCCGACCTGACGGCCGACCATCCCGCGGCCGACGTCGACATGCCGCTCTCGGTCACCGTCGGCGGCGCCCCGGCCAGCCTCATCCTCCGATCGTGGCCCGACGACGCGGCCTGGCGGACGCGGGTGGGCGATCTCGTCAGCCAGGGCCTGCCGGTGCTGAGCCGGGACATCGGCCTGGCCTGGCCGATCACCGACAGCCCGCTGGTGGTCCAGGAGGCCCTCGTCCGCTCGACCGGCGGCTACGCGGGGCTGTTCGATCCGGCCCAGCACCGCGTCGAGATCGCCTATGCCGCGCAGCCCGGCGTCATCCTCCACGAGTCGGCCCACGCCTGGTTCAACGGGGCGCTCGTCGCCGACCGCTGGGCCGCCGAGGCCTTCGCCTCGTACTACGCCGAGGTCGCGGCCGGCGAGCTCAAGGTCGCCATCACGTCCCCGGCGCTCGACGACGCCGCGCGCGCCGCGGCGATCCCGCTCAACGCCTGGGGCGCGGTCGGCAGCGAGCCCGCGGCCACCGAGGCCTACGGCTACGCCGCATCGCTCGACCTCGCCCGCGCGATCGCCCAGCGGGCCGGCGCCGCGGGCCTGCGGACGGTCTGGCAGGACGCGGCGGCGGGCATCGGGGCCTACCAGCCTGCCGGCGCCTCGACGCCCGAGACCGGCAGCGCGCCGCCCGACTGGCGCGGGCTCCTCGACCTGCTCGAGGACACGACCGGGCGAACCTACGTCGACCTGTGGCGCACGTGGGTCGTGCGGCCCCAGGACCTGCCTGCGCTCGACGAGCGGGCCACGGCCAGGGCCGCCTACGCGACGGCCGTAAGCGACGCGGGTGACTGGGGCCTGCCCCGCTCGATCCGCGATGCGCTTCGGTCGTGGCAGTTCGACGTGGCCGAGCAGCAGCTGACCGCCGCCGAGAGCGTGCTGGGCCAGCGGACCGGGCTGCAGCGCGCCGCCACGACGGCCGCGGTCCAGCTCCCGCCGACGCTCGAGGCCGACTTCGAGGCCGGCCGCCTGACCGATGCCACGGCCGAGGCCGGCGCCGAGCTCGCGACGATGGGCACGATCTACGAGGCGGCTCGGGCCCAGCCGGCCACCGTCTCGGTCCTCGGCTCGGTTGGGCTGATCGGGATCACGCCCGCGTCGGATCTCGCCGCCGCGCGGGCCGCGTTCGCCACCGGCGACCTGACCGCGGCGCAGGCGGCCGCGGTCCGCGCCCGGGATGGCTGGGCCGGCGCGGAGGGCGTGGGCCGCGGCCGGATCATCAGCGCGATCGGCCTCCTGGCCGCCCTCGTCCTGCTGGTCGGGCTGGTCATCGGCTACCGCCGGCGGCGGTCGGCGGCCAAGGCCGACGGGCTACACTCCGCGCCCTGATGGCGGTCCGTCGGAACAAGCCGAGCTGGGAGATCCTGTCGGGCGATTCGGCCGACGTGTATTTCGCCCGGGCCGAGCGGATCATGCAGCGCGAGGGCCTCGATCCCCTCGTCGCGATGGAGGTCTTCGCCCGGCAGGACGCGGTCCTGTGCGGGATCGACGAAGCCAAGAACCTGCTGGCCCACGTCCTGGTCGATGCCGATCCAGGCGAGACGGTCGTCGAGGCGCTCGACGACGGCGACCGGATCGAGCCCAAGGAGATCGTCCTCCGGATCACTGCCCGGTACCGCCAGTTCGGCCTGTACGAGACCGCGATCCTCGGGATGATGGCCCAGTCCACCGGCTGGGCCACCGCCGCCCGCGAGTGCGTCGAGGCCGCCGCACCGCAGCCGGTCATCTCGTTCGGCGCCCGGCACGTCCACCCCGACGTGACCGACGTCCTTGATTACGCGGCCATCGTCGGGGGCTGCGTCGGCGCCTCGACGCCCGCCGGGGCGCGGCTGGCCGGGCTCAGCCCGACGGGCACGATGCCGCACTCCCTCGTCCTCATCTTCGGTGACACCGTCCGGGCGGCGGAGGCGTTCGATCGCGACCTGCCGGCGGACGTCCCGCGGATCGTCCTCATCGACACGTTCAAGGACGAGGCCGAGGAGGCGCTTCGGGTCGCCCACGCCCTGGGCGACCGGCTGTACGGCGTCCGGCTCGACACGCCGTCGGAGCGTGGCCGGGTCACCCCGGACCTCGTTCGCGAGGTCCGCGCCCGGCTCGACCAGGACGGCTTCGATCACGTCCAGGTGGTGATCTCCGGCGGCCTCAACCCGGATCGGATCCGGATCTTCAAGGACGCCGGCGCCCCGGTCGACTCGTTCGCCGTCGGCTCGTACATCAGCGGCGCCTCGCCGATCGACTTCACCGGCGACATCAAGGAGATCGACGGGCGGCCCATCGCCAAGCGCGGCCGGATCCCAGGCCGGACCGAGAGCGCTCGCCTCCGCCGGATCGACCTCGGCGAGTACCGCGAGGTGCCGGTCGGCTAGGCCCGGTCGCGATCCGTGGGACGATGCGCCCATGCCGGACCGTCCCGAGCCGCCGTCGGCCAGCTCGGATCCCGCCTCCGCGCCCGATCGCGAGAGCGCCTACGAGCTCCTCCAGCGCGGCCAGGCGCTGGCTCGCCGCCGCCATCATGCCCAGGCAGCGATCGTGCTGGAGCGGGCCGCGCGGGCGGAGCCGGGCAAGGGCTCGATCCTCGAGCCACTCGGCCGGGCCTACCACCACAGCGGCCAGTTCGATCGGGCCCGCGAGACGTTCGAGGCGCTGGTCGACCTCGATCCGTCGGGGCACTGGGCCCACTTCGCGCTGAGCGAGAGCCTGCGCAAGCTGGGCCGCCTGCCGGAGGCCCGGACGCACCTCAAGCTGGCGCGGGCGCTCAGCCCGCGGACGGAGCTGTACGAGCAGGCGCTGGTCCGACTGGACCGGATCGAGGGCCAGGCCCGCGGAGGCCCCGAGGCCGCCTGAGCCCGAGCACGCTCAGGGGTCGCGGCGCGTGGCGACCCAGAGCAGGCCCACGAGCGACTTGGCGTCGTGGAACTCGCCGCGCTCGGCCATGGCGATCGCCTCGGGCAGCGGCATCCGCTCCAGCTCCAGGCGCTCGTCGGGGTCCGGCCCGAGGCGGCCCTCGTGGGCCGGCGCCAGGTCCGTGGCGAGGTACACGTGGAGCAGCTCGGAGGTGAAGCCGGGCGCGCTGTAGAAGTGGCCGAGGTAGCGCATCGTCCCGGCCCGATAGCCGGTCTCCTCCTCGAGCTCCCGGTGGGCCGCGTCGGCGTGGTCCTCGATCGTCCCGTCGGGGTGGCGATCGAGGGTCCCGGCCGGGACCTCGAGGAGGGCATGGCCGATCGCGTGGCGCCACTGGCGGACGAGCAGGACGTTGCCGTCGGGATCGATCGGGACGATCGTCACCGCGCCCGGGTGCGCGGCGATGTCGCGGGTCGAGCGGCTGCCGTCGGGCAGCTCGACCGTGTCCACCCGGAACTCGAGGATGCGGCCCTTCCGCAGCAGCTCCGAGGAGACGAGCCGCTCGCGCAGGCCGGCGTCCGGGTCGTCGCTCATGGCCGGGTCCGGCTCACGGGACCGGCACGGCTCCGACGGCCAGCTCGGCGAGCGTCCGGAGGTCCGGCACGACGAGATCCGGCGCGGCCTCGGCAGACGGCGTCGCTCCGAAGCCCGAGCGGCCGCCGCGCCGGTCGACCCAGACCGTGGCGAGGCCCAGCCGCTTGGCGGTGACGTGGTCGTGGAACAGGCTCTGGGCGACGTGCAGGATCCGGCTCGTCGGCAGGCCGATCCGCTCGAGCGCGACCTCGAAGCCCCGGGGATTGGGCTTGTAGCGGCGGGTCTGCTGGGCCGTCACGACCGGGTCGAACCGGATCCCGAGCTTGGCCTCCGACACGGCGAACAGGTCGTCGTCACAGTTCGTGATCACGCCCAGGCGGAAGCGCGCTGCCAGGTCGGCCAGCGACGACGCGGCGTCGGGAAAGGCCGGCCAGTCGACCACGGAGCCGCCGAAGCCCATGGCTGCCTCGTCGGTGATGGCCCAGGCGTGATCCTCGGCGATCGCGCGGACCGTCTCCTCGAGGACGTCGCGGTAGGGCCGGTAGGGGCCGGCCTCGATCTCGGCTTCGTGACGAGCGAACGCCTCGAGGAGGCCAACGTCGGCATCGGGTTCCGCGGCCTCCGGCAGCGCCCGATGGAGGGCGGCCAGGATGCCGGACTCCCAGTCGATGAGGGTCCCGTAGCAGTCGAACGTCAGCGCGTCGAACCGGGCGAGGTCGAGGTCGGGCACGGCGGCGATGATGCCATGCGGCCGGGGATCTAGGCCGGGGGCGGACAGGCCTTCGGGGTCGGCGACGGCACCAGGCTGGGACCGGCCGTCGGCGCCAGGCTCGGCGCCGGGCTCGCCCCCGGCGCGCCGAACACGTTCCGGACCGTGCGCTGGATGCTGGTGACCTCCTTGGCCGTCAGGTACTCCGGGTAGTCCGGCGGATCGAACAGGACGTGGGCGATGTCCTTGCGGTCGACCTGCGCGGCGAACCGCAGGAGCTGGCCCATGTCGGACGGCTGGAAGGTCGTCCGGATGTTGGTGCCGGCGACGTCCAGCAGGGTCGGCATCTGCATGATCAGCGAGATCGGATCGAGCTGGTTCGCCAGGTCGTCCAGCACGATCTGCTGGCGATCCATGCGCTGGTAGTCGGAGGCCTGGTGGCGCGATCGGGCGAAGGCCAGCGCCAGGTGGCCGTCGAGGTGCTGGCAGCCAGCCTTGATGTCGAGGACGACGTGGCGTACCCCGCTTTCCAATGGATAGTCGTCGTCGTGGATGGGGTAGGGGACGTCCACCCACAGGCCACCGAGCGTGTTCACGAGGTCGACGAAGCCGTTCAGGTTCACGACCACCGCGCCATCGAGGGGCACCCCGACCAGCTGCTGGACGGCGCCCGTGATGGCGCGGAAGCCCCGGGTGTCGTCGTCCCCGGGGAAGTTCGCTGGATGGCCGTCGGCATAGACCCACAGCGCATTCAGCAGGTCCGGATAGAGCCCCTGGGGGAAGGCCTTGGCATCCTCGGGGGCGAGGGGCACGTTGAGCAGGTTCCGCGGGATGCCGAACAGGGCGACGCGGCCGGTGGCCACGTCCGCGCTCATGACGATCATCGTGTCGGTCCGGATGCTCCAGCGGCCGGGACCCGAGTCGCCGCCGATGAGCAGGATGTTGAGGCGGCCGTCCTGGGCCCAGGCCGGACCGGGGAAGGCCGAGACCTCGAACGGCGTGGCCCCGGGAGCCACGCTCGCGGGCGGCCCGAAGCTCGCCGGCGGGATGACGTAGCCCGTCCCCGGTGCCTCGAAGACCGCGGTCAGCGTCCGGTAGGCCTGATAGCCGACGGCCCCGAGCGCGCCGTGGAGGACCACGGTGGCGGCGAGCAGCCCGGCCAGCAGGCGCGGCGCGCCGCGGACGCTCCAGGCCGCGGCAGCCAGGCGCCGGCGCGCCAGGCGGTAGGCGTCGCCGATGGCGACGAGGTGGATGATCCCGAGGACGACGTCGAGGACGACCAGCGCCAGGATGATCGTCGGGTCGAACAGGCCGCTGACGAGGTCGATCCGGTCGACCAGCAGGAAGAAGGCCGCGACCAGGAGCGTGGCGAGCACCGGCACGGCGAGGATCAGGCCGCGCTGGACGGCGCCCGCTGACAGCTGCCCGAGGCCCGGCAGGATGAACGACAGGACAGCGGCTCGGCCAGGCGACGTCGACGTCGGCGCACCTGGCGCCGATGCGGCCGGCGCGCTCCCGCCCGGTTGATCCATTCCGCGACCACCCTCGGTCATGTCCGCTCCATGCGGGCTCCCGCAGCCCTTGCCGCCGGGACGCTCGAGGGGCACGGTCCCAGATCGGCGCGCACTGTACCCCGTTCGACGCGTGGTTCGTCAGGGAGTTGCGCATGGTGGCGATTTCTTATCGCCGTGCCCGGCACGTGCTACGAGTGTTCGTTCCACCCGCAGAACATGCAGGGCACGGTCGTCGTCACTGGGCCCTGACGCCCAGCGCCCGGGCAGGCCTCAGCGAGCAGCCGGTCCCCATCCGAGTGGCGCCGCCCAGATCGAGGCACTTGAGGCGCTCGAGGCCTGGGTTCGCGCCGCGGGCTCGGCCGCGCGCGTCTCCGCGGCGGCGAATCCCAGCGAGCCGCCAAGGAGCATGAGCGCGCCGAAGGCCATCAGTCGGCGCCGCCGGCGTCGCCGGGCGACCCGCCCGCTGGAGTCCCACCACGGGTCGCGATAGCCCATCAGCCGGATGCTTGGTCCCATGCCGGCAGGCTGGCGCGAGACGGTCCCGGCGTCGAGGAGGACCCTCGGCCCACGAACCCCACCGGACCGACCCCGACCCGTCGCCGTGGTGCGGGCGCGCGCCAACCGCAGGTCCTGGCGATGGGCGATGGGGTGGCCTACGGGGCTCGAACCCGTAACCTCTGGAGCCACAATCCAGTGCTCTGCCGATTGAGCTAAGGCCACCGCGGCGGCCGGATCGCCGAGCTGGGGGCGACCGGGCCGGGGCAGTGTACCCGAGGGCCGGCGGGGCCCCGGGCCGAGCCGCGCGAGCCGACGCCGGCGGGCCGGCTGGTGGGGTCTGGTGTGGTTCGGTGCGAGCACTGGTACCGCAGGGTGCTGCGGTGCGGGACCACCGGACGGGGCCGTCCCGCACCCTCGCGCGCCTACGTTCCGGTCATCCGGTGCGAGCCGCACCCAGCCGCTCGCTGTGCCTCCGGACCGCAACGCGCCGAGACGGAGTTCATGAACCACTCACGCTCCACCCGCCGCCTGCTCCGCGGACCTGGCGCCATCGTCGTCGCCGCGACCGTCGCCGCGTTCGTCATGGTCGTCGCCAACCCGGCCCCGACCTTCGCGTGGAGCAACTACACGGACTCCTCCACCGAGGAATCGAAGCTGCTGACCCTCATCAACCAGCTGCGAGCTGCGAACGGCAAGCCGGCCCTCGTCATGGACGCGACGCTCCAGACGGAAGCCCGCCACCGGTCCAAGGACCAGTACGACCGCAACTACTTCAGCCATGCCATCCCGCCGGACGGCCACAGCGCGTTCGACGATCTCCACAACATGGGCTACTGCTTCGTCAACGCCGGCGAGAACATCGGCTGGAACAACTGGCCCGACGACCAGACGACCTCGGTCCTGTTCAACGGCTGGAAGAACTCGTCCGGCCACCTCGCCAACATGCTCGGCGCGTACACCCGCGTCGGCCTCGGCGTCTTCAAGGGCGATGGCCGCGATGGCGGCTCCGGGCCATATAGCGTCGACAACTCGACCTATCCGGTCCACGTGACGACGGCGGTGTTCGCGACCCCCTGCGGGTCCTCGACGCCCAAGCCCACGCCCACGCCCACCCCGCGGCCGACCGCAACGCCCACGCCGCGCCCGACGCCGACGGCGACGCCTCGGCCCACGCCGACGCCCACCCCGCGACCGACCCCGGCGCCGACGCCGACCCCGACGCCAGCGCCCGGCAGCACGCCGCGGCCGACCCCGACCCCGACGGCGACGCCCAGCCCGACCGATACGGGCGGCGGCCCGACGCCCACACCGGAGGGCAGCGACCAACCCTCGGACCAACCCTCGTCCGGTCCGTCCGACGCGCCGTCTGACAGCCCAGCCACGTCCACCGAGCCGACGTTCGAGGCCTCGCCCTCACCTGATGTGAGCGGCAGCCCCGAGCCGTCGTTCACCACCGGCACCGGCACGGGCAGCACCACCTTCGAGGTGATCGAGCCGCTGCCCGACCAGTCCCTCATCGACGCCATCGTCGGCGGCGTTGCCGGCGCCTACTTCGGCCACTGACGGAGCGACCCACCGATGCGACCCTTCCGCAACGATCGTTCGATCTCGAACGCCGCGACGCTCGAGGCCCCGACGCGCCCGTCGCGCCCGAGCTGGACCGGCCTCCGCCCCCAATCCGGCCCCGACGCCGGGCCGCAGCCCGGAGCGACGATGCCCGCCATCCTCGAGGCCAACGACATCACCAAGCACTACCTGCTGAACAAGACGACGGTCGAGGCCCTGCGCGGCGTCTCGATGTCGGTCGCGGCGGGCGAGTTCGTGGCCCTCATGGGTCCGTCGGGCTCGGGCAAGAGCACGCTGCTGCAGCTCCTGGGCGGCCTCGACCGCCCGAGCTCCGGCTCGGTCGTGTTCGAGGGCCGCGACATCAGCCGCCTGTCGGACTCGCAGGCGACGAAGCTCCGCCGCGAGCGGACCGGCTTCGTCTTCCAGGCCTTCAACCTGATCCCGCTGCTGAGCGTCCGCGAGAACATCGCGCTGCCGTTCACGATCGCCGGCCAGAACCCCAACAAGGGTGAGCTCCGGGATCGGATCCAGCAGGTCATCGACCTGGTCGAGCTCAACGGCAAGGAGAGCCATCGCCCCGACCAGCTGTCGACCGGCGAGCAGCAGCGCGTCGCGGTGGCGCGGGCGCTCGTCACGCGGCCGTCCGTGCTCCTCGCCGACGAGCCGACCGGCAACCTCGACTACACCACCGGCGGCGAGCTCCTCGAGGCCCTGTGGCGCTCGTGCGAGCAGGCCGGCCAGACCATCGTCCTCGTCACCCATGACGCTCGCGCCGCGGCCTACGCCGATCGCGTCCTGGTCATCGGCGACGGCCGGATCCGCGAGGAGATCGTCCTCGGCCGGCGCGTCGACCACTCGGCCGCGCCGCTGATCGCCCGCCTCGCCCAGGTCGGCCTGTAGCCCCGATGGGCCTCAATCGCCTCGCCTGGCGGATGCTCGCCGCCCGGCCCCTCCGAACGCTCCTGACGATCGCCGGGATCGGGCTCGGCGTCGGCGTCCTCGCCGCGTCGCTGACCCTGGGCGCCGCCCTCGACGCTTCGATCGACCGGACCGTGCGCGACATCGTCGGCCACGCCGACCTGCGCATCTCGGCGTTCCTCGAGGACGGCCTGTCGACGGCCGCGATCAAGACGATCACCTCCACGCCGGGCGTCGCAACGACCGCAGCCGCGGTCGAGCACCGGACCTTCCTCGACGCGCAGACCGGTGACCCGCAGTCGGCGGTCACGGTCCTGGGGGTCAACCCCGCGACCTACCCGCAGGTCCATGACCTGACGCTCGTCGCCGGCAGCGGCTTCACGGACAGCTCCGAGCCGATCGCGCTCGTCACGCAGTCGCTGGCCGAGCACGACCACTACACGATCGGCAGCCCCATCACGCTCCTGGGCGTCGGCGGCGAGCAGCAGCTCCGGGTCGTCGGCATCCTCGCCGGGTCCGGCGGCGTGGCTGGCTCCGGCCGGACCGTCCTCGTCCCGATCTCGATCGCCCGCACGGTCTTCCAGCTGACCGGCGCCACCCGCGTCGACGTCCAGCTCGATCCAGGGGCCGATCCGGCCACGGTCGCCAAGGCCCTGGCCGACCGCATGACCGAGCCGTACGTGCTGAGCTCCCCGGCGGACATCGCCGCGGGCCTCCGGGCATCGGCGTCCGCCTTCCAGGGGACCGCCGCGCTCATCGCCGCGATCGTCCTGTTCGTGGGCACGTTCCTGATCGTCAACACCCTGTCGATGACCGTCGGCGAGCGGGCCCGCGAGGTTGGGCTCCTGCGGATGGCCGGTTCGACCCGCGGCCAGGTCGTCCGCTTCATCTTCAGCGGCGCGATCGTGCTCGGCGTCGTGGGCTCGGCCCTCGGGGTCACGATCGGCTCGGCCTTCGCCTACCTCCTGGCCACGACCGTCAGCGCCGCCACTGGGGTGAGCGCCATCGTCACCGGCATCGACGGTCCGAGCGCCATCACGTCCGGCCTCGTCGGCCTCGGCATCACGATCCTCGCCGCGATCGAGCCGGCACTCCGGGCTGCCCGGATCTCGCCGTTCGAGGCGATGCGGGCGCGATTCGACCTGCCGTCCGCGAGGGCCGGCCGGCTCGGCTGGATCGCCCTGGTCTTCGTCCTCGTGGCGGCCCTGGCGCTCGTTGCCTGGCCACCCGCCATCGCCGGCGCGGGCGCGCAGCGCGCGCTGCTCGTCTATGGCGTCCTGCTCGTGGCGACCCTCCTGACGCCGTTCTTCATGCGGCCGATGGCGCGCCTGCTCGGCGCGCCGGTGTCACTCGTCCTGCGCCTCGAGGAGCGGCTGGCCCGCGGCTCGCTGGCGCGCGATCGCAGCCGGACCGCGCTGACCCTCGGCTCGCTCGTCGTCGGCCTCGCCATGGTCGTGGCGCTCGGCTGGTCGGCCCAGGCCGCTCGGGCCTCGGCCAACGCCTGGCTCCAGGGTGTCATCCCGGGCGACGAGGTCGTGTCGTCGATCCGGCCGATCGGCCCCGATGAGGGGATCCGCGAGGCCCTCCAGCAGCAGCCCGGGGTTGCCCGGGTCACGCCGATCGGGACGTTCGACGTCGCCTATCGCGGCTACCGCCTCGACGCGGCTGCCGTCGTCGGCGCGGACCTCCTGGCTGATGGCCGCCTCACCGCGGTCAGCGGCGACCGGACCGCGGCGCTGTCGAGCCTCGACGCCGGCGGGAGCGTCATCCTGCCCGAGGCCACGGCGACCCGGCTCGGGGTCCACGTCGGCGACACGATGAGCCTGCTCCTGGCCCAGGGCGGTCACCTCGACCTGCGGGTGAGCGCGATCGTCGAGCGGTCCATCCCGGCCACCAGCGGCGAGGCGATCCTCGTCTCCTGGAAGGACGCCACCGATTCGCTCGGTGTCGCCGGCGCCGACGCGTTCGCCGTCCGGTTCACGCCGGGTGCGTCGCAGGCCGACCGGGACAACCTCTCGGCCACGGCCACGCAGTACGCCCTCGAGGCCAGCCCCATTGCCAAGATCCAGGGCGCCGTGGCCGACGCGCTGTCGCGGGTCTTCGGCCTCTTCGACGTCCTCGCGATCATCGCGGTCATCGTCGCCGCCCTCGGCATCGTCAACACCCTGACGATGAGCGTCCTGGAGCGGGTGCGCGAGCTCGGCGTCCTGCGCGCGATCGGGATGAGCCGCCGTCAGGCCTTCCGGATGGTCGTCGTCGAAGCCTGGGTCCTCGGAATCGTCGGGGTCGTCCTCGGCGCCGTCGTCGGCGTCGGCGTCGGCGTGGTCATGCTGGCCATGGGCGGCACGCTGGCACCCATCGCGGGCGTGCCCTGGGTGCCGATCGAGATCGCCGCAATCCTGGGCCTGGCCCTGCCGATCGTCGCGGCGATCTACCCGTCGCGAATGGCAGCCAAGGTCTCGATCGTCCAGGCCCTGCAGTTCGAGTAGCGCTCCGGCAAGCACCCGCCAGGCGTGCCGGAGGCCCGAATCGCGCCTGCTAGACTCGGTCCCGAGATCGAGCCACAGCAGGAGACCAGATTGACGATCGGCCTCCCCGGCATCGACCGGTTGCCGAGCCTCGACCGGGCACGAGCCGGTGAGCGCGGGATCACCATCGGTGACTTCCTCGTCCCGATCCGGATCTCCGAGCGCCTGAACGTTCGCGTCCGCCACATCGCGCTGATCGTGGCCGCG
Source organism: Candidatus Limnocylindrales bacterium (assembly GCA_036493155.1). Taxonomy (GTDB): domain Bacteria; phylum Chloroflexota; class Limnocylindria; order Limnocylindrales; family CSP1-4; genus UBA5189. The sequence goes on along the minus strand of DASXQE010000010.1, from coordinate 3,371 downwards.
ATCCTCCTGATCGCCGTCTCGGCCCAGGTCGTGTTCTACCTGCCCGGCAATCCCGTGCCGTACACCGGCCAGACCTTCGGCGTCCTGCTCTCGGCGGGGGCGCTGGGGTTCCGCCGCGGCGTCGCCGCCGCGGGCCTGTACGTGCTCATCGGCCTGCTCGGGCTCCCGGTGTTCGCCGGGGCGACCCACGGCCTGGGGATCCTCGAGGGCCCCACCGGTGGCTACCTGATCGGGTTCATCGTCGCGTCGGCGCTCGTCGGGCGGCTCGCCGAGCTCGGGTGGGACCGCAACCTGGTCGGTTCCATCGGTGCGATGCTGATCGGCGAGGTCGCGATCTACGCGGTCGGCGTGCCGTGGCTGGCGGCGACGTTCGAGGGCGGCAACCTCGGCACGGCGATCCATGACGGGTTGCAGCCGTACCTCGCGAGCGACGCCCTGAAGCTGCTCCTGGCCGCCGTGGCCTTCCCATCGGCCTGGTGGCTGGTGGGGCGCCGGCCGGGAGACCGCTGACGGGATCGGATCCTCGGCCAATGGGTTCGGCCGAGCTCGTGGATGCCGGCCTGTACGGTCCCGGCACCGAGGCGTGGCGGCTCAATCGCGAGGCGATGCTCCTGCTCGGCGCCGGTCCGCGGGCGCTCCTGCTGCAGCTGGGCCATCCGCTCGTCGCCGAGGGCGTGGCGCAGCACTCCGACTTCCGGGCCGACCCGTGGGCGCGCCTCGCGGCGACGCTCCGGTCGTACCTCCGGATCGTCTACGGGACGACCGGCGCGGCCCGCGGCGAAATCCGGCGGCTCAACGCGCTCCACCGGTCGATTGCCGGCCCGGTGACGGACACCACGGCGCGCGCCCGCCACGGCGCCCGCTACAGCGCCCGCGACCCGGAGCTGTCGCTGTGGGTCCATGCGACGCTCGTCGACTCCACGATCGCGGCCTACGACGCCTGGCTGGAGCCGCTCTCCGACGCTCGGCGGGCGGCGTTCTACGGCGAGACGCTCGCCGTCGGGCGGGCCTTCGGCATTCCGGCTGCGCTCCTGCCCTCGGACCTCGATGCGTTCCACGCGTACCTCGACGGGATGCTCGCGCCCGACGGTCCGATCCAGGTGAGCGACCTCGCCCGCGAGCTCGGCGCCGCGGTCCTGTCGCCGCCGCTCGGCCCGGCGCTCGGCGCGCTCGGCGCGCCCAGCCCGACCCTCGCGCCGCTGCTCGAAGCACTGCCCGCGGCCACCTACCGCTGGGTCCTGTGGCCCTCGGTCGGGCTGCTGCCCCCGCGGATCCGGCAGGCCTATGGGCTGGGCTGGGGATTCCGCGAGCGGGCCGTCTCGGCCTGGCTGGTTGGCTCGTGGCGCGCGTGGCGGCCGCTGCTGCCGCGATCCTTCCGGACGATGCCCCAGGCGCTGGCCGCCGATCGACGCGTCGGCGCGATCGAGCTGCTCGGCGACGGGTCGCGCTGACGTGACGATTCGCTCGAGCGTCGGCGTGCCTGCCGGCCTTCCCGCCGACCGCCCCGCCGAGGGGCCCGGTGGCAGCGCGGTCCTGGACGCGATCTCGCGGGCGCTGCCCGACCTGCGGCTCCTGACCGACGACCTCGATCGCGAGAGCTACCGCCTCGACGAGACGGCCTACCTCACGACCGCGGGGCTGCCCCTCGGGGTCGCGTTGCCGACGACCACGGCCGAGGTCTCGACCCTGCTCCGGCTCGCCAGCGAGCACCGCGTCGCGGTCGTGCCACGCGGCGCCGGCACCGGTCTGAGCGGCGGCGCGGCCGGGATCGACGGCGCGCTGACCATCGCGCTGACCCGGATGGACCGGATCCTCGAGATCGATCGCGCGAACCTCTGCGTCATCACGCAGCCGGGCGTCATCAACGCCACGCTGAAGCAGGCGGTCGCCGCGGAGGGCCTGTTCTACGCGCCCGACCCGGCGAGCTACGAAAGCTGCTCGATCGGCGGCAACCTGGGCACGAACGCCGGTGGCCTGTGCTGCGTGAAGTACGGCCAGACCCGCGACTGGGTGCTGGGGCTCGAGGTGGTGCTCGCGGACGGCACGGTCATCCGGACCGGTGGCCGCAACGTCAAGGACACGGCGGGCTACGCCTTGACCCAGCTGTTCGTCGGCAGCCAGGGAACCCTCGGGATCATCACCGAGGCGACCCTCCGCCTGCGCCCGCTGCCCGGGCCACGGAGCACGCTGCTGGCCTTCTTCGCGAGCGTCGAGGCGGCGGGCGATGCCGTCGCGGCGATGACCGCGGCCGGCCTCCAGCCGGTCACGCTGGAGCTCATGGACCAGGCGACGATCCTCGCGGTCGACGACTGGCACCACCTCGGGCTGGAGCGCACGGCCGCGGCGATGCTGCTCGTCGAATCGGACGCGCCCGGGAGCGCCGCGGCCGAGGATCTCGACCGGGCCGAGCGGGCGTGCACGGCCGCCGGCGCGACCTCGGTCGTGCGAGCCGCTGATGTCGCGGAGGCGGATTGGCTGCGCGAGGCCCGGCGGCAGGCGCTGCGGGCCCTGGAACGCCAGGGCATGGTCCGCATGGAGGACGTCGGCGTGCCGCGGGCCGCCGTCCCGCAGCTCCTGCGGGCGATCGAGCGGATTGCCGCCGCGAACCACGTCCGGACCGCGACGTTCGGGCACGTCGGCGACGGCAACCTCCACCCGAACTTCATCTTCGATCGCAACGACCCTGCCGCCGCGGCCCTGACCGAGCGGGTCCGCGACGAGATCTTCCGCGAGGCCCTGGCCCTCGGCGGCACAGTCACGGCCGAGCACGGCATCGGCATCGCGCGCCGGAGCTGGCTCCCGATCCAGCGCGGGCCCGAGGCGGTCGCGGTCATGCGCTCGATCAAGTCGGCGCTCGATCCGCTGGGCATCCTCAATCCCGGCCGGATGTTCGAGCTCGAGCCGGCCGCGGCGCCGTGAGCCCCATCCGGAAGGACGGCGAGGGCAGGGTCCAGGCCGGCCAGACCTGGGAGAGCCTGATCGACCGCCAGATCCGCGAGGCCATGGCCGACGGCCAGTTCGAGAACCTGCCCTTCCAGGGCCAGCGCATCCCGATCGACGACGATGGCTCGGAGCTGGCCCTGGCCCATCACCTGCTCCGGCAGGCCGGCTTCGCGCCAGGCTGGGTCGCCACTGACGCCGAGATCCGCGACCTCCTCGCGCGGCGCGTCGTCCTGTTGGCCAAGGTCCAGGGCCGCGGCGGCCCCGTCCGAGATCGCGATCGCCAGGCGCTGCTCGAGCTCGTGACCCGGATCAACGCCCTGGTCCTCCGCCTGGAGCACGAGGCGCCCACGCCCAGGCAGCATCGCCGCCGGCTCGATCCCGACGTGGAGCTCGCGAAGCTGGACGCGGAACCGGGCTGAGCGCCCCGG
>DASXQE010000009.1:0-13776 GCA_036493155.1 Candidatus Limnocylindrales bacterium | reverse complement strand
GGTCTTGCCGACCCCGCCCTTCTGGTTCGCGATGGCGATGACGTGGGTCACCGGGGCCTCACCTCGTTTCGTGTCGACAACATCCCGGCGATCGCTCGAATCCTGGTCGCCGGCGTGTCAGGGAGCGCGCAACGGGGGATGGGGTCCGTCGTCGTTTGGGGGATCCTCCGCAGGTCGATGCTAGCGCAGCGACCGCGCCACGAGACATGCGACTTATCCACAGGTTCGCCCACTTGTGCACCGAAGTGTGGATTGTCGGGCAGTCCCGTCCGGACCGGCCCGCGGTGGATGGATGCCGTGAGGCGCCCGACTATGATGACCTCGGCCCGTCGACCCACCGGTGTCCTTGCGCAAAGACAGAGGGAGAGAGCCCGTGCCGACGAACGACGAACGGCTTGCGCGGCTGGACGCCATGCGAGCCGAATCGCGGTTGGGCGGCGGGGCCACGCGAATCAAACGCCAGCACGATGCGGGCAAGCTCACGGCCCGTGAGCGACTCGAGCTGCTCCTGGATCCTGGCTCGTTCGTCGAGATCGACGCCTTCGTCACGAATCGCGCGCCGGCCGGCAACGGCGAGCCGCACATCCTCGGTGATGGCGTCGTCACGGGTCATGGCCTCATCGACGGTCGATCGGTGTTCGTCTTCAGCCAGGATTTCACCGTGTTCGGCGGGTCTCTCTCCGAGGCCTACGCGGCGAAGATCTGCAAGGTCATGGACCTGGCGATGAAGGTCGGCGCGCCGATCGTCGGGCTCAACGACTCGGGCGGCGCGCGAATCCAGGAAGGCGTCGTCTCGCTCGGCGGCTACGCCGACATCTTCCTCCGGAACGTGATGGCGTCGGGGGTCGTGCCGCAGTTGAGTGTCATCCTCGGACCGTGTGCCGGAGGAGCGGTCTACTCGCCGGCGATGACCGACTTCACGATCATGGTCGAAGGCACCAGCTACATGTTCGTGACCGGGCCGAACGTCGTGAAGGCCGTCACCCACGAGGACGTGGATTCCGAAGCCCTCGGCGGCGCCACCGTCCACACGACGCGAAGCGGCGTCGCGCACCTGGCCGCGCACGACGAAGCCGATGCCCTGGAGTCGGCGCGGCGACTCCTTGGCTTCCTGCCGCAGAACAACCTCGAGCCCGCGCCCGCGCTTCGGGCGACCGATCCAGCGGACCGCATGGACGACGAGCTCGACCGGATCATCCCGGACGAACCGAACCGGCCCTATGACATGCACGAGGTGATCCGGCGCCTGACCGACGATGGAGCATTCCTCGAGGTCCAACCGGCATGGGCCCAGAACATCATCGTGGGCTATGCGCGATTCGCGGGTCGGAGCGTCGGGATCGTCGCTCAGCAACCCACGGTGCTCGCCGGCGCCCTGGACATCGCCGCATCGATGAAGGCCGCCCGGTTCGTCCGGACCTGCGACTGCTTCAACATTCCGCTGCTCACCCTGGTCGACGTCCCGGGATTCCTGCCCGGGGTCGGGCAGGAGCACGGCGGGATCATCAAACACGGCGCGAAGCTTCTCTACGCGTACTGCGAAGCCACCGTCCCGAAGGTCACCGTCATCACCAGGAAGGCCTACGGGGGCGCCTACGACGTCATGAGCAGCAAGCACATCCGCGGCGACATGAACTTCGCGTGGCCGTCGGCGGAGATTGCGGTCATGGGCGCCGAGGGCGCCGTCAACGTCATCCACAAGGAAGCGATCGCCGAGGCCGGCGATCCTGCGGAGCGTCGTCGCGAGCTGGTCGAGGCCTACGAGCTGCAGTTCGCGAATCCGTACGTCGCGGCAGCTCGGGGCTATGTGGATGACGTCATCCGGCCAAGCGAGACGCGCCCCCGCGTCATCCGGGCGTTCGAGCTGCTCGCCGGCAAGCGGGACACCAACCCGCGGAAGAAGCATGGAAACATCCCGCTGTAGCGCTCCGATCCGCGCCGGCCGCCGGGGCGCGAGTTCGAGACGCGTCCCGGCGAGCGCCGGTCGGGCTCGCGGTTGAGCCCGGCGAGGCGGGAGCGCGCCGGGGCGTCTTTGCGCAAAGACACAGGGCGAGGCGGATCGGCGCCGTTTGGCCGGGTGCTGGTCGCGAACCGCGGCGAGATCGCCCTTCGGATCATCCGGGCCTGCGACGAGCTCGGCATCGAGACCGTGGCCGTCTACAGCGACGCCGACCGCGATGCGATCCACGTTCGCGCTGCCGACGTCGCGGTACGGATCGGGCCGCCGCCTGCCGCAGAGAGCTACCTCCGGATCGACGCGATCGTCGACGCCGCCCGCTCCACGGGCGCCGAGGCCGTCCATCCGGGCTACGGCTTCCTGGCGGAGCGAGCGGCCTTCGCCAGCGCCGTCACCGAGGCGGGCATCGTCTTCGTCGGGCCGTCGGCTGCCGCCATCGATGCCTTGGGCGACAAGCTCCACGCCCGACGCCTGGCCCAGTCGGTCGGCGTCGATGCCGTCCCCGGAACGCTGCAGCCGGCGCCGGTCGACCGGCCGGATGCCGTCGCCGGGATCGTGGCCGAGGCGCGACGCATTGGCTTCCCGTTGCTCGTCAAGGCGGCCGCCGGCGGGGGCGGCCGGGGCATGCGCCGGGTGGTCGCCGAGTCCGAGCTGCCCGCAGCGCTGGCCTCGGGCTCGCACGAGGCGGCCGCGGCGTTCGGCGATGGTGCGGTCTACCTCGAACGGGAGATCGTCCCGGCACGTCACGTCGAGGTCCAGCTGCTGGGGGACTCCACGGGCCGCGTCGTGGCGCTGGGGGAGCGCGACTGCTCACTGCAGCGACGGCACCAGAAGCTGATCGAGGAGGCGCCGGCCCCGGGCCTGTCCCGGGCCGACCGGGCGCACGTGCACGACCTCGCCGTCCGCGTGGCCTCGGCCGCCGGCCTCACCAACGCGGCCACCGCAGAGTTCCTCCTGGCACCCGACGGGCGGTTCTACTTCCTCGAGGTGAACACCCGGCTGCAGGTCGAGCACGGGGTCACCGAGCTCGTCTCCGGCGTCGACATCGTCCGGGAACAGCTCTGCATCGCTGCCGGTCGGCCTCTGTCCGCCGTGGCGATCGCGGCCGCCGATCGAGCGGCCATGCCCGCGACCCACGCGATCGAGGTTCGCCTGTCGGCGGAGGATCCCGGCCTGGACTTCGCCCCGACGCCCGGGCGGATCACCCGCTGGGTCATGCCATCCGGGCCGGGCGTCAGGGTCGACACGGCGATCGAGACCGGAAGTCGCGTCCCACCCGACTACGACAACCTGATCGCCAAGGTCATGGTCCACGCCGCGGATCGCGATCTGGCCATCGACCGCCTGCGGCGGGCCCTCGACGAGGTCGAGGTCGCCGGCGTGCAGACGACCCTGCCATTCGACCGTTTCGCGGTACGGCACGCCGGATTCCGGGCCGCCCGGCTCTCGACCGGCTGGGTGGGCGAGGAGTGGGATGGTCCCGCGCACCGGGCAGCGGCCGGCCGCGTCGCCCTGGTTGCGGCCGCAACGGCGGCGCTGGACGGCCCCGGGTTCGGGCCCGCGGATGCCCCGAGCCCGTCGGATGGAGCCGAGGTGTCCGGCGGGACGGCCCGCGGTCCAATGGCGCTGGACGGGCAGTGGCACCGGCTCGGGCTGGAAGCGGGGGTGGACCGGTGGCCGCGGTGAGGCCGCCGGCGCCCGCTGGCGGTGGCACGGCCGGTGCGCTCCGCGCCTCCATCGCCCCCGGTGGTGGCCCCGATGGCCTGGAGCCGGTGGTCCGCGGTCCGGACGTCGCCGCCGGGGAAGCGTGGCGTCGACTCGATCCGGATCGTGCCGTCCTGGAGGTGGCGGGGGAGCGCCACCAGGTCCTGCTGCCCGCGGCCTCCGCTGAGCAGCGGCGACGGGCCGCCCGCGAGATCGTCGTCGATGGCTGGCGGTTCGAGGTCGTCGTCGAACCTGCCGCCAGGGCGGCGCTGCGGGAGCGGGCGACTCGGGCTCGTGCCGATGGCGGGCATGACGGCCCGACAGAGGTCCGTGCCATCATCCCCGGCGTGGTCGTGTCCATCGCGGTCGCGGCGGGCGACGAGGTGTCCGCGGGCCAGCAGCTTCTCGCGGTGGAGGCGATGAAGATGCAGAACGAGCTTCGGGCGCCGCGCGCCGGCCGGATCGAGCGAGTGGCCGTCGGCGCCGGTCGTACGATCGAGGTGGGCGACCTCCTCGTCGTCATCGCGTAGGAGGACAGGCGTGGCCGACGGCCGGGAGCGCTGGCGGGAGCGGACGCGGGCCGCGGCCATCAAGGCTGCGCCGGAGCGGCGCGAACGCTTCGAGACCTCGTCGGGGATCGAGATCCAGGACGTCTACGAGCCCGAGGACATCGGAGCGCTCGACTCGACGGCCGCCATCGGGTACCCGGGCGAGTACCCGTTCACGCGCGGCGTCCAGCCGACGATGTATCGCAGCCGCCTGTGGACGATGCGCCAGTACGCCGGCTTCGCCACCGCGGAGGAGACGAACCGGCGGTTCCGATACCTCCTGGAGCAGGGCCAGACGGGACTGTCCGTCGCCTTCGACCTGCCGACCCAGATGGGCTACGACTCGGACGCTCCCGAAGCCGCAGGGGAGGTGGGCCGGGTCGGTGTGCCGATCTCGAGCCTCGCCGACATGGAGGTGCTGTTCGCGGACATCCCGCTCGGCCGGGTCTCGACCTCCATGACGATCAACGCCACGGCCGCGACGCTCGTCGCCCTGTACGTCGCGGCGGCGGAGCGGCAGGGCGTCGCCCGCGCCGACGTGAGCGGGACCGTCCAGAACGACATCCTGAAGGAGTACATCGCGCGCGGCACGTGGATCTACCCGCCGACGCCCTCGATGCGGCTCGTCACCGACATCTTCGAGTTCGGCGCGCGACAGCTCCCGAAGTGGAACACGATCTCGATCTCGGGCTACCACATGCGCGAGGCCGGGGCGAGCGCCGCCCAGGAGCTGGCGTTCACGCTGGCCGACGGGATCGCGTACGTCGAGGCGGCCATGGCCCGCGGCCTCGCGATCGACGACTTCGCACCTCGCCTCAGCTTCTTCTTCGCGGCCTGGTCGGAGCTGTTCGAGGAGGTCGCCAAGTTCCGAGCGGCCAGGCGGATGTGGGCCAGGATCGTCAAGGACCGGTTCGGGTCATCGAACGCCCGTTCGATGGCGTGCCGCTTCCACGTCCAGACGGCCGGCTCCTCGCTGACCGCGCAGTCGGTGGACAACAACGTCGTGCGGACCACGCTCCAGGCCCTGGCCGCGGTGCTCGGCGGCGCCCAGAGCCTCCACACCAACGCCCGTGACGAGGCCCTGGCCCTGCCGACGGAGGACAGCGCCCGGCTGGCCCTCCGAACGCAGCAGATCCTGGCCTACGAGGCGGGCGTGACCGAGACGCCCGATCCGCTCGGCGGCTCGTGGTACGTCGAGTCGCTGACCAATGCCCTCGAGGCCGCCGCGGCGGACTACCTCGCCGAGATCGATGGGCTGGGCGGCACGCTCGCCGCGCTCGAGGCCGGGTTCCAGCAGCGGGCGATCCAGGAATCGGCCTATCGGGTGCAACGGGCGGTCGACAGCGGCGACCAGGTGGTCGTCGGCGTCAATCGCTTCCGCGACGACGGGACGACGGCCGGGCCGCCACTCCAGCGCATCGACCCGGAAGGGGAGCGGCGCCAGGTCGAGCGCGTGCGGCGAGTCCGCTCGGAGCGTGACCCGGCGGCCTGGGAGGCGACGATGGCGCGGCTCGCGGAGGCGGCGCGCGGCGACGACAACCTGCTCCCGCCGATCCTCGAAGCGGTCAACGCCTATGCCACCGTGGGCGAGATCGCGGACTGCCTGCGCGCGACGTGGGGCGTGCACCGCGAGCTCATCACGGTCTGAGGCGACGAGGGACCAGGCATGCGCCAACCCGGCCGGATCCACCACGTGGCTGTCATCGTCCGATCGATCGACGCCAGCGTGCCCCTGTACCGCGACCTCCTCGGCCTGCCGCTCGAGACCGTCATGGACATCCCGGCCGACAAGGTCCGCATCGCGTTCCTCGGCGTCGGCGAGTCCAAGGTCGAGCTTGTCGAGCCGACCGATGACACGACCGGCGTCGCCCGCTTCCTCGCCACCAAGGGCGAGGGCTTCCATCACGTCTGCTACGAGGTGGCGAACCTCGCCGAGGAGCTCACTCGCCTCGGGATCGAGGGTGTCGAGCTGATCGACAGCGCCCCGCGCCGGGGCGCCGAAGGCCCCGTCGCCTTCATCCACCCACGCTCGGGCCATGGCGTGCTCATCGAGCTCATCGAGGCGCCCGGCGGACCGGCGTGGCGGGCCCTGGGCTATGCGATGCCGGCCGCGGTGGCGACGCCCGGCAAGCCGGCGGCCCGACGGCCTGCCGGCGTCAGGCCGGCTTCGAGGCCAGCACCGAGAACATGAGCGGCAGCTCGCCCTTCGTGCCCGGTGGGAGCCGGTAGCGGCCCTCCCCATCGGCCACGAGCACCGGGTGCGCCCAGTTCAGGAATGGGTACTCGGTCAGGCGGTCGATCCGCAGCCCGGCGGTCACCAGCGCCGTGACGATCTCGCCGAGCGAGCGGTCCCAGCCGAACTCCCGAGGCGTGTCGATGCGAGCCGTGCGATCGGCGTAGGAGCCCTGTGTTGCCACCTCGATGGGATCCCGGTGCTCCCAATACGGGTACGCGAGGCGCAGCTCGCCTGGCTCGACGCCCTCGTCGGCGAGGGCCAGCACGACCGGATGGACCTCGAGGAGGTAGAACCGGCCGCCGGGCCGGACGTAGCGGGCCACGACCTCGGCCCACGGTCCGATCTCGGGCAGCCATCCGAGGACGCCATTCGACGTGTAGACGAGGTCGAACGTCCCGTCGAGCACCGCAGGGAGGCGGTAGATGTCGGATTCCACGAACTGCGCGGCGATGCCGAGGTCGGCAGCCAGCGATCGAGCCAGCGCGATGGCCCGAGGGGAGAAGTCGACCCCGGTCACCGACGCGCCGAGGCGGGCCCACGACAGCGTGTCCAGCCCGAAATGGCACTGGAGGTGGAGGAGCCGCAGGCCCGCCACCGGACCGATCTCGGCTCGCTCGTGATCGGCGATCCGGATGCCGCCGGCACGAAAGGCAGCGACGTCGTAGAAGCTCGAACCGGCATGAATGCCCGTCCATTCGTCCCACAGCCGGCGGTTCGACTCCAGCTCCGGGCCGTGGCGTTGCGATGCGGCTTCCGGACCGGACCCGCGGTCCGTCACCCGCGGTAGCCCGCCTCGCGCAGCAGGGCCGGCAGCTCGGTCGGCGATCCCGCCACGCGGAAGCCTGCCGCCTCGAGGGCCGCGACCTTCGAGGCCGCCGTGCCCTTGCCGCCGCTGACGATCGCGCCGGCGTGGCCCATCCGCTTGCCCTCCGGCGCGGAGCGGCCGGCGATGAACGCCACCTTCGGCACGTCCCGGAGGTGCTCGCCCGCCCAGGCCGCGGCTTCTTCCTCGGCGGCCCCGCCGATCTCGCCGATCAGGACCACCGCCTCCGTCTCGGGATCGGCGGCGAAGAGCTGGAGCACGTCGATGAACTGCGTGCCGATGATCGGGTCACCACCGATGCCGACGCAGGTGGACTGACCGATCCCGGCGTCGGTCATGGCCTGGACCGCCTCGTACGTCAGGGTCCCCGAGCGGGACACCACCCCGACGCTGCCCTCGCGATGGATCGAGCCCGGGATGATCCCGACCTTGGCCTTGCCCGGCGAGGTCGCGCCGGGGCAGTTCGGGCCGATCAGCCGCGCCCCGGCGAGCCGCACCTCCTCGACGACCGGGATCATGTCGAGGACCGGGATGTGCTCCGTGATGCAGAAGATCGTCTGGATGCCGGCCGCGACCGCCTCGAGGATCGAATCGGGGGCGCCTGCCGCAGGGACGAAGATGCACGAGGTGTTCGCGCCGGTTGCCTCGACGGCGTCGGCCACGGTGTTGAACACCGGCACGCGGTCGTCGATCGCCCGCTGGCCGCCCTTGCCCGGCGTCATGCCGGCAACCACGTTGGTGCCGTACTCGAGCATCGCCCGGCTGTGGAACTCGCCCTCGCGGCCGGTCATGCCGTGCACGACCAGGCGCGTGTCCCGGCCGATCAGGATGCTCACGCGGGGCTGCCCGCCGAGCCGGACCGGGCCGCCGCGACCGCCTTCGCCGCCGCCTCGTCCAGCGACGCCGCGGTCACGAACCGGGCCGCCTGGAGCAGCTCCGCGGCCTCGGCCGCGTTCGTGCCCACGATCCGCACGACCATCGGCACGTCGCGCTCCTGCTGGGCCCGGGCTTCGATCAGGCCGCGCGCCACCTCGTCGCCGCGCGTGATCCCCCCGAAGATGTTCACCAGGATCGCCTTGACGTTGGGATCCTCGAGGATCAGCCGCATCGCGGCTGCCACGCGGTCGGCCTTGGCCCCGCCGCCGATGTCGAGGAAGTTGGCCGGCTCGCCACCGGCGCGCTTGACGAGGTCCATCGTCGTCATCGCGAGGCCGGCGCCGTTGACCATGCAGCCGATGTCGCCGTCGAGCTTGATGAACGTCAGGTCGTAGCGCCGGGCCTCGACGTCCGCGGGGTCCTCGGCGTCCAGGTCCCGGAGCCCCTCGAGCCCGGGATGACGGGCGAGGGCGGAGTCGTCGAGCGTGACCTTGGCGTCGAGGCAGACCAGCCGCTCGACCTCGGCACCCTGGGCGCCGTGCTCCCGGATGACCGCCAGGGGGTTGATCTCGACGAGGTCGGCGTCGTTGGCGAGCATCGTCGCCAGGAGGCCCTTGGCGATCGCCGCCGCGGCCTTCCAGTGCGATCCGAAGCCGACGTTGAACGCCAGCTCGCGGGCCGCGTAGTCGGGCAGGCCGAGCAGCGGATCGACGTGCTCGTAGACGATCGCCTCCGGATGCTCGACGGCGACCTGCTCGATCTCGACGCCACCCTCGGCCGAGCCGATGAACATCAGCCGCTTCGTCGGCCGGTCGAGCAGCACCGAGAGGTAATACTCCTTCACGATCTCCGCAGCGGGACCCACGAGCACCCGCCTGACCGGCAGGCCCTTGATCTCGAGGGCGAGGATCTGGGCGGCCACGTCTTCGGCCTCGTCGGCGGTGGACGCGAGCTTCACGCCGCCGGCCTTGCCGCGGCCGCCGACGAGCACCTGGGCCTTGATGACGACCTTGCCCGTGGCATTGGCCGGGTCGGCCAGGAACCGGACCGCGGCAGCGCGCGCCTGGGTCGGCGTTCGCGCGACCTCGTACGGCGGAACCGGCAGGCCCTGGGCGACCAGCAGCGCCTTGGCATCGGCTTCGTGGATCTTCACGGGAGGCCCATGGTAGCGGCGGGCTCGGCCGCCGCGTCCTCCCGGCCATAGAATGGCCACATGGCCCAGCGCGTGACCCTCATCCCCGGCGACGGCATCGGCCCCGAGCTGGCGGAGGCGACGCGGCGCGTCCTGGACGCGTCGGGCATCGCGTTCGAGTGGGAGGTCGTCGACGCCGGCGAGGCCTGCATCGCCGCCTACGGGACGCCCCTGCCGGACCAGGTCCTCGAGTCGATCCGGCGCAACGGCGTCGCGATCAAGGGTCCGATCACGACGCCGGTCGGATCCGGGTTCCGAAGCGTCAACGTCACGCTCCGGCAGGCGCTCGGGCTGTATGCCAACCTCCGGCCGGCCCGGTCGCTCCAGGGGCTCGAGACGCGCTATCACGACGTGGACCTGGTCATCGTCCGGGAGAACACCGAGGACCTCTACGCGGGCATCGAGCACATGGTCGGCAGCGACGCGGCGGAAAGCATCAAGATCATCACCCGCGCCGCATCGGAGCGGATCGCCCGGTTCGCGTTCGAGTACGCCGTGGCCAACGGCCGCCGCAAGGTCACGGCTGTGCACAAGGCCAACATCATGAAGCTGTCCGACGGGCTGTTCCTCGAGTCGTGCCGGACGGTCGCGGCCGACTACGAGGGCCGGATCGAGTTCGAGGACCGGATCGTCGACAACATGTGCATGCAGCTCGTCCAGAAGCCCGAGCTCTATGACGTCATGGTCCTGCCCAACCTGTACGGCGACATCGTCTCCGACCTGTGTGCCGGGCTCGTTGGCGGCCTCGGCGTCGCACCCGGGGCCAACATCGGCGCGAACGGTGCCGTGTTCGAGGCGGTCCACGGCTCGGCCCCGAAATACGCTGGCATGAACCGCGCGAACCCGACCGCGCTGATCCTGTCGGGCGTCCTGATGCTCCGGCATCTGGGGCACGTGGAGGCCGCGGAGCGCGTGGAGCGAGCCCTGCGCGACGTCGTGGCCGAGGGCCGCACCGTCACCGCCGACCTCGGCGGCAGCGCCGGCACGAGCCAGTTCGCCGATGCCATCGTGGCGCGGCTCGAGGCCGGCGTCCCGGCGTCGAGCCGTCCGGCGTCGAGCATCCCGGCCTGAGGCCGGACGTCGAGCGGTGACCCTTCCGAGGCCCAGCCAGAGCGCGACCCTGAAGCTGACCTACCGCGGCGGCGAAGGCATGCTCGCGTGGGCGTTCCACCGGATCGCCGGCGTCGCGATCTGGGCATTCATCCTCCTGCACGTCATCGACATCTGGCTGTCCCAGGTCAACGCCCAGCTGTACGACGACGTGCTCCAGGTCTACGCCAGCCCGCCCGGCCGGGTGGGGGAGATGCTCCTCGGGGCGGCGCTCCTCTACCACGCGCTCAACGGCCTGCGGATCATCGTCATGGACTTCTGGCCCGCACTGACCCGCTTCCACAAGCAGTTCTGGATCGCGTCGTGGGTCGTCTTCGTCGTCGTCGGCCTGCCGGTGGCCTACGACATCCTCAAGCCGATCTGGGGCGGCTGATGAGCGTCTACACCAGGGTGGGGCGCGCCCGGCCGAGCGGGGCCGACCGCGTGGAGCTCGCGGCCTGGTACCTCATGCGGCTGACCGGACTCGGGCTCTTCGTCCTGGCCCTGAGCCACTTCCTGATCACCCACGTCCTGTACGACCCGGCCAACCAGACCGCGGAGTGGATCGCGACCCATCGCTGGGCCAACGACCTGTGGCGGTACGTGGATGGGACGCTCCTCGTGCTCGTGGTCTTCCACTCGTTCGTCGGCGTCCGGACCGTGCTCCAGGACTACATCGGCGGCCGGCTGCGGATCGTCCTGGTCATCCTCCTGGCGATCGGCGGCGTCGTCCTGGCCGGGCTCGGGCTGTGGGCCGTGGCGAGCGCGGCGGCCCCGCCGCCGTGATCGAGGCGGCGCGATGACCGGGGGAGCTGCCGAGGTCGGGGTCGACCACGACGCGCTGATCGTCGGCGCTGGGGGTGCCGGCCTGTGGGCGGCCCTGGAGCTGGCGAAGTCCGGCGTGGATGCGGCAGTCCTGACGAAGCTCTATCCCACGCGGTCCCACACCGGGGCGGCCCAGGGCGGCGTCTGCGCCGCGCTCGGCAACCAGGAGGAGGACCACTGGGAGTGGCACATGTACGACACCGTCAAGGGCGGTGACTACCTGACCGACCAGGACGCCGCCCAGATCCTCGCGCAGGAGGCGATCGAACGGGTCATCGAGCTGGAGCACATGGGCCTGCCGTTCAACCGCACGCCCGACGGCAAGATCGACCAGCGCCGCTTCGGCGGCCATACCCGCAACTACGGCGAGGGGCCCGTCCGGCGATCGTGCTTCGCGGCCGATCGGACCGGCCACATGATCCTGCAGACCCTGTACCAGCAATGCCTCAAGGCCGGTGTGCGGTTCTACGACGAGTACCACGTCGTGGACCTGCTCCACGATGGACCCGACCTCGGGTCTGGCGGGCGCGCCGCCGGGGTCGTGGCCTATCGGATCGCCGATGGCCACCTCGTCACGCTGCGCTCCAAGGCCGTCATGCTCGCGACCGGCGGCTTCGGGCGGATGTTCCGGATCACCTCGAACGCCTGGTCGCTGACCGGCGACGGCGTCGCGCTGGCCTACCGCCACGGCGTCCCGATGCAGGACATGGAGTTCTACCAGTTCCACCCGACCGGGATCTACGGCATCGGGATCCTGCTGTCCGAGGCGGCCCGGGGCGAGGGCGGCATCCTGCGGAACGGCAAGGGCGAGCGGTTCATGGAGCGCTACGCGCCGACGATGGTCGACCTCGCGCCGCGCGACATCGTCAGCCGCTCGATCTACATGGAGGTCCGCGCCGGCAACGGGGTCGAGGGCAAGGACTACGTCACGCTCGACGTCTCGCACCTGCCACGCGAGGTCATCGACGAGAAGCTGCCGGACATCACGGAGTTCGCCCGGGTCTACCTCGGGGTCGAGCCGCTGCGCGAGCCCGTGCCGATCCAGCCCACCGCCCACTACGCCATGGGCGGCATCCCGACCAGCCTCGAGGCCCGGGTGACCCGCGACCCCGCCGGCACGGTCGTGCCCGGCCTGTACGCGGCGGGGGAGTGCGCCTGCGTCAGCGTCCACGGCGCCAACCGCCTCGGCACGAACTCCCTCGTGGACCTGCTCGTCTTCGGGCGGCGGGCCGGCCGGAGCATGGTCGCGGACCTCAAGGGCTCGTCGATGCCGGACGTCGCGAGCGACGCCGCGGAGCCGGTGGCCGCGGAGATCGAGCGATTGCGAGGCAACCGCCACGGCGAGCGAGCCGCGCGCCTGAAGCGCGAGCTGGCCGACGTCATGATGGACAACGTGGGGGTCTACCGCGACGACGCATTGCTGACGGCCGCGCGGGCGAAGGTCGCCGAGCTGCGCGGCCGCTATGAGCGCGTGGCCATCGACGACGCCGGCCACACGTTCAACACGGACCTCCTGGAGGCTCGCGAGCTGGGCTACCTGCTCGACTGCGCCGAGACGACGGTCGCTGCGGCGCTCGCCCGCCACGAGAGCCGCGGGGCCCACGCCCGCGAGGACTATCCGGACCGGGACGACGTCGACTGGCTCAAGCACAGCCTCGCGTTCCGCGGCGCGGACGGCCCGACGCTCCAATACAAGCCGGTCACGGTGACGACCATGCAGCCGAAGCCGCGGGTCTACTGAGCGATGCAGGTCGACCTCCGCATCCTGCGCTACGACCCGGAGCGCGATGCCGCGCCGCACTGGGACTCCTACCGGGTCGAGGCCAACCCGCGGACCGATCGGGTCCTCGACCTGCTGCATCGCGTCAAGTACGAGCACGACGGCTCGCTGACGTTCCGGCGGTCGTGCGCCCATGGGATCTGCGGCTCGGACGCGATGCTCATCAATGGCCGCAACCGCCTGGCCTGCAAGGAGCGGATCGAGAAGCTCGGGCGGCGGATCTCGGTCGCGCCGCTGCAGGGCCTGCCGGTCATGAAGGACCTCGTCGTCGACATGGATGGGTTCTTCGACTCCTACAAGTCGGTCATGCCGTTCCTCGTCAACGACGGGCCGGCACCCGAGCGCGAGCGCATCCAGTCGCCCGAGCAGCGGGCGCGCTACGACGACACGACCAAGTGCATCCTGTGCGCCGCCTGCACGACCTCGTGCCCGAGCTTCTGGGGCAGTGAGGCGTATGTCGGACCGGCGGCGATCGTCAACGCCCATCGCTTCATCTTCGACAGTCGCGACGAGGCCGAGCACGAGCGCCTCGAGATCCTGGCCGACGAGGATGGCGTGTGGCGCTGCCGCACGATCTTCAACTGCACCGAGGCGTGCCCGCGCGGGATCCACATCACCCAGGCCATCCTCGAGGTCTCCAGCGAGATGCGGAAGGTCGCGATCCCGCGGACGGCCGGCGCCGCTCCCGCGCGATCCGGCACGGAGTCGGCCGCCTGAGCGACCAGCTGGGCTTCGGGCTGGACGAC
>DASXQE010000008.1:0-6742 GCA_036493155.1 Candidatus Limnocylindrales bacterium | reverse complement strand
ACCTTCCTTCCGACCGCGTGCGTGGCGGTCGAATCCACGATACCGCGCGGCGGCTCGGCATCACCGCGGCGGCGGGGGCGCTCGGCTTGCAGGCCGGTGACAGGCGGAGCGCCCGACCGCGGCGCCCATCGCGGCGCGGCGCCCGATCGCCGCCCGATCGCGGCTCGATCGCGCCGCCCGACCGCGGCGCCCATCGCGGCGCGGCACCCGTCGCGGCGCCGCGGCAGACGTCAGCCGGCCGGCTCGCCGGTGAGGTCCTTGTCCTCCATCTCCCACGCGTGATCCAGCACGTGGAAGGCCGAGTGGCGGATGAGGAACGGCAGGCTCCACGAGCGCATCCGTTTGCCCTCGCCGGCGTTGTAGGCCCGCATCGCCTGGACGTAGTCGTGGCGGTGGCGCTCGAGCCCCTCGGGCGTCAGCGCGCCCTCCTCCGGGATCCGAATCCCGACCTGCTTCGCGAAGTCCTCGCTCTCGGTCCGGATCGTGTGGCGCCAGATGCGATGGCGGTCGCGGCCGCCGCCGCGGGGCCCCTTGCGCATCTCCTCGGACACGCGGGCGGCGACGGCGTCGAAGAACGTCCACGTGGCCCGCAGGAGGGTGATGCCCCGATCGAGCTCGGCCTCGCTCATCGGCCCGGCCTCGGTCGACGACGGCGAGAACGAGATGCCCCAGAAGTCGACCGAGCCGGTCCCGACCCTGTCCTCGACGACGTCGAGCTTGCCCGCGGCATCGAACGCCGTCGTCATCCCCGCCAGCTCGGCGATCGGGCGGTAGCGTCCGCGGTAGGCCTCGAGCGTCTCGAGCGCCTGCTCGGCGGTCTTGCCGCCGCGCTCCCAGCCGGCCCACTCCAGGCTGAACGCCACGGACTTCCGGTTCTTCGGGCCGCGCTCGACGACGGTTCGGACTGCCATGGCGTCCGAGGTTACGCCCCCGAGCTCGAACCGGCAGCCCGGTGGCCGGCGTATCGATCGTCAGCCGAACCCATCGTCAAGGAGCAACCCATGCGCCGTTCCCGAATCATCCTGGCCCTCGTCCTGGCCCTGCTCGGCATCGCCTGGCTGGCACAGGGCCTGAACCTCATCGGCGGCAGCGTCATGAGCGGCAGCTCGTTCTGGGCGATCGTCGGCGCGGCCCTCCTCGCGGTTGCGATCGCCCTGGTGGTTGTCGAGCGACGCCACGCCGCCGCCTAAGGGGCAATCTCCGGAGCCGCCGCGAGTCCTCGGCCTGTATCGGCCAAGGACCTGGCGATTCGCCGGCGCGTGGCACTGTTGGCCGGGCCCAGCTCGTCGTCGATGTGCAGCGATTGGCCCGTCCCGTTGACGAGCGGCTTCAGGACGGCCGCAGCGGCGGCGGCGAAGAAGTGCTCGAGCATCGGGTCCATCGCCCGGGGCCCCGTGTAGCCGCGGAAGACGGCGATCGCGAGCGTCTCGACGTGGTAGCCACCGAGCCGGCTGCGCGCGGGGAGCTCGGCGATCACCCGCTTGGCCGCGTTGATCACGGGGACGAGACGACCCTCGAGGCGGGCGTTCTCCGATAGCAGCACCGATGCGAAGAAGACCGGGCTGATCCCGAACCAGTCGGTCCCGCCCGGGCCTGCCATCCGAACCTCCTCGCCGCTGCGCAGTGCTGGCACCAGCCGCAGGCCGCCGCCGTCGCCGTACCGGACGGTCACGGCGAGCCGGTCCTCGAGGATCTCCGCGACGTCGGCGATCCGTGCCTTCCGCAGGCTGGCCGCGAGCGCCGCGGGCAACGCGGTCGGAGGCACATCGCCGCCTGGAGGTTCATGCAGGATCGCGACCGCGTCCGTATCGGCCAGCCCCGCGAGCGGCGGATCCGACGTGGCGGCGTCGCCGAGCAACAGCTCGATCCGGTCCAGCGACGCGATGGCCGCGCCCGCCCAGAGGGCCTCGAGCCGAGGCCGGGCCGAGCGGCTGCTCACCGGCGGCTCGCTCCCGTGCGCGGACGCGCACGCCACCCGCGAGTCGAGATGGATTCGAGCCCGACTACCATGCCTGCGTGGAGCCAGCCGTGGGATCCAGGCTTGGCGTCGGAGCGGAGGCCGCGGCCGGCGAGCGCTACCTCCTGCTTGCGGACATCTCCGGCTACACGGGCTTCATGGCCGGCGTCGAGCAGGAGCACGGCGTCGACTTCTCCGGTGGCATCCCTGCGGGCTACTCGGTGCTCGGGGCCCTGCTCGACGCCGTCATCCAGGGCGCGGAGCCGGACTTCGCCCTGGTCAAGCTCGAGGGCGACGCCGTCTTTGCCGCCGCCCCGGCCGCGACCCTCGATGGCGCCGGCGATCAGGTCCTGGCGCGGCTTCGCAGGGTCTACCAGGCGTTCACCGCTGCGCGGACGCAGGCGATCGCCGCCAACGATCACGTCTGCACGGCCTGCCCTGCCGTCGCCCATCTCGATCTCAAGGCGGTGCTCCATCGCGGTCAGGCCGTGCGCCAGGCGGTCGGCTCCGGCAGCGATCTGCTCGGCCCGGCGGTGACCATCGCGCATCGACTCCTCAAGAACACGGTCCGATCGCGTATCGGCAACCGGCCGTACCTGTTCCTCACCGATGCTGCGGCGACGGCGCTTGGCGTGCCCGGGGTCGGCATCGAGCACCACGAGGCGTACGCCGACGCCGGCAGCATCGACGGGCGGATCGTCGAACTCGGCTAGCCCAAGTCTCAGCCTGGTCAGCCTGCCATCGGCTTGTTCGCCGGCATGGCCGCGACAGCCGCGGCGGACGGCCAGGCGCGTGTCTCGAGCCCCACGGTCCCCGCTGTCGCGCGGTGGCCGTCGACGGTCGCATCCGCATGCATGGTCTGCACGATGCCGGCCCCGATGTCGTTGGGCCGCGTGGCGCCCCACGTCGCCGTGACCTCGTGGCCCGGCCCGCCAAGGCGGCTCGAACGGATCGCAATCCCGCCGTCGATCGGTCGGGTTCGGACGAGGCCGTTCACGGTCGAGATCGTCAGGTCCGTCCCGGCTCCATCGGTCGACCACAGGTAGCCGAGGGTCACCGGCCACACCGGGCCGCCGAGCAGGCGGGTGCGGATCGCGACGATCGCCTCGACCCGACGGTCCGGTTCGCCGTCGAAGCTGGACGCCGAGAGCCAGACCCACTGCGGCGCCAGGCCACGGCCCCAGTAGTGGTAGAAGGTGCCGGGCACGTCGCGCACGTCGAATCGCCGATCCCCGATCTCGACCCAGCCGTCGAAGCGGGCGAACGGCCAGACGAGCAGGACCGTGTCGAATGGCTCGAGGCGGCTCATCGCCCCACCGAGCGGGGTCACGAGCGGACCTTCCTGCCAGCGCAGGTCCCAGCGGACATCCTCGGCCTCGCCGATCGACGCTCCGGCCCGAAGCTGCGTGAGCCCCGCGACGATCTCCGTTGGCGTCGCCGTCAGGTCGATGGTCTGGGCATGGATCACCCGGCCCGCACCCCCGAGCCACAGGCTCACGCGAACCTCGGCGCTGCGGGGCGCGCGGCGAATGATCACGTCCACCAGCAGGGCGAGATCGTCGACGTGGAACTTCCAGAACCAGAAGTCCAGCGCCGAGCTCCGGGGCGCGAATGGATCCACCCGACCCGCCTCCCTCCATTGCGCCGATCACGGCTTGAGACGCGCACGTTCGGCCTGGGGCGAGAATCGTCGATCTGGCGCGCTCGTGAGTCAATGGCCCGGGAGTGGCTGCGCGCGAGTCTTGCGCTGGCTGCGGGGCTGCTCGGCGAGTCGGCCGCGCTGATCGGCCGCGCTGATCGGCCGCGCTCATCGGCCGCGCCGGAGAACGTGGAGCGGGAGACGGGATTCGAACCCGCGACATTCTGCTTGGGAAGCAGACACTCTGCCAGCTGAGTTACTCCCGCTCGGGAGGCCGCGATTCTAGCGGTGACCCCGACCGACGCAAGCAGCCGCGATCTCCGATGCCATGCGGGCCGTCCTCGGCGACCCGGCACGCCGCCCTGAACCGGCGCAATGCGCCCCAGGCGCCACCGGTGCATGATCCCGCCCGGAGGGCCTGCCGACTTTACTCGGCCGGCTGATTGCACGCCGATTCGGCGCATGGACGCAGGAGGAACTCGATGACTCGTCGAGCGCTCGCCGTGCTCGCAACCCTCGCGCTGCTGCTCGCCCTTCCCATCGCGACCGTCAGCGCCACCTCGAACGGTCGTACCGCCCTGAAGGGCAGCACTCCGTCGTGGGCCAACGCCAAGAACTACAAGAGCGCCGCCAGGGCCACCGATGGCGTCGACTTCCGGGTGTACCTGGACTGGCGCAACCAGGCCGGCGCCGCGGCGACCGCCCGGGCCGTCTCCGACCCGAAGAGCGCCAGCTACGGCCAGTACCTGACGCCGGCCCAGTTCCGGCAGCAGTTCGCGCCGTCGCAGGACCAGGTCGTGGCCGTCAAGAGCTGGCTCAAGAGCCAGGGCTTCACGATCGTCTACACGCCATCGAACAGCAAGTACATCGCTGCGGAGGGCACCGTCGCCCAGGCCGCGGCCGCGTTCAAGACGTCGTTCGGCCTGTACAAGGTCAACGGCCAGCTGCTGCGCTCGCAGGAGACAGCGCTGACCGTGCCGACCGCGATCGCTGCGAGCGTCGAAGGCGTCCTCGGCCTCGACCAGAGCGCCGAGCTCGTGACGTTCAACAACATCGTGGACAAGAAGACCGCCGCGCGGCCGTCGGCGGGGTTCCGCAATGCCCCGCCGCTGTCGACCTACTTCGGCGAGTTCGCCTCGCCGTATGCGTACCCGGCGGGCTTCACCGATTCGACCGGCTTCGCGCAGCCCCAATGGACGGTCAAGGGCTACACGCCCGACCAGGTGAAGGGCGCCTACGGCATCGACCCCAGCCTGGACGGCGCCGGCCAGACGGTCGCGATCATCGATCCGTTCGCCTCGCCGACGATCCTCCAGGACGTCAACCAGTGGTCCATCAATCGCGGCCTGCCGACCATGACCGGCTCGCAGTTCAGCCAGGTCGTGCCCCCCGGCACGTACAAGCGCGCCACCAACGGCCGCTGGAACCCGCCCGGCGCCTACACCGAGGAGACGCTCGACGTCGAGGCAGTCCATGGCATGGCGCCCGCCGCCAGGATCGTGTTCGTCGGCACGCCGACCTTCGGCCAGGCCATCGACTCGCTGATGAACCACGTCATCGACAAGGGCCTGGCCCAGATCGTCTCGAACTCGTACGGGTTCCCGACCGAGCTCCTGCCGCCCGGCTACATCAAGCCCTACAACGACATGTTCATCCAGGCCGCCGCCGAGGGCATCGGCGTCTACTTCTCCACCGGCGACTTCGGTGACGAGACGAGCGTCCTCGGCTTCGCGACGGTCAACTGGCCGGCCTCGAGCCCGTGGGTCACGTCCGTCGGCGGCACCGCGCTGGCCGTCGGCGCCTCGAACAACCGGCTCTTCGAGACCGGTTGGGGCACCAGCAGCTACAGCTGCAACACGACCACGGACGTCTGCACCCGTCAGGGCTGGACCAGCGGCGCCGGTGGCGGCTACAGCGTCCTGTTCCCGCGGCCGTGGTACCAGGACGGCGTCGTGAGCAACCCGGGTCGCGGCGTGCCCGACATCGGGGCGCTCGCGGATCCCCAGACGGGCTACCTCGTCGGCCAGACCCAGACCTTCCCGGAGGGGGTCTCGTACGACGAGTACCGGATCGGTGGCACCAGCCTCTCGACGCCGATCATGGCCGGCCTGATGGCCCTCGCGGACCAGCTGGCCGGGCACCCGTACGGGTTCGCCAACCCGGCGTTCTATGCCAACGCCGGCGAGTTCACCGACATCCTGTCGATCAAGACCGCGGTGGCTCGCCGGAACTTCGTCAATGGCGTCGATGCGACCGCCGGCACGGCGGACTTCCTCCGGACGTTCGACGACTACTCCGGCTCGCCGACGCAGCACACCGGCCCCGGCTGGGACGACGTCACCGGCCTCGGGTCGCCCAACCAGGTGTTCAACCCCTAGCGCAATCCGGCGGCTCGGCCGCCGAAAAGGGGGCGGTCACGCGCTTCCCCGACGCCTCGCGCACTCGATCGGCCCCCGGCGTCGCCGGGGGCCGATCGACGTCTTGGCCAGGTCTCGCCTCGGTCCCGGCATCGCGGCGGCATCGCAGCGGCATTGCGCCCCGCCCGATCGCGCCCGAGGGCCGTCCTTGCAGTTTTCTCGCACCGCCGCGCCAACCCGCCGCAACCGCGGCAACCGGCTGTAGGCTCCGACGGCACCGGAGCAGGTCGCCTCTGCTCGCACCCTCGCACCGCCAAGCAGCAGGTCCCGATCCGTGTCGTCTCTGTCTCGCTCGAGTGCGCTGCGCCGTTGGCGCGACGCCCTGCAA
Organism: Candidatus Limnocylindrales bacterium; assembly: GCA_036493155.1. Classification (GTDB taxonomy): domain Bacteria; phylum Chloroflexota; class Limnocylindria; order Limnocylindrales; family CSP1-4; genus UBA5189. The sequence goes on along the minus strand of DASXQE010000008.1, from coordinate 401 downwards.
CGTCTCATGGAGCCCACCCGGCCCGCGCCGGGCCGGGCCGTGCCGGAGATCGCCCGTGCGATCGCTCGCGCCGAAGGCCTCCAGGCGACCGCCGCCGCCCTCGCCAGTGCGCTCCGGGTGGATGAGGTCGCGGAGGTCGCGGTCCGCGAAGGCCTGGCGCGTCTCGGCGCCGGCCGCGGCGTCGTGGCCCTGCTCCAGCCCGATGGCCGCACCATCCGGCCGGTGTCCCAGATCGGCTTTGCGTCGGGCGTGATGGACGCCTTCCCAACCTTCGACATCGGCGATCACCTGCCGATCGCGGAGGCGATGCGCGGAGCCGAGCCGGTCCTCATCCACAGCGCCGCGGATCTGGCCGTGCGCTACCCGGACCTGCCGATCAACGCCGGCGCCGGCGGTCCCGC
>DASXQE010000007.1:0-9549 GCA_036493155.1 Candidatus Limnocylindrales bacterium | reverse complement strand
GGACCCCGATCGGGAGGTCCCCTCGGCTAGACTTCCGCCGATGCCGACCCCATCGGGCGAGCGTGATCCGCGGATCGCGTGGCTGCCCGCTGCCGAGATCCGCAGCCGCTTCCTCGAGTTCTTCGCCGAGCGCGGCCACACGATCGTGCCCAGCGCCAGCCTCGTGCCCGCGAGCGACCCGACGCTGCTGTTCACGAACTCCGGGATGGTCCAGTTCAAGGACGTCTTCACGGGTGCCGAGACCCGCTCGTACAGGCGAGCCGTCGACTACCAGCGGGTCCTGCGGGTGGCCGGCAAGCACAACGACTTCGAGGAGGTCGGGCGGACCACCCGCCACCACACCTTCTTCGAGATGCTCGGCAACTGGAGCTTCGGCGACTACTTCAAGCGCGAAGCCATCAAGCTGGCCTGGGACTTCCTCACCGGCGACCTCGGGATCCCGCCCGAGCGGCTCGGCGCCACGACCTATACCGATGACGACGTCGCCTGGAACATCTGGCACGACGAGATCGGCCTGCCGGCCGACCGGATGGCCCGCTGGGGCAACGTCGATGCCGGCGACGACGCCAACTTCTGGCGAATGGCCGACACCGGGCCCTGTGGCCCGTGCTCCGAGATCCATTTCGATCGGGGTGCCCACCTTTCCGAAGGCCCGCATTGCATCCCCGACCACAGCGAGAACTGCCCGCGCTGGCTCGAGATCTGGAACCTCGTCTTCATGGAATTCGACCAGCAGCCCGGCCAGCGGGTGGCACTGCCGTTTCCGAGCGTGGACACCGGGATGAGCCTCGAACGGCTGGCCTCGGTGCTGCAGCAGGTCCCCTCGAACTTCGACATCGACCTGTTCCAGCCGATCCACGAGCGGATGCGCGAGCTCCTCGGCCACGACCCGGAGGCGTTCGAGGATCAGCGCTTCAGCTATCAGGTCATTGCCGACCACTCGCGGGCGGTGACGTTCCTGGTCGCCGATGGGGTCCTGCCCTCGAACGAGGGCCGCGGCTACGTCTGCCGCCGGATCATGCGCCGGGCCGTGCGCCACGGGCGGCTGCTGGGGCGGACCGAGCCGTTCCTGGGCGAGACGGCCAAGGTCGTCATCGCAACGATGTCCGACGCCTACCCGCACCTGCGCGAGGGCGAGGCCGAGATCCTGGCGGCGATCGATCGCGAGGAGCGCCAGTTCATCCGGACGCTGGAAGCCGGCACGGACCACCTCGAGGAGGCCCTGATCCCGCTGACCTCGGCCGATCGGGTCGTGGCCCGGCGGGAGGATCAGCTCGGGCCCGACGCGCCGGTCCTGCCCGGTGACGTCGCGTTCAAGCTTCACGACACCTACGGCTTCCCGATCGACCTGACGGTCGAGCTCGCCGCCGAGTACGGCGTCCGGGTCGATCGGCCGGGCTTCGAGACGGCGCTCGCCGGACAGCGCGAGCGGAGCCGGTCCGGCAAGAAGGCCGAGCTGCGGGCCCACGCCGAGATGACGTCGCTGTACCAGGCCGTGCTCGCCCGTTCCGGCGCCACCGAGTTCCTCGGCTACGACGGCACGGCCGGCGATGGCCGAGTCGTGGCGATCCTGCGCGACGGCCTCGAATACGACGAGCTGGCCGCCAAGGGCGACGAGGAGCTGCGCACGCCGGCCGGCGCCGCGGCCGAGCTGGTCCTGGATCGCACCCCGTTCTACGCCGAGGGTGGCGGGCAGGTCGGCGACAAGGGCGTCCTGAAGGGCGCCGGCGGCGCGGTCGTCTTCGAGGTCGACGACGCCCAGCGCGCCGCCGGCACGCAGACGGCGGGGCTCATCGTCCATCGGGGCACGCTGCGGGGGCGGGTGAAGGTCGGGGAGACGCTCACGGCCGAGGTCTTCCCGGAGCAGCGCGGCCACACGATGCGCAACCACACCGGCACGCACCTGCTGCATCGGGCGCTCCGGAATGTCGTGGGCGAGCGGGCCAAACAGGCCGGATCGCTGGTCTCGCCGGACTACCTCCGCTTCGACTTCCCGTTCGATCGGGCGCTGACGACGGACGAGAAGCGTGCGATCGAGGACGAGGTCCGCCGGGTCGTGCGCGAGGACCGGCCGGTCACCGTCGAGTTCCTGCCGCTCGCGGAGGCGATCGAGCGCGGCGCCGACGCGCTGTTCGACGAGAAGTACGGCGAAACCGTGCGCACCGTCCGGGTCCAGGACTTCAGCTTCGAGCTGTGCGGCGGCACGCACTGCCGGGCCAGCGGCCAGGTCGGCAGCTTCGTCATCACCGCGGAGCGCAGCATCGGCTCCGGCATGCGCCGGATCGAGGCCCTCACGGGAGCGGGCGCCGATGCGTACCTGCGGGGCCGCGCGGACGCCCTCGAGCGCGCGGCGAATCTCGCGGGAGCGACGAACATCGATGCCCTGCCGGAACGGATCTCCGCGCTCCAGGACGAGCTCAAGGAGACCCGCCGGAAGCTCAAGGCGGCATCGGCCGGCGGCGCGGCTGCCGGCGGGGCCGCCGGGGCCGGCGTGCCCAAGCCCGGCGACCTCCGCGACCGGCTGGAGCAGGTCGACGGCGTGTCGATCGTGGCGCTCGCCGCACCATTCGATTCCGCGGAGGCGATGAAGGGCTACGCCAAGGACCTCCGCTCGGCCCTCGGCGCCAACGTCGTCGCGCTGGTCCTGGACGCTGATGGGCCGCAGGTCTTCGTGAGCGCCGACGAGACCGCGGTCGCGAAGGGCGTGTCGGCCGGTCAGCTCGTGCAGCTCGCCGTCGCCAAGATCGACGGCAAGGGCGGCGGCCGGCCGGAGATGGCCCAGGGCCGTGGCACGAGGCGAGATGGGGTGGGGGAGGCGATCGCCGCGATCCGGGCCGGAGCCCGGGAGGCGCTCTCGGGGCACGCCTGATGGACACATTCGAGGCGCGCGCCGCGTGACGCTGCTGCGGCGGCTGTGGAGCCGGGATGGCGACGAGCCGCTGACCGCGTGCACCTCGCTCGACGTCGGGACCGAGTTCGCCAAGGCCCTCGTCTTCGAGATCGGTGACGACCGTCAGGCCATCGTCCGGGGCGTGGGCAAGCGCCGCCAGGGCCTGGCCCACATGCAGTCCGGGACCGTGGCCGACATCTCGGCCGTCGTCGACAACTGCGCCGTGGCGCTCCAGGAGGCCGAGGAGATGGCCGGGTTCCGGCCGCAGCAGGTCGTGATCGGCATCGCCGGCGAGCTGGTCAAGGGCTCGACCACGGTCCATGACCAGCAGCGCGCCAAGCCCGAGCAGCCGATCACCGAGGCCGAGCTCGGCAAGCTCATCGAGGGCGTCCAGCGCGAGGCGATGCGGTCCGCCGAGCGCTCCGTCACGTGGGAGACGGGCCTGCCCAGCGTCGAAGTCCGGCTGGTCCACGCCGCCGTGGTCGGGGCCTGGATCGACGGCTACGCGGTGACGAATCCCGTCGGCTTCCAGGGTCGGAACGTCCGGATCGCGATCTTCGACGCGTTCGCGCCGCTGGTCCACCTCGGCGCCCTGCAGAGCGTGGCCGCGAAGCTCGACCTCGAGCTCATCGCCGTCGTCGCCGAGCCGTACGCCGTCGCGCGCGTCCTGGACAACGACCAGGTGCGGCAGGGTGGCGCGCTGTTCATCGACGTCGGCGGCGGGACGACCGATGTCGCGCTCGTCCGCCAGGGCGGCATCGAGGGCACCCGGATGTTCGCGTTGGGCGGCCGGGCCTTCACCAAGTCCATCGCCGACCGGCTGGACCTGCCGTTCCCGCGGGCCGAGGCCCTCAAGGTCGACTACGCCCGCGGCATCGCCGGCGACCGGAGCGACGACGTGCGGCGGATCGTCGAGGACGACGTGGCCGTGTGGGCCGCGGGCGTCGAGCTGGTCATGGAGGAGCTTGGTGGCGGCGACCAGCTGCCCGGCCGGATCCACCTCTGCGGTGGCGGCTCGCGCCTGCCGGAGATCCAGGCGGCCCTCGCGGCCGAGTCGTTCTGGCGCCACCTGCCCTTCGCCCGCCCGCCGGAGGTCACGCTCCTGGAGCCGGCCCAGATCGAGACAGTCAAGGACGCGACCCACCTCCTGGTGGACCAGCAGGACGTCACGCCGATGGGCCTGGCCTACCAGGCGATCGAGCTCGGGACCTCGACGAGCGTCCTCGACAGCTCCCTGCGGCGAGTGGTCCGGAGCATGCGGCTATGACCGATCCGAGCATGCGGCGATGACCGATCCGATCGGCCGGCCGGCGCCCGAGATCGTCTACCTGGACGTCGACGACGAGATCACGTCCGCCGCCGCGCGCATCCGCCGGCTCGAGGCCGAGCGGCTGGCCCTCGTCCTGCCGTACGGCTCGCGCCTCGCGACCTCGCGGATCAACTTCCGCCTGCTCGCCCGCGAGGCCACCGCCCGCGGCAAGCACCTCGAGATCGTGGCCGCCGATGCCTCGGCGCGGGCCCTGGCCGGCTCGGCGGGCCTGGTCGTCTATCCGTCGGTCGCGGCCCTGGAGAGCGGCGAGCCGAGTGTCTTCCCGTCCGCCGGGGCCGGCTCGGCGGCGAGTGACGCCACTGGCGGTGGGGCCGCGGGCAATCCGCCCGGCGCGGGGGCATCCGCGGCCCGGACGTTCGCCGTGACCGGCGAGGACGCCACCGAGACGCGCGTCATCACGGTGCCGCGAACCCCCGATCCGCTGCCGAAGGTGGGGCGCGGCCGGCCCGTCGTGCGAACGCGCACCGCGGTCGTGGCTGGCCTGCTCGTGGCCCTCCTGCTCGTCGTCGGGGCGCTCGGTGCCTATGCCTACCTGCCCTCGGCCACGATCGTCCTGACGCCCACGGCCGAGCAGCTCGGGCCCATCCAGGTGACCGTGCAGGCCCGCGCGGACGTGACGGCCCCGGATGCGGCCACGCTCACGGTGCCGGCCCGGACGTTCTCGTTCCCGCTCTCGGCCCAGCAGACGTTCAACGCCACGGGCGTCAAGGTGACCGAGGCCAAGGCGACGGGCAACGTGACGTTCTCGAACCTCGATACCGGGCGCTCGAACGAGATCGCGGCCGGCGCCGTCGTCTCCACGGACACGGGCATCGAGTTCGTGACGCTGGCGCCGGTGACGCTGCCGCCCGCAACGATCGTGTTCCCGTTCACGCTGCGGCCTTCGACCGCGACGGTCGGCGTCCAGGCGGTCGACGCGGGCGAGACGGGCAACGTCGGTGTCGGAGCGATCGACATCGTGCCGCGCGGCGAGAACCGCAACCTGACGAAAGTGACCAACGCCGATCCCACGACCGGCGGCGCCCACACGGAGTCGCCCCAGGTCAGCCAGCAGGACATCGACGCCGCGATGGCCGCGCTGACGACGGCCCTCCGCGGCGACCTGGACACGAAGGTCCGCGACGCCGCCGGCATCCCGAGCGGCACGGTCCTCTTCGACACCACGGAGGCGGTCGGCGATCCGGTCCCCTCGGTCGATCCCGCGACATTGCTCGACCAGGAGGTCACGACGTTCGACCTCGGGCTCACGGCGACCGGGACGGCCCTGGGCGTGGACCCGGCACCGGTGACGGCGGTGACCGAGCAGCGCCTCGCCGGCCAGGTCGGGGCCGGCTGGCAGCTCGCCCCCGGCTCGACCCAGATCGATGTGGGCGCGCCGACGGCGAGCGGCGACGTCGTGAGCTTCCCGGTCACGGCGACCGCCACACGAACGCGCGTCGTCGACCGGGACGCGCTGCTCCGGGAGGTCGAGGGCCTGGTCCTGGCGCAGGCCCGGGCGCGCCTCGAGGCCTACGGCCAGGTCGAGATCACGCTCTGGCCGGACTGGGTGTCGTCGGTGCCGACCAATCCCGACCGGATCTCGTTCACGGTCGGGGCCCCGGCGCCCGCGCCATCCCCGACGCCGTGACCGAGGACGCGGCCATCCTCGGGCTGGACGTGGGCTCGCGCCGCATCGGCGTGGCGCTCGCGGAGGCCGGCGCCATCACCGCCCGACCCCTCACCACGATCGTCCTGAGCCGCGGACGGCCCGGGGCGGAGCGCATCGCTGCCGGTCCGGAAGCGCGCGCGCTCGCGGCGATCGAGCGGCTCGTGGCGGAGCACCGGATCGCCGAGGTCGTGGTCGGCCTGCCGCTCGAAGCCGGCGGCGCCGAGGGCGCGATGGCCGAGGCCGCTCGGTCCTGGGCCGACGCGCTCGGTGAGCGACTTGGCCTCGCGGTGGCGCTTCGTGACGAGCGCCTCACGAGCAGCATCGCGGAGGGACGTGTCGGCCCGATGCCACGCGGACGCTCGGGCGGCCCGCCATCGCGCGAGCAGCGTGAGCGGTATCGTGCGCGCGTGGATCGAGAGGCCGCGGCGATCATCCTGCAGGACGAGCTGGACGCCCGTCGATCCGTGACCCGGTCAGCGAGCCGGTGAGCGTTCGGAGCGGACGCGGCCCCCGCGACGACGACGCGGCCGGGCAGTCGGCGATGCCGTCGTGGCGTGCCTCCGATGGTCGCGGCGGGCCGCCGCGGGCCCGCCTTCGGGCCCAAGCGATCGACGGTCCGCGCGTGCCGTCGTTCGTGAAGTTCCTGCTGTTCAGCGGCGCGCTCGCGGTCATCGTCCTCGTGCTGCTCCTCACCGCGCTGCGACCGCTGGTGCGGGCGGGCGTCGTGAGCTGGGCCTGGAGCAACCCCAGCTGGATCACCCGGGTGGACTTCATCCGCGAGCTGGTCCAGGAGGACCTCGGCCCGGGCTTGAACCAGCCGGCGCCGGGCGACGCAACGGAGGCGCTGTTCGAGGTCCAGCCGAACGACACGGTCATGGCCATCGGCCCGCGCCTGCAGGACCAGGGCTTCGTGGTCGACCAGCGGACGTTCGAGTACCTGGCCCTCACCAGCAACCTCCAGCCGAGCCTCCAGGCGGGGACGTACGCGCTGCGCCACAACATGACACCGAGCGACGTGGTCCTCTCGCTCGTTCGGTCGAAGGTCACCCTCCAGACGGTCAACGTCACGTTCCGCGAGGGCATCCGGCTCGAGCAGCAGACAGCGCTCCTGCAGACCGTCCAGTCGGGCGTGGACCCAAAGGCGTTCTACGACCTGGCCAAGCACCCGACCGACGCGCTCCTGAACGACTACCCGTGGCTGGCCGCCGCCGGGCTGCCGAAGGGCGCCAGCCTCGAAGGGTTCCTGTACCCGGCGACGTACACCCTCATCACCGCGGCAGCCGGCGGCGACTACCACATCACGACCGCCGAGGACCTCATCCGGATGGAGCTCGACAAGTACTACGCCGCCGTCGGGCCGGATCGGATGAACGTGCCCGCGGCGCGCGGCCTGAACTACTTCCAGATCGTCACCTTGGCCTCGATCGTCCAGCACGAGACGGCCCGGCCGGATGAGAAGGCCCTCGTGGCCGGGGTCTACCAGAACCGCCTCGACCGGCTCAACGGCTTCGTGCCGCTGATGGGCTCCGAGCCGACGGTCATCTACGCCGTCGATTCGGCCGCCCTCGACAAGCTCGATTTCGCGAAGTGGAAGGACTATTTCTTCTGGGAGGCCCTCAAGGTCAAGATCGTCGACCTCAAGGTCCCGGCGGCGTACCAGAAATACCAGACGTACCAGACCGTTGGCCTCATCCCGGGCCCGATCTCGACGCCGACCGAGATCGACATCGACGCCGCCCTGAAGCCGGACCAGTCGGCCGGCTACCTGTACTTCCTGGCCCTGCCCAACGACACCCGCAATATCTTCGCGAAGACCCTCGCCGAGCAGACCGCGAACATCAGGAAGTACTACCCGAACGGCTTCGGCGGATGACGCTCGACACGAAGGCCCTGCCGTTCATCCGCCCGGATGCGTGGCCGAGCCCGGCGGACTTCGCCGCGCCACCGACGGCCGCCGACCACGAACGCTGGGCCGACGCCGATCGGGAGGCTCGGCCGCGACGCCTGGCACGGCTGCGCGAGCGGATGGCTGCGGCCGGCGTCGATGGCTACTTCGGGCTCCGCTGGGAGCACATGCGCTACCTGACCGGGCTGCCCTTCGACGAGTCCGAGGTCACCGGGGCAGGGGACTCGGGCAAGTTCCTCGTCACGATGGACCAGGTCTTCGTGCTCGCGGACAGCCGCTACACGATCGCGGTCAAGCGCGACGCCCCCGAGGCGACGGTGTTCGAGTGCTACAACGCCCTGACCGATCGCTGGCCGGAGCTCCTCGCGACCGCCGGGGTGCGCCGCGCCGCCGTCGAGGCGATGACGATTCCGCATCTCGTGTGGGAGGGCCTGGCCAAGGCTGCCCCAGAGGTCGAGCTCGTCGCGGTCGAGGGCTGGATCGAGGACGGCCGCCAGCACAAGGAGGAATCGGAGCTCGAGCGCGTGGCCGCGGCCTGCGCGATCGCCGATCGCGCCCTGGCGTCGCTCCTGCCGTCCATCCGGCCGGGTGTCACCGAGCAGGAGCTGGCACTCGATCTCGAGTACCGCATCCGCACCGGTGGCGCCGACCGCCTGGCCTTCGACGTGGCCTGCCTCGCCGGCCCCGAGGCCGCCCTGCCGCACGGCCAGCCTGGCAACCGGCCGATCAAGCGCGGCGCGGTGCTGCTGTTCGACTTCGGCGCCCAGGTCGCGGGCTACCGCAGCGACATGACCCGCACCCTGTTCGTCGGCGAGCCGGAGGCGCGTGACCTGGCGATCTACGGCGTCGTGGCGGCCTCGCAGGAGATCGTGTTCGACAAGCTCCACGAGTCGATCCCGCTGGCCCAGCGCGATCATCCCCTCCCGATCGGGCGGGAGCTCGATGTCCTGGCGCGCTCCGTCATCGACGCCGACGGCCGCTGGCCGGCCTACGGCCACGGGCTCGGCCACGGGATCGGGATTGCGGTTCACGAGCTGCCCGGGCTGGGTCGCCGCTCCCCGAACGTGCCGCTCCCTCGGCGGACGGTCTTCTCCGTGGAGCCCGGCATCTACCTCGAGAACGAGACCGGCGTCAGGATCGAGGACCTCGTCGCGATTGACGTCGACGCCGGCCGGATGGACCTCCTCACCAAGTTCCCGCGCGACGTGGTGATCGTCGGCCTCTAGGCCTCGGAGCGAGGCGACGGTACAATCCGGCGGCCGAACGACCCTCCAGGCGGGCCGGCACGCCCGCTGTGGCGCAGCCCGCCGCGCCGCGGCCCGCCATGGCGCGGCCCCGCCAACGACCACCCAGGAGCCCACGCCCATGATCAGCACCGGTGAGCTGAAGAAGGGGGTTGCCATCGAGCTCGACGGCGAGCTCTGGCAGATCCTCGACTACCACCACATCAAGATGGGCCGCGGCTCGGCCCAGGTCCGGATCACGCTCCGGAACATCAAGCGCGGCCAAACCGTCGAGCGCAGCTTCCAGGCTGGCACGAAGTGGCCCCGCGCCTCCATGGAGCGGCGGCCGGTCCAGTTCCTGTACCGCGACGACGACGACTTCCACTTCATGGACACGGACACCTACGACCAGTTCACGATCCGAGGCGACCAGCTCGGCGAGGCGACCCAGTACATGAAGGACGGCATGACCGTCGATCGGACGACCTATCAGGGCGAGACGATCGGCGTCGAGCTGCCGGTGACGGTGGACCTCAAGGTCTCGAGCACCGA
>DASXQE010000006.1:0-24357 GCA_036493155.1 Candidatus Limnocylindrales bacterium | reverse complement strand
CTGGAAGCCGTCGAGTCGGTCTGAGGTATCATCCGCGGGCCCTGTGAAACGGGCGACCTCGGTCGGGGCGTGGCGCAGCTTGGTAGCGCGTGTCGTTCGGGACGACAAGGTCGGAGGTTCAAATCCTCTCGCCCCGACCATCTCTGGATCTAGTCGGCGACGGGACCGTCGTCTCGGCGCTGATCGAATTGGGCGCGGGTCATGGTGAAGACGTCGACGTCCTGCCAGGCACCCTTGTGGTACCAGGCTCCACGTGCCGTGGTTTCCTTGGTATAGCCGCACTTCTCGGCGACCCGATGTGACGCAGCGTTCTCGACGTGAATCACGAGCTGCAGTCGATTGAGCGGGTAGCTGTCGAATAACCAGCCAGCGAGCAGGTCGACAGCCTCGCTCGCGATCCCTTTGCCGCGATCGGCGGGGTCGAACACGCGGTAGCCCAGCTCCGTGTCTCCGATCGACCCGTTGAGCTTCCACCACAGCACGTGTGCCACGAGGCGATCGGTGTCATCGACAGCGGCGAACTGACCGTAGTCCGCAGACCACCATCCATTCTCGGCATAGGTCTTTCGCATCTTGCCGAGCGAGCTCTCGGGGTGGGGAAACCAGGGCCCACGCGACTCGATATCGATCGACTTCGTGAATAGCTCGTCGAGATCGCTCTCGCGAACCGGGCGCAGGGTAATCGCCTTGCCCTTGATCATCTTGGTTCCTCCTGTTGTTGATGGGCCGGCTCCGAGCGATACGGATACGGCTCGAGCACAGTGACGCGGCTGATCCGGTCGACGGGCAATCCGTTCCGCTCCGCGGCGCGTCGGATCGCCTCAGGGTTGGCCGCGTCGTAGATGCAGAACATCGCCCTACAGTCCTCGCGGACGTATGACTGGACCCAGGTCACCCCGACCGCGGCATTGACCTCAACGATGCCCTGACATGCGAACTCGCCTGGCTGACTCGGCGCGATGCGCAACCTGCCCGCGAGCGACCGCTCCACCACATACAGCGGCATCCAACCTCCGACTCTCCGCGATCGACCAAGCGGTCATTCCGGGAGGTTGGCGTGGCGTGGACGCCAGGACATCGGCACGCGATGCCTAATTTTCGTTTCGCCAGCAAAGGTTCCCAGGTCAGCTCAGCTGGACTCCCAGTGCCGCCGCCGCTCTCGCGGCGTCGGCTCGACGATTGACGTCGAGCTTGGCGAGGATGGACGCGACGTGGTGGTGGACGGTCCGCCGCGACAGATAGAGCCGAGCCGCGATCTGCTCGTTCGAGTGGCCCGCCACGACGTACCGGAGCACTTCAAGCTCACGCGCCGTAAGCCGCGCCGGGTTCGCGCGCGTGGCGCGTTGCGGTCCACGGGGAATCGATCGAACGCCGAGCTCGCGGAGGCGCTTCGTCGCCAGCCCGAGTGCCGGCCGCGCGCCGAGACGGTCGAAGATCACCCGGGCAGCCTCGACGTCCACGGCGTCGTGCGATTCGAGGAGCGCCTGTCCGCCTCGATAGACGCAGTCGCGCTCGTGCCACGCGATGGCGGCCTCCTGCCACCGGCCCTCAAGTTGGAGCCGCCACGGGTCGGGAATCCCGATCGGGAGGTTGGGCCGGGAGCGGCCGGCTTTGACGAGCCACCACGCCAGCTCGCCGACCTTCCAGGGCTGGCGTACCTCAAGGGCGATTGCGAGCCCCGCATCGGCCTCGGCCGCGACCCGAGGCGTGTCCGCCGCCAGCCAGGCCGCCTCGGCTCGGGCGGCCCGGACTTTCGGCGGGTACGCTCGAGTCTGGCGACTCAGGGCGAGCGCCTCGTCGAGCGCGGACTGCGCATCTGGATCGCCGCGACGAGCCCGGAGCGTGCCGATCGCGACGAGGGCGTTGATCCGGCCGATCACCGAATTCGAGGGCTGGCGGAGGCCCTGTGCATCGACCGCACGGGCAAGCTCGAGCTGCGCGTGAACTTCCCGCGCAGGCTCATCGACCTGCTCCCAGACCTCGATCGCCCTCTTCAGCGCTCCTCGGCCAAGATCGCCGCTCGCGGTGACGAACGACTCGTGGGCGAGCGACTCAAAGAACGCGCCTCGCTCGCGTGGGGGCAGGGACGGTGCATACCGCTCGGCCCGCGCCAGATGAGCGAAGGCTTCGCGATGAGCGCCTGCCAAGCTCGCCTCGGCCGCGGCAAGCGGCGCGTACTTGAGCACAGCGTTGGGGTCACCCGCCCCGGACGCGTGATGCGCGAGCACGGCGAGCGCAGGCTCACTGTCCTGCTCGATCACACGCAGGACGCGAGCATGGAGCTCGCGCCGGCGCGCGGGCTCCGTAGCGCCTAGGACAGCTTGGCGTGTGATCTCATGGCGGAACGCGTAGTCGTGGTCACCGGCCAACAGGAAGCCCTTCGCCAGCGGCTCGTCGATGTCGGGCCAGTCCACGACGGCTGACAGCAGGACGGGATCGATCGTCGGGCCAATCACCGCCGCCGCCTCGATGGTCCGGCGTCCATTCGAGGACAGCCGCGCAACTCGGGCGAGCACGGCATCCCGGACGGATGCCGGGATGCGGTCCGGAGCTCCGGCGACGACCTCCGTGACATAGAACGGATTGCCACCGGTCAGGACGTGCAGCTCCTCTGGGTCGAGGTCGGTGCCGTTCGCGAGTTCCCGCACCGACCGGACCGACAGGCCGGTCAGGGCTATCCGACGAACCGCGGGCGACAGGTCGCCGATGGCGACTCGGAGTGGGTGGGCGCCTCCGACTTCGTCGTCGCGGTAGCTGCCAACGATGAGTGCCCGGGTTGATTCGATGCGCCTCCCGATGAATCGCAGGACGTCGAGCGTTGCCTCGTCAGCCCAATGCAGATCCTCAAGGACAATGACGATCCCGGGCGACGCCTTCAGCGACGACAAGAAGGCCTCGAGGAGGTCCAGCCTCGATGGGCGGCCCCTCAGGGCGCCGGAAAAGTCCGGACCGAGGTCGGGGGCCATCTCGTAGAGCGGACCGAGCGGTCGCGGCGTTGACAGCGGATCGCAGGCGCCGCCGGTCGATGGCACTCCCGCCGGCAACGACTCCCGGAAGGCCCGCAACAAGGATGTCTTCCCTACGCCGGCCTCGCCTTCGACGAATACCAGGCGACCAGAGAGGCTGGCTTGACGCCGAACGGCTTGCAGGGTGGCGAGCGGTCCATCTCGCTCGAGGAGCCGCATGGCGACGATGCTAGCGGTGAGGAGGGTGCGGCCGTTACTGCCAGCATCACTCAGCGCAGGTTGCGCGACCCGCTGCCGGGCGCGAACCTCATTCCCGAGTGTGGCCGTTGGCACGTTGCGGGTTTCGGACTCACTGTGAAAGCGTCCACCGCCGTTCTCCGGACCTTAGGCTTCGAGGCCGACCCCATCGAGGCCACGCTCGAGCCCGTCGATCGACGCCCGGAACCAGCCGGTGTCGGAGCTCCCGTACACGATCCGATCCTCGGGTGGCAGCGCCGACAGCAAGGCCTGGTACGTCACGACCTGGTAGAGCGCCCCGACCGCCATCGCAAGCTCGACGGCGCGTTCGAGACGCGGCCGCGACGCCTCGCCCGACCATGCGTCGAGGTACGCATCACGGAGCCGACGCCTGAGCGCGAGGTCCTTCGTGCGGCGGAGGAAGACAGGGAGGTCCACGAACGAAGGCCCGGCCGCGCCATCGGACCAGTCGAAGACGACGAGGCCGGCGTCGGTCACGGCCATGTTCCACGGGTGTGAGTCGCCGTGGATCAGGGCATCGGGCAGGCCAATGTCCTCGAGCTCGTGGCACGCATCGACGAAGCGTGGCCGCAGGTCGGGCCAGCGGTCCACCAGCGCCGGGGCGACGCGGTCGCTCAGGCCGTCGATGTCGAGGAGGAACGGCACGGCCTCGGTCAGCCTTGCCAGCGGCCGGTCCTGCGCCCCTGCCGCGACGAGCTCCTCGCTATGGCCGGCCCACGCGCGTTGGAGCTCGCCGAGGCGACGGATGCCGTCGACCCACGCGACCTCCGGCTCTCGCCCGAGGATCCGATCGCCGAAGTCGGCCATGAGCAACCACCCTTCGGCAGCCTCGACGGCGATGACCTCCGGGATCCAGCCGGGCGTGCGTCCCCCCAGCGCCCGGGTGATCGAGCCCTCGGCGCGGAAGTGCGCCGGCGAGGCCTTGAGGTACGTCGCTCGGTCGCCCGAGACGGTCCGGAGCACCGTCCCGAGCGGGCTCTGGTAGGTCATCCGCGAAGGTGCGCTCGGCGGCAGGCCAGCGGCGCTCATCTGCTCCGCGATCCATGCCGAGACACGGTCGAACCAGCCGGGCGCCATCCACGGCGGGGTGCGCGGATCCGCCCGGCCGTCGAGGCGATCCAGCCAGGCGCGAACGGGCACGCGCGCCGCCTCGGGCTCGAGGCGGTCGACGACGTCATCGGCCGGGACGAACCGCCGGCCGTCCTCGGCATCGTGATCGGGATCGGCGGCGACCAGGACCAAGCCTTCGCCGGATTCCGAGGCGTCGTCCGACTCCCTGGACCGCAGCCAGATCGGCGCGACCGGCCGGCCAAGCAGCCCTGCGACAACGTCCGACAGCTGCTCGGCGCCCGGATCGGTGGCTGCCAGGTCCACGAGCGGGAGCTGGGCGACCCCGCCTCGCTTGCCGCTCGCCGCAGCATCGATGAGCAGCGATCGACTCGCGTCGGCGACCACGATCGCGGCGATGCGCCAGGTCACGCGAACACCGAGGCGAGCCAGGCTCGCGCAATCAGACCTTGCATCTATCGACAGGTTACGGGCGCAGACCTCCGCCGCAACGCGGCATGGCCGCGCTCCGGCGACTACGCTGACGAGAGTGGAGGCGCTTCGCGTGCTGGTCCAGCCGGGGACCGGCTACGACCTGCTGCTCAGCGCGGTCCGGCTGCTCGAGCCACGCAGCCGCGCCCGGGTGACGCGCGCCCCCGACCTGGCTCAGGCGGCGTCGCAGCTGCCGCCGGACGTCGGGGACGCCATCCGTGCGATCGGACGCGAGCCCTTCATCTCGCTGCTCGGCTGGGCCCACGCCACGCTCGAGACGCCATCGGCCAAGGCCCTCCTCGACGCCATCGCCCGGTCCGACCCGGCGGAGCTTCGCCTCGCGGCGCTGGGCTACCACCGCGTCGCCATGACCTCGGTCACGCCCGCGGCCACGATCCGGGCGGCCGCCGATGGTGACGCCGAAGCCATTCGCGAGATGCGGCGCAGCTCGTACCCGCGACTGAAGCACTGGCAGGCGACGCTGGCCCACGTCCTGGCGATCGACCCGCCCGCGTTCCGCGACGAGCTCCTGGCGGGCCTGCGGGGCTGGTACCGCGCCGGCTTCGGCGATCTCGAGGCGGGCATCCGGGCACGCGCATCGGCCGACGCCGACGTGGCTCGCCGGCTGCTCGACGAGCGCGGGCTGCTCGGCGCGATCGAGCAGCTGGCGCCGGGCATGACCTTCGCCCATGAGTTCGGCCAGGACACGATCGTCCTCGTGCCATCGGTCGCGATCACCCCCGGCTGGGCGCTCACGGATTACGGCCGGACCCTGGTCATCGCGTATCCCGTGATGGATCGGGACACGCCCGCGGCCCAAGTCGAGCGGCTCGCGCAGCTCGCCGACGCGCTGGGCGATCCCATCCGGATCCGGGCGATCCGGGAGCTGCGGGCCGGCGCCCGGACCACGAGCGACCTGGCACGCCGGCTGGGCGTGCCTCGGACCAGCCTCCAGCACCACCTGTCGGTCCTGATCGAGGCGGGCATCGTCGCGATGGCGGTGGACGATGCCTCGACGGGTCGGCTCGCGCTTCGGGCCGGCGCACTGGACGAGCTGGCTCGCCTGGCCACGGGCGTCACGGCCTAGACCCGCTCGCGGCCCAAAACGAAGGCCCCGATCCGCGAGGACCGGGGCCGTCGTCCGCCGCGCCCGAGGACGCGACTTGCTCAGGTGTATGCGTATGTGCGATCGGCACACTAGCATGAACCTGCCGACTTATCTCGGCATGGGCGGTTGCACAGCCGTCGCCGGCGGCTAGGCTGACGGCGTGGACGCCGCCACCTTCGCCGCCACCCTCGCGAGCTGGAGCAACGTCTTCCTCGCCGAGGCCGGCGCCTCGGCGGCTCTCCTCGGGCTGCTGTTCGTCGGCGTCTCGATCAACCTGGGCGCGCTCAGCCTCACGGAGCGTGCCGACCTGCGGGCCAAGGCCGAGCAGGCCTTCTCGAACCTCCTCTACGTCCTGGCCATCTCGCTGCTGCTGCTGGGGCCCGATTCGGACGCCACCGGCGACGGCATCGCACTGGGCTCGATCGCGGTCGTGGCCGTGTTGCGGACGCTCGGCAACATCCGGGCCGTGCGGAGGCTGCGCCGAACGAGCCTGAACCGCGCGTCGCTCCGGCGGTTCTCCTGGACGGTCGTCGCGGCTCTCATGCTCGGCTACGTGGCCGTCCGCTTCTGGACGGTGGCGGACGGCCGGGCGACGACATTCGTGCTCATCGCGACCCTGGTGCTGATGTTCGGCGCGGCCGACACGGCCTGGGAGATGCTGGTCGAGGTCAGCCAGGACGAGGACGCCCGGGCGAGCGCCTGAGGACGAGGTCAGGCCTCGGCGATCACCCCGAGCGAGACCCGGAAGCCGGCCCGGCGGTGCGACGGCGGCAGGAGCGTGCCCTGGCCCACGGGGCCGTCGCCCGGGAACCACCGCAGCCACTCCTCGTTGAACACGTCGAACTCGCCCGGCTCCTTCAGCGCCCAGTTGGCCCAGGCCACCTTGTCGAGGGAGCTGCCGGCCGCCTCGAGCTGCGCCTTGAGGTTGCTCATCGCCTGGCGGGTCTGCTCCTTGATCCCGCCGTTGACCACGAAGCCGCTCGCGGGATCGACCGGGCCGATCGCCGAGACATACAGCATCCCGCCGGCCTTCACGACCTTGCCGAGCCCGAAGCTGAGGCGCCGGGTGGGCAGGGCCTGGCTGCTCGTGCCGTCCATCCAGCGGCCCTTGCCCGCCGGCGTCGGCTTGGCAGGATCCTCGGCGGGGATGCCGAAGTCGCCCGGCGGGAGCTCGACGGCGTTGGCCTTGAAGACCGACATGAACGTCGGGCGGATGCCCGTTGGACGGAGCGCCCCGACGACCTTGCCGTCGCGGAAGTCGGTCTGCTCGAAGACGAAGATGTCCTGGGTGAGGATCTCGTCGTCCTCCATCCCGTAGACCTCGGTGATGTTGACGATCTTGCGCGAGCCGTCCTTGAGGCGGGCGGTGTGGACGATCAGGTCCACGGCCGACGCGATCTGCTCGCGGATCGCCCGCAGCGGCAGCTCGTAGCCGGTCATGAGGACCATCGTCTCGAGGCGCCGGAGCATGTCGCGGGTCGTGTTGGCGTGGCCCGTCGACAGCGAGCCGGCCTGGCCCGTGGTCATCGCCTGGATCATGTCGAGCGCCTCGCCCGACCGGCACTCGCCGACGATGATCCGGTCCGGCCGCATGTGGAGGGCGTTCCTGAGGAGGTCGCGGATCGTGATCTCGCCTGCGCCCTCGATGTTGGGCGGGCGGGCCTCGAGGGTCACGACGTGCTCCTGGCGGAGCTGCAGCTCGGCGGCGTCCTCGACGGTGATGATCCGCTCGTCCTCGGGGATGAACTGCGAGATGACGTTGAGGGTCGTCGTCTTGCCGGACCCGGTGCCGCCCGAGACGAAGATGTTCAGGCGAGCCTGGACGCAGGCGCGCAGGAAGTCGAACATCTCGCCGGTCGCGGTCCCGAACCGGACGAGGTCCGCAACCGTGTACGGCCGGGCGGCGAACTTCCGGACGGTGATGACGGGGCCGATCTGGGAGATCGGCGCGATGACTGCGTTGACCCGCGAGCCGTCCGGGAGGCGGGCATCCACGCGGGGGCTCGTCTCGTCGATGTGGCGGCCCATCGGCGCGATGATCCGGTCGATGATCCGGAGGACGTGCTCGTCGTTCAGGAAGTGGACGTCGACCTGCTCGATCTTGCCGGCCCGCTCGATGTAGATGTGCTTCGGGCCGTTGACCATCACCTCGGTGATCGTCTCGTCGGCCAGGTACGGCTCGATGGGGCCGTACCCGGTGATCTCGTGGACCAGCTCGTCCACGAGGCCGGCGCGCTCATCGCGCGTCACCGAGAACTCGCCGTCCAGGATGATCTGGTCGACCATCGTGGCGATCCGCCCCCGGACCTCCGAGGGATCGGCCGCGTCGAGCAGGGTCTTGAAGGACCCGATGACGTCGACCTGGACCTTCGCCCGGATGTCGCCGAGGAGGGCCTCGCGGGCGGGCGACGACGCCGCTCGCGGCCGGGCCGGCTGGATCGTGATGACCTCGGCGTCCGGGGCGACGGGTCCGGCGTCCGGCGACTCGGCGGCCACCGTCGCGGCGGCGGCAGCACGCTGCGCGCGTTCGACCCGTTGCAGCAGCGACAACCCGTGCGCCTCCCCGGAGCTTGGTGGATTTGCAGCATACCCGCGGCTCGCAATCCGTCCGCCAAGGTGGCGGTGCGGTGTGGATGGGTCCAGTACCGTCGGCGGCCCGGCCAGGACCATTCGGTGGGGCGCGGGCGCACCGCGCCGGGGCGGCCGCCTAGGATGGCCGCATGACGTCTGCGGATCGCTGGGGCCGCGACTTCGACCCGGAGCGCCTGGCGCGGCTCGAGCTCGGGATGTGGAAGGCCTACTACCGGCGCGAGCCGGGCCGGCTGTTCCGGCTGCTCGTGCGGGCGAACCAGGAGCAGGCCGGTGTCGGGTGGCTGCGGGCCGTTGCGGCCGCCTTCTGGCTGGCGTGGGCCGCGGCCCGATTCGGGCGGTCGAGTGGCGACTACGAGCGATTCGCGGCACCGATCGCGCGGGGCTACCGGCTGCTGGGCCTGCCGGAGCACGTCGACGTCGACGAGGTCGCGCGGCGCGAGCTGCGCTGGTGGGTCGTCAGGCGCGAGACCGGGCTGGCCGCCGGCGCGGCAGCCGGCGATGCGATCACCAGGCTGTACGCCGAGATCTACGAGGTGCCCGAGGACGCGGTCGCCGAGGCCGGCCGGCTGCGGGGCCAGGCCGCGGAGGTCCGCGATCGAGGGGCGGCCATCGATCCCGACGGGTCCGGCGGCGAGGGCCGGGCGTACTGGCCCGAGGTGGCGCGGCTCCTGCGCGGGTCCTATCGGGCACTCGCGGCGGCCCTGTCATGACGCCAGCCGCTTCGGCCAGCCCGTTCGATGGATTCCAGCCCGAGGCCATCCAGTTCCTGGTGGATCTCGCGGCCAACAACGAGCGGACGTGGTTCCAGCCGCGCAAGGCCGAGTACGAGCGGCTGCTCAAGGTCCCGCTGGAGCAGCTCTGCTCCGCGCTGGACGAGCGATTCCGCGCGCGCGGCATCCCGCTGTCGGCCGACCCGGGGCGGTCGCCGTTCCGGATCTATCGGGACGTCCGGTTCTCGAAGGACAAGTCGCCCTACAAGACCCACGTCTCGGCCTCGTTCCCGTGGGCCGAGGCTGGCGGGGCGATGCCGTCGCACGCCGACGAAGGCGGCAACCCGGGTGGCTACTTCCATCTGTCGCCCGGGGAGGCCTACGTCGGCGGCGGCATGTGGCGCCCGGCTCCGGGCAAGCTCGCCGCGTTTCGTGCTGCCGTGGTGGGCGACCCGGCCGCGTTCCACGCGATCGTCGATGCCCCGGCGTTCCGGGACGGCTTCGGCGGGATCTCCGGCGAGCTCCTGAAGCGGGTGCCGTCGGGCTTCCCGGCCGACCATCCCGAAGCCGACCTCCTGAAGCACAAGGACATCACCTTCGGGCATCGGCTCGCGGATCGCGACATCTACTCGCCGGCGCTGCCCGACGTCATCGCCGATGCCTTCGAGGTGGCCGCACCGCTGATGCGGTTCCTCGCCCGCCTCTGACGACCGTCCGCCTCGCCGCGGCCGTGACTAGACTCGGCTTCGTCACGGGGGCGAGGAGGGACAGCGGCATGCCATCGGCGCAGCGATCCATCGTCATCAACCGGACGGTCGACGAGGTCTGGGCGTTCGTGACGGACGGCACCACGGCGCCGCGCTGGCGCCCAGGCGTCCTCGACATCGCGAAGGTCTCCGGCATGGGCGCGGGCGAGGTCTGGAAGCAGGGCGTCAAGGGCCCGGGCGGGCGTCGCATCGACGCCGACTACGAGATCACGGCCTGGGAGCCCGGGAAGCTCATGGCGTTCAAGGCCATCGCCGGTCCGGTCCGGCCGACAGGCGAGTATCGCTTCGCCGCCGAGAACGGCGGGACGCGGCTGCAGTTCTCGCTCCAGGCGGAGCTCTCGGGGTGGAAGAAGCTGCTCATGGGCGGCGCGGTGCAATCGACGATGGACGCCGAAGTGGCCGCCCTCGACCGCCTGAAGACCGTCCTCGAGGGCTGACGCCGGTCGCCGCATCGGGCGAGATGCGTCGCGACTGATAGCCGTCCCACCGCCGAGCCGCGAGCGCTTCGCTCTCACGCCCGTCTCATGCTGGATCGGTGAACTCCGCAGCACCACCTCATCTCGACCCCGTGCGGAGCACCGCAGCCATGGCCCAGCTCAGCCAGCCCATCCCGATCGCGATCACGGGCTCGATCGCTCGCTTCGGCGGGCGCGTGCGGCGCGAGCAGCTCGCGATTCCAGGCCTCGCCGTGCTCGCCGGCGTCCTGTACTTCGTCAACCTGACGGTCTCGGGGTTCGCCAACACCTACTACGCGCTCGCGGCCCAGGCGGCGAGCCAGAGCTGGTCGGCGCTGTTCTTCGGGTCGCTGGATTCGGCCAACTTCGTGACCCTCGACAAGCCGCCGCTGGCGGTGCTGCCGATGGCGATCGCCGTGAAGCTCTTCGGCCTCAGCTCGCTGTCGATCCTCCTGCCCGAGGCGCTCCTGGGCGTCGGCACCGTCGTCGTCCTGGCCCTGGCCGTGCGGCGGTCGTTCGGTCCGATGGCGGCGCTCGTCGCCGGCCTCGTGGCGGCATTGAGTCCCGTGGCGGTCCTGATCTTCCGCTACGACAACCCGGACGCGCTCCTGACGTTCCTCCTCGTCGCGGCGGCCTACGCCGTCGTGCGCGGGCTCGAGGCCGGCCGGCTGCGATGGGCGCTCCTCGCCGCCGTGCTCGTCGGGCTCGGCTTCCTGACCAAGTACCTGCAGGCCTATCTCGTCCTGCCGGCCTTCGCCCTCACCTGGCTGCTCGCCGCGCCGGTGTCGCTGCCGCGGCGAGTCGGCGGCCTCGTGGCCAGCCTCGTCACGGTGCTGCTGGCGAGCGGCTGGTGGGTCGCGATCGTGGAGCTGCTCCCAGCGTCGGACCGGCCGTACATCGGCGGCAGCACCAGCAACTCCGTCCTCGACCTGGTCTTCGGCTATGACGGCCTCGGCCGGATCTTCGGCAACATGAGCGGCTCGTCGCTGAGCTCCGCCCTCGACGGGCTCGTGGGCAGTGCGGCGGCGAACGGTCGCGGCGGCCCGAGCTTCAGCGGCATGCCCGGCGTGCTGCGGCTGTTCAACGACACGATGGCCGGGCAGATCGCCTGGCTCCTGCCGGCGGCGCTGCTGGCCGTCGGCGTCGGCCTGGTCCTCCACCGACGCGCCCGCCGAACGGACCCGCGTCTCGCCGGCTACGTCCTGTGGGGCAGCTGGCTGGTGACCCACGCCGTCGTCTTCAGCTTCATGTCCGGGATCATCCACAGCTACTACACGGTCGCGTTGGTGCCGGCCGTCGGCGCGCTCGTCGGCGCGGGAGCGTGGGACCTGTGGACCCGCCGCGACCGGAGTGCGCTCGCTCGGATCGTCCTCGCCGGCGGCCTGGTGGCCACGGGGGTCGTCGCCCTGGTCATCCTCGACCGGACGCCAGCCTTCGTCCCGGGCCTTGGCTTCGGGATCCTGGCCGTGGCCGGTGCGGCCGCGCTCGTCCTGGCGCTGCCCGCCATCCACCTCGATCGCCGGGTCGTCATGGGCGCGGTGGCCGTGGCGCTCGTGGCCGTGCTCGCCGGTCCGGCGTCATACAGCGTCGCCACCATGGCCCAGGCGCACAGCGGCGGCGACGTCGCCGCGGGTCCCGGCGGCGACGGCCAGGCGGGCGACGGCGCCCAAGCCTCGGACCCCGCGCTGGTGGCGTACCTCCTCGCGAACCAGGGCAGCGCGCGATGGATCGTCGCCGTGAGCGGCTCGCAGGCCGCCGCCGACATCCAGCTCGCTGCCCAGCAGCCGGTCATGGCGATGGGCGGCTTCACGGGCGGCGACCCGACCCCGACCTTGGCGCAGCTGCAGGCCTACGTCCAGTCCGGCGAGCTCCGGTACGTCCTGCTCGGCGGGGGCGGCGGGCCGGGCTTCGGTGGCCGGGCCGGCGGGCCGGCGCTCGGCGGCGCGGTCTTCGGCGGCCCGAATGGCGCGAGCGGCCTGGGCACGTCGGTGTGGGTCAGCACCGCCTGCACGCCGGTCACCGCGGCGGCGGTCTCCGGCCTGTACGACTGCGCCGGCGCGGCCTAGCCGGGATTGACAGGCACCGCCCGATGACCGTTCGAACGTCAGCCACGACCCAGCTCCCGGCGGCCGGTGCCGGCCGGACGCCGGAGCGGCCGGCGGGCGCAGCGCCATCGCCCGGCGCAGCGCCATCGCCCGGCGCTCGCTCCCGGATCGGCGTCCCGCCGCTGCCGCGGGCGTGGCCGGTCATCGCCGTGGACGTCGGCTGGCTCATCGGGCTGAACGCGGTGCTCATCGGGGCGATGTGGGTACGACACGGCGGTCTCGACCAGCTCGATTCGCTCGGCGGGATCCTCACCGCGATCGGTCAGCTGACCGGCCTGTACGCCGCGTACGGGGCGCTGCTGCAGCTCATCCTCATGTCCCGCAGCCCGTTCCTCGACCAGCTGTTCGGGATGGACCGCCTGGCCTGGGCCCATCGCTGGCTCGGCTTCGCGACGGTCTGGCTGATCGTCGCCCACGGGACGTTCACGACCATCGGCTACGCCCTCGGCGACGGCGTCCACGTCGTCGACGAGCTGGTGAAGCTCCTCACGACCTACGCCTGGGTGCTGCCGGGCGCGATCGGCGGCGTCCTGTTCATCGCGGTCGGCATCAGCTCGATGGCCGCGGCCCGGCGTTCGATGTCGTACGAGGTGTGGTTCCTCCTCCACCTCCTGTCGTACGCGGCAATCGCGCTGGCGTTCCTGCACCAGCTGCTCGTCGGCGCGGACTTCATGCATGACGGGCTCGCCCGGCTGTACTGGATCGGGCTGTACGCGATCACGGCAGCGCTCCTCATCGTCTTCCGGCTCGGCCAGCCGATCGGCCTGAACCTGCGCCACCGCTTCGTGGTCGGCCGGGTCGTGCACGAAGGCCCCGGCCTGACCTCGATCTACGTGACCGGCCGTGACCTCGATCGCCTGCCGGTCCGCTCGGGCCAGTACTTCAACTGGCGGTTCCTGCATGGCCGCCAGTGGTGGCACGCCCATCCCTACTCGCTGTCGTCCGCGCCCAATGGCCGCTGGCTCCGCATCACGGTGAAGGCCCTGGGCGACGGCAGCCGCCGGCTCCAGACGCTGCCCATCGGCACGCGCGTCCTGGTCGAGGGTCCGTACGGGGCCATGACCGGCGCCCGCCGGTCGCGGCGGAAGGTCGCGCTCATCGCCGGCGGCATCGGGATCGCCCCGCTCCGGGCGCTGCTGGAGGCCCTGCCGGCGAACGGCGGCGACCTGGCCCTGGTCTACCGGGCCCGCGCCGAGAAGCACGTCATCTTCCGCGATGAGCTCCAGCTCCTCGCCGACCAGCGCGGCGCGACGGTCCATTACCTCGTCGGCCGGCGCGGGTCGGCCGAGATGCCGCACGACCCACTGGCCGGGCCCGCGCTCCAGCGCCTCATCCCCGACCTCGCCGGTCGGGACGTGTATGTCTGCGGGCCGGTCGACATGATCGATCGAGTCCAGGCGGCGCTCGAGACCATCGGCGTTCCCGCCACGCACGTTCACGCCGAACGGTTCTCGTACCTGTGAGCCGCGAGGACGCGCCATGACGACGACAGCCGACGCGCGCGGCACTGCCCATCCGGTTCGCCTCGGCCTGGGGCTGGCGTCGCTGGCCCTTGCCGCGGTCCTGCTGCTGGGGTTCAAGGCGCCGCAGGATGGCAGCCTCGCGACGACCGGCGCCGGCTCGGGCGGCGGCACCGGAACGGGATCCGGCACGACAGGCACGACGGGTACGACCGGCTCGGGCACCACGGGTACGACCGGCGGCGCGTCGACCACCGGCGGCGCGTCGACCACCGGCGGCTCGACCTCGAACGGCGGCAGCACCTCGTCCGGGACCGTCGACGGGACGGTCATCGAGACACGCTACGGGCCCGTCCAGGTGGAGATCACGGTGGCAAAGGGCGCCGTCACCGCGGCCACCGCCATCGAGCTGCCCAGCGGCGGTCGCTCCGGCGCGATCTCGAGCTACGCGGCGCCGATCCTCTCGGGCGAGGCCGTGACGGCCCAGAGCGCCAACATCGATCTCGTCTCCGGTGCGACGTATACGAGCGAGGCGTACGCGCAGTCGCTCCAGGCCGCGCTCGACCAGGCGGGCCTGTGAGCCGGCCGCCCGACGCGTCGATGGCTCGCCGGTGACCCGCCGCATCGAGCCCGTCATGGGCACGGTCGTCGGCGTCGACGTCCGGTCGCCGGCTGCGGCCGGCGTCATCGATGCTGCCCTGGACGCCTTCTTCGCAACGCTGCGGGACGTCGATGCCCGGTTCAGCCCGTATCGGCCGGACAGCGAGATCAGCCGGATCGCCGATGGGGCCCTCGCCGAGTCAGACGCGAGCGCCGATGTCCGCTTCGTCCTGGCCGCCTGCGACCACCTGGCGGCATCGACCGAGGGGGCGTTCGACGCGCGGCGCCACCGAGCCGATGGCCGCCTCGATCCCTCGGGATTCGTGAAGGGCTGGGCCGTCGACGCCGCCGCGCATCACCTCGATGACGCCGATCTCGGGTGCTACGCCATCAATGCCGGCGGCGACCTGCTCGTCCGCGGCGCGCCCGAGCTGGCCCACGGCTGGCGCGTCGGCATCCAGCATCCGGCCGCCCGCGACCGCCTCGCGGCCAGGATCGAGGTTCGCGGCGGCGCCGTCGCCACGTCCGGCCTGTACGAGCGCGGGGCCCACATCCGCGATCCGCGCAGTGGCACCGTCCCGAGCGAGCTCGCGAGCCTCACCGTCGTGGGGCCCGAGCTGACCTGGAGCGATGCCTATGCCACCGCGGCCTTCACGATGGGCCGAGCCGGCCTGGCGTGGGTGGAGGGCCACCCGGGCTACGGCGCGATCGCGGTGACCCGCGACGAGCAGCTGCTCTGGTCGCAGACGGCGGCGCCACTTCTCACGAACGTCTCAGGGGCCGGCGCCACGATCTGAACCATGGAACCCAGGGACGTCGACTCGAACCCGAGCCAGCCTTCGCCGGACGACACGCAGCCGTTCGAACCCGTCACCCCCGAGCCGGTCAGGACCGAGCCGGTCACCCTCGAGCCGCCCGCCGCTGCGGCATCCCCCGCTGCGGCATCCCCCGCTGCGGCGTCCCCCGCGTCCATCGCATCGCCTGCGGCGGCGTGGTTCGCAGCCGATCAGACACCCCCTCAGGCCGCACAGCTGTTTCCTCCCCAGCTGCCGCCGGCCGTCACGCCGGTCCCCCGGCCGTCCCGAGCAGGCGGCCGGGGGCTCGCCGGCCTCCTCGCCGTGAGCCTCCTGTCCGCGATCCTCGCCGCGGTCGGCACGGGCGCGATCCTGACCGCCACGCTCCGGGCGGCCCCGGCCGCGACCCCCGCCTCCAGCGCGAACGCCACGACCGTCAACCAGACCACGGTCACGAGCGATGACATCACCGCGATCGTGGCCGCGGCCCAGCCATCGGTCGTCACCATCACGGCCGATGGCGTGAGCGCCAACGGCCCCTTCCAGGTCCCCACGACCGGGGTCGGCTCGGGCGTCATCCTGACCAGCGACGGCTACATCCTGACGAACCGTCACGTGGTCCAGGGCAGCCAGCAGCTGACCGTCCAGCTCTCGGACGCCAAGGAGCTGCCGGCCACCATCATCAAGATCTCCGACACGAACGACCTCGCCCTGATCAAGGTCAATGCGACCGGCCTGACGGCTGCGAAGCTCGGCGACTCCAATGGCCTCAAGGTCGGTCAGACGACGATCGCCATCGGCAGCCCGCTCGGCACGTACACCGAGACGGTGACCCGCGGGATCGTGTCTGGCCTGGATCGCCAGGTCACCGTCAGCGACGAGACGACCCGTCGCCAGGTCACCCTGACCGGCCTCATCCAGACCGATGCTGCGATCAACCCGGGCAACAGCGGTGGCCCGCTCCTGGACATCGGCGGCGACGTCATCGGCGTCAACACCGCCACGGCGACGAACGCCGAGGGTCTCGGCTTCTCGATCCCGATCAATGCCGCGGCCTCGCTGATCCAGCTGGCCCGTTCCGGCGCGACCGCCTGAGCGGCCGCACCCACCACACGGAGGCTCCCACCGCATGCGCCTGAAGGTCGCGGCCATCGTCGTGCTGCTCGTCGTCGCGGGCGGCGCGATCGCGCTATCCACCGGCGTCCTCAAGCCGTCAACGACGGCCGCGACGACGTTCCTGACGGCCGCCGCCGCCACGCAGGACGTGACCGACGAGGTCACGGCCACCGGGAACGTCGCCTCGTCGTGGACCTATGCGCTGTCGTTCGGGGCCGATCCGACGGCGACCGCGGCCTCGAGCTCCAGCTCCAGCTCGAACGGCTCGAGCTCGAGCAGCTCCAACAGCTCCAGCAACAGCTCGTCTTCGGCCGGCTCGGTGACGTGGCCGGTCACGTCGGTGAGCGTCAAGGTCGGCGATCGGGTGACCAAGGGCCAGGTCCTGGCCAAGGCCGACACGGCCGATCTCGAGGCCCAGATCGCGGATGCCAACCGCGCCGCGGTCTCGTCGGCGATCCAGGTCGACCAGGCCCAGGACGCCCTCGACAGTGCAACCGGCACCGATCCCATCCGCCAGGCCAAGGTCAGCCTGTACAACGCCGAGACGCAGAAGGCCAAGGCCTACAGCGACCTGGCCGACCTCAAGGCGCTCCGGACCAAGGCCAGCCTGGCGGCCCCGGCCGACGGGATCGTCACCGCGGTGAACGTGACGGACGGTGCCGATGCGCCGTCTGGGACCGCGATCAGCCTCCAGTCCGCCGCCCTCGAGGTCACGACCGACGTCGTCGAGTCGGACGTCACCAAGATCTCCGTTGGCCAGCAGGCGACGCTCACGATCGCGGCCATCAACGCGACCCTCAACGGCACGGTCGCCTCGATCGCACCGAGCGGCAGCGCCTCGGGCTCCAACGGCGTCGTGCAGTACGCCGTCGAGGTCGCCCTGGATGCGCCGCCCCAGGCGCTCAAGCCCGGCATGTCGGCCGACATCTCGATCGTCACGGCCAGCGCCAGCGGCGTCCTCGCGATTCCGTCCCGCGCCCTCGCCGGCACGGCCGGGTCCTACACGGTCCGGGTCGTCGATGCCGATGGGACCGTCGAGACCCGATCCGTGACGGTCGGCCTCGTCACCAGCTCGCTGGCCGAGATCCAGTCCGGGCTCCAGGCCGGCGAGCGGGTCGTCACGGGCACCAGCGCCACCCAGCAGAACGGCACGCAGGCGAATGGCGGCCTGTTCGGCGGTGGCGCCGGCCGCCTCGGTGGTGGCGGCGTCGTCACCAATCCGGGCCGCTGAGGCCTCGCGGATGAGCCTCCTCCGCCTCGACGCCGTCACCCGCACCTACGACATGGGCCACATCCAGGTCCAGGCCCTGCGGGGCATCTCGATGACCGTGGACGAGGGTGAGTTCGTGGCCATCGTCGGGCCGTCGGGCTCGGGCAAGACGACGATGATGAGCATCCTGGGCTGCCTCGATCGCCCGTCGGGCGGTCGCTACGAGATCGCCGGCAACGACGTCGGCGCGCTCGGCGACGACGCCCTGGCGCGGATCCGGAGCCGGACCATCGGCTTCGTCTTCCAGAGCTACAACCTGCTGCCCGGGACGACCGCCCTCGAGAACGTCGCGACGCCGCTCCTCTATCAGGGCGTCGCCCGCAAGGAGCGCCAGGACCGGGCACGGGCCGCGCTGGAGCAGCTCGGCCTGGGTGAGCGCCTGGGCCACGAGCCGACGGAGCTGTCCGGCGGCGAGCAGCAGCGCGTCGCCATCGCCCGCGCGCTGGTCACGAATCCGGCCGTCCTGTTGGCCGACGAGCCGACCGGCAACCTGCCGGTCAAGCAGGGCCTCGAGGTCATGGCCCTCTTCCAGGCCCTGAACAAGGCCGGGCGCACGGTCGTGCTGATCACCCACAACCCGGACGTCGCCGAGGTGGCGAGCCGCCGGATCCACCTCCTCGACGGCCGGGTCGTCGAGGAGGAGCGCGTCGCGGCCTGAGGCGCGAACCCCGATGAATGCCTGGGAGCTGCTGCGCCTGGCCCTGTCACGGCTCCGCCGCGGCCGGCTCCGGGCGGCCCTCACCATGCTGGGGATCGTCATCGGCGTGGCCTCGGTGGTGGCCCTCGTCGGCGTGGGCCGCGGCACGACCGCGAACATCACCGCCAGCCTCAACGCCCTCGGCACGAACCTGCTGACGATCAGCCCGTCGGGTCGCTTCGGCGCGGCGACGACGCTGACGACCGGCGATGCCGATGCGATCGCCCAGATCCCGGGCGTGGCAGCGGTGGCCCCGGAGCTGCAGACCAGCGCCGTGGTCGCCACGAGCGCGACGAACACGTCGACGACCTCGATCGTCGGCACCTCGGCCGACTACGCCTACGTCCGGGCGTACAGCGTCTGGCAGGGGACCTTCCTGACCTCGGTCACGACGACCTCCGACCTGCGGGCCGCCGTCCTGGGCGCCACCGTCGCCACCGACCTCGGCCTCGGCGCCGACGCGGTCGGCACGACCGTGTCCATCGGCGGCCTGCCGTTCGAGGTCATCGGCATCCTCCAGCCCAAGGGCGGCTCGGGCTTCGCCGATCCGGACAACGAGGTCCTCGTCCCGCTGGGTGCGGTGCGCAAGTACTTCGTCGGCGGCGATTCGGTCCGGACCATCGGCGTCAGCGTCGCCCCGGATGCCGACATGACCACGGTCCAGGACGCCGTCGCCGAGGAGCTGCGGAGCCGCCACGGCATCGCCGCCGGCGGCACCGACGACTTCTCGATCTTCGACCAGGCCCAGCTGCTGTCGGTGACCGATGCCATCAGCGGCACGCTGACCCTGCTGCTCGGCGGGATCGCCTCGATCGCGCTGGTCGTCGGCGGCATCGGGATCATGAACATCATGCTGGTCTCGGTCCGCGAGCGGACGCGCGAGATCGGCATCCGCAAGGCCCTCGGCGCGCGGGGTGGCGACATCCTGCGGCAGTTCCTGATCGAGGCCCTGACGCTGTCGCTCATCGGCGGCTTCGTCGGCGTCCTCGTCGGCCTGGCCGTCTCCGCCGGCATCGGCGGGATCGCCGGCTGGGGCTTCATCTTCGACCCGTCGACGATCGTCGTGGCGACCGCGTTCAGCATCGCCGTCGGGATCGTCTTCGGGGTCTGGCCCGCGCGCCAGGCCGCCCGGCTCGACCCCGTCGCGGCCCTCCGCTACGAGTGATCCACCCAGCCCTGCCATCGTCCCGACAAGGAGCACAGCCATGACCGATCCGATGACCCCCGGCGACACCCAGCCGTTCCAGCCCGTCGCGCCGGAGCCCGTGGTGGCGACCGGCGTCAAGCCCGGCTCCAGCCGGCCGCGCGGCTCGATGTGGGTGAACGTCGCCCTCGGCGTGGCGCTGCTCATCGCCATCGGCGGTGTGGGCTTCGCGGCTGGTCGGATGACCGCTCCCGCGACCGCGGCGGCGGGCGGCAACGGCCGCTTCGGCGGCGGGCAATTCCCCGGCGGGCAGTTCCCCGGAGGCGGCTACTTCTTCCAGGGCGGCGGCAACGGCGGCACCGGTGCCGGGAACGGCGGGCTGCGCGGCGTCTTCGGCAATGGCGGCGCCTCCGTGCAGGGCACCGTGGAGTCCGTGAGCGGCGACACCCTGACCCTCAAGCTCGCCGGCGGCCAGACGATCCAGGTCTCCCTCAGCGGGACCACGACCTACCATGCCGAGACGTCCGCCAGCGCCGGCGACGTCCAGACCGGCGGCACGGTGATCGTCCGGCTGAGCCTCGACCGCGGCGAGGGCGGCCCCACGACGCCGTCGGCGTCGGACGTCACGATCGTCCCGTAGGGCAGGGGAGCGCGAATCGATGCACGTCCTCCTCGTCGAGGATGACCAGCGCCTCGCCCGTGTCCTGCGACGCCTCCTCGAGGACGATCGGCACGTGGTCGAGGTCGCGCACGACGGCCGGTCCGGCCTCGAGATCGCGACCTCGCCGGCCGGGATCGAGGTGATCATCCTCGACATCGGCCTGCCGGACATGACCGGCCTGGAGGTCGCGCGGCGAGTTCGCCAGGCCGGGTCCGACGTCGCGATCCTGATGCTGACAGCCCGCGACACGGTCAACGATCGGGTCACCGGTCTCGATGCCGGCGCGGACGACTACCTGCTCAAGCCGTTCGCGTACGAGGAGCTCTCGGCTCGGCTGCGAGCGCTGGCTCGCCGCTCCGAGCCCGGGCCGCGCCGCGCCGCGCCCGTCCTGGCCGCCGGCCCGATCGCGCTCGACGAGCGAACCCGCCGCGTGACCGTCGAGGGCAACGCCGTCGACCTCAGCCCGCGCGAGTTCTCGCTGCTGGAGTGCCTCCTGCGGCACCCCGGCCAGACGCTGACCCGAGATCAGCTCCTCGACCAGGCCTGGCCGTTCGCCGTCGCGGTGACGCCCAATGCCGTCGACGCGTATGTCCACTACCTGCGAACGAAGCTCGGCTCGGCGGCGGGCCGGGTCGAGACCGTGCGCGGGATCGGCTACCGGCTGGCCGATGCCTGAGCGCGATCGAAGCGACTGACCTCGAGTGGCACGCCCAATGCCCGACGACCTGACGCCCAGCGAGCCCGGCCCCATGCCCGAGGGGTCGTCCGTCCCGGGCGGCGACGCGCCGGGCGGCGCCGCCCCTGCCCCCGGTCTGGCCACGAACGAGGAGGCCGTCGCCGACGCGGCCCTCATCCGGC
Source organism: Candidatus Limnocylindrales bacterium (assembly GCA_036493155.1). GTDB lineage: Bacteria > Chloroflexota > Limnocylindria > Limnocylindrales > CSP1-4 > UBA5189. The sequence goes on along the minus strand of DASXQE010000006.1, from coordinate 3,257 downwards.
AGGTGCGGTGGCGCCTCGTCGTGTGGAGCGGCGGCTCCACCTTGCTCGTGCTCGTGGTGCTCGGGCTGGCGCTCTACCTGAGCGTCGCCTCGTCGCTCGCGGCGTCGTCGCAGGACGTGCTCCAGGACCGGGCAGCGTCGCTCGTCAGCGCCGTCAAGGGCGAGCGACCCACGCCGGGCGATTCCTTCTTCGACTTCTCCTTCGGCGGCGGCACGTTCGGGATCGCGATCAGCCCGGCCGGCGACGTCTTTGGCCCGCGCGGCCTGCAGCTCCCGACCGGGCTCCCCGACCAGGACGCCATCAGCGCGGCATCGGCGTCGGGCCAGGACGTCCGGAACCGCACGATCAGCTTCCCCCAGCCCGGGCCCACGGACACGACCAGCCTGGTCGGTGTCCCGGTCCGGCAGCTGACCGAGACCGTCACGACCGACACCGGTACGTGGAGCGTCCAGGTCGTCCAGGACCGGACCACGGAGGCCCACACGCTCCAGAACATCGTGATCGTCCTGAGCATCGGCGGGGTCCTCGTCGTGCTCGTCGCGGCCGGGTTCGGCTGGATCTACGCGCGCCGGGCGCTCGTGCCGATCCGCGACTCCCTCGCCGGCCAGCGTGCGGCGCTCACCCGCCAGCGCGAGTTCGCCGCGGACGCGTCGCACGAGCTGCGCACCCCGCTGACCGTCATCCGCAGCTCGGTGGAGCACCTCCGCCGGCACGCGAGCGAGCCCGTGAGCCAGGTGGGCGACGCGCTCGAGGACATCGATGCCGAGGTCGAGCACCTGACCGCGATGGTCGGCGACCTCCTGCTCCTGGCGCGGTCCGACTCCGGCGCGGTCTCCCTCGACGCCGTTCCCGTCGAGCTCGACGACGTGGCCGCGGATGCCGCGGCGTCGCTGCGAGGTCCGGCCGAGGCGCGGGCCGTCTCGGTCGTCGTCGACCCCGAGCCGGCGCCCGTGACCGGCGACCCGGCACGCCTCCGCCAGCTCGTGACGGTCCTCATCGACAACGCCATCCGCCACAGCCCGGCGTCGGGCGAGGTCCGGGTCGCGGTCCGGCACGACGGCGACGTCGCGCGCCTGACCGTGGAGGACCAGGGTCGTGGCATCCGGCCGGAGGACCTGCCGCGGGTGTTCGATCGCTTCTGGCGTGCGCCCGACGCCCCGAGCGGCGGCACGGGCCTGGGCCTGGCCATCGCCCGCTGGATCGCCGAGCGCCACGGCGGCACGATCACCGCCGGCAACCGGCCCGACGGCGGCGCCCGATTCGAGGTCGACCTGCCGGCTCGGGCGGCAGCGCCACGGAGCACGAACGCAACGCCGTCGTAAGCCGTTGGCGGATTCCCTGCTACGGCGACGATATCCTCCGCTCGTGGCGCCCGGGCTCCGCCTCTTCCCGAACGACGACCAGGACTTCGCGGCGTTCGCGCGCGCGCTGCTCGCCGGTCTGGATGCCGCGCGCGCGGCAACGGCGCCGGCGCTCCAGGCGGCCCTTCGAACGCGCTATCCCGCGGCGGTCGTGGCCGCCCAGGAGGAGCTGGCGCGCCACGGCGACACGCCACTGGTGTGGTACGTCTACCGGGCCGGCTCGATCGGGAGCAGCCGGGCCCACGAGTGGGAGGCCTGGGCGATCCTCGACGACGAGCGCCACTTCCTCGAGGTCTCGCCGGCGCTGGCCGGCATCGCGGAGGTCGCCGCGGACGACATGCTGGGCCACCCGCTCGAGGACTTCACCAACCCCGCCGACCCGTCGATCCGGGACGACATCGCCAACCTCTGGGTCGACTTCCTGCAACGCGGCTCGATCGGCTCGAGCATCCGCTTCAACTTCGCCGACGGGCGACATCGCGAGCTCGAGTACAACCTCGAAGTCGCCGCCGACGGGGCCGGCCGGCATCGCCTCTCCGTGCGGGAGCTGCGGCGCTAGCATCCCCCGGATGCCCGAACGCTTCGACGTCGTCATCGTGGGTGGCGGCTCCGCCGGGAGCGTCCTGGCCGCCCGCCTGACCGAGGACCCGTCGGTCCGCGTGCTGCTGCTCGAAGCCGGCCGGCCAGACTGGCGGTTCGACGTCTTCATCCACATGCCCGCGGCGCTGACGTTCCCGATCGGCAGCCGCTTCTACGACTGGCGCTACGAGAGCGAGCCCGAGCCGTACATGGGCGGGCGGCGCGTGTCGCACGCGCGCGGTCGTGTCCTGGGTGGCAGCTCCTCGATCAACGGGATGATCTTCCAGCGCGGCAACCCGCTCGACCTCGAGAAGTGGGCGTCCGACCCGGGCATGGAGGCATGGGACTACGCCCACTGTCTGCCGTACTTCAAGAAGATGGAGACCTGCCTCGCCGGCGCCGACGACTGGCGCGGCGCCGACGGCCCGCTCGTGCTCGAGCGCGGCCCGGCGCAGGGCCCGCTGTTCGACGCCTTCTTCGCCGCCGTGCAGCAGGCGGGCTACCAGCTGACGACCGACGTGAACGGTTACCGGCAGGAGGGCTTCGCGATGTTCGACCGGAACATCCACCGCGGCCGCCGCCTGAGCGCCGCGCGCGCGTATCTGCATCCGGTGATGAGCCGCCCCAACCTGGACGTGCTCTGCGGCCGGATGGCCAGCCGCGTGATGTTCGAGGGCAAGAGGGCGGTGGGGGTGGAGGTCTCGCACCGCGGTCGCACGAACACCGTGCGCGCGAACGAGGTGATCCTCTGCGGCGGCGCGATCAACTCGCCGCAGCTGCTCCAGCTGTCGGGCGTGGGCAACGCGGAGGAGCTCGGCAAGCTGGGCGTGGGCGTGGTGCACGACCTGCCGGGCGTGGGGGAGAACCTCCAGGACCACCTCGAGGTGTACGTGCAATTCGCGGCCACCCAGCCCGTGTCGCAGCAGCCGGCGCTCAAGTGGCGCAACCGCCCGCTCGTGGGGGCGAAGTGGCTGTTCCTGCGCGACGGCCCGGGCGCGACGAACCACTTCGAGGCCGGCGGCTTCATCCGCTCGAACGACGAGGTGGAGTACCCGAACCTGATGTACCACTTCCTGCCGCTCGCGATCCGCTACGACGGCTCAAAGCCGGCCAGCGAGCACGGCTACCAGGTGCACGTCGGCCCGATGAACTCGGACGTGCGCGGCTCGGTGAAGATCCGTTCGGCCGATCCGCGCGAGCACCCGGCGCTGCGCTTCAACTACCTGTCGACCGAGCAGGATCGCCGCGAATGGATCGAGGCGATCAGAACCGCCCGCCAAATCCTGGGCCAGCCCGGCTTCGAGCCCTACGACGGCG
>DASXQE010000005.1:0-11541 GCA_036493155.1 Candidatus Limnocylindrales bacterium | reverse complement strand
CCACAGCGCATCGGCCACGGCAACGCCATCCTCGTTGGGCGGGGCGTCCGGCGGATCGATGGCTCGCTCGCGGACCCGCAGGCGGTTCACCGCCCAGCCCAGGTTGACCGCCGTGGGCCGCGCGGCCGTCAGGGCCTCGGCCGCGCCGTCAATGACGGCCCGGCGGGCGAACGGCTGGGCGAGCCGCATCGATCGGGCCGTCAGCGCCAGCCCGATGGCCGCCACCTGGCCGATCGCCGGGGCGCCGCGCACGACCATGTCGCGGATCGCGCGGGCGGCCTCGGGCGCGTTCCGGACCGGCACCTCGACCAGCGCATCGGGCAGGCGCCGCTGGTCCACCAGCAGGAGGGTGTCCTCGGTGTCGCCGAAGCGGAACGGGGTGCGGAACCCGGTCGGGGCGGCTCCCGACGCAGGCACGACCTCGACCTCGGCGGCACCGGCCAGGAGCCGGCCGCGCCCGATGAGGCCGCCGGTGATCCCCGTCATGCCCGTCTCGCCGAGCAGGGTCGCCGCCTCGGCCGCCGACTGGTCGCGGATCTCGCCAACCGTTCGTGACAGCTCGGCCGCGGACGCGAGCAGATCGCCGGCGAACTGCCGGAAGAACTTCCGCCGCGACGGATCGACCGGCGTGGTCACGGCTGGGTCAGTAACGGACGACGCTCGTGACCCGGCGACCTTCGAGCCGCTCGCGCCCGTGCAGGAAGTCGAGCTCGACCAGGAAGGCCAGCCCGACCACGACGCCCTTCAGCCGCTCGACCAGCTCGATCGTGCCCTGGACCGTGCCGCCGGTCGCCAGCAGGTCGTCGACGATGAGCACGCGCTGGCCGGGCTGGATGGCATCGCGATGGATCTCGAGCGTGTTGGAGCCGTACTCGAGGGCGTACTCCACCGACACGGTCTCGGCCGGCAGCTTGCCCAGCTTGCGGACCGGGACGAGCCCGACGTTGAGCTCGTAGGCCATCGGTGCGCTGAAGATGAAGCCGCGCGACTCCATCCCGCAGACGAGATCGATCTGCTCCTCGCGATGCGGCTCCAGCATCAGCTGGATCGACTCGCGATAGGCCGCGGCGTCCTTGAGCAGCGTCGTGATGTCGTAGAACAGGATCCCGGGCTTCGGGAAATCCGGGACCTCCCGGATCTTCGCGCGAAGCGCCTCGGCCGACACGGTGGCGGGACCTCCTGGGAGCTTGGGCAATCGGCGGACCGCGACGGGCTGGCAGCCCCGCGGTCGCGGGCGTCGAGTCTACCCCAGCGCCTCCGGCGCGCCCGCCGTTCGAGGGCGCGCCCGCACCACCAGCCGGGGGCTGATGACCAGGCCGACGACGGCGGCCACGCTGCCCAGGATGAAGGCCAGCGCGAGGCCGGGCACGTAGCCCTGGCCGGCCCGGTACGAGGCCGCGACGATCGCCGCGGACACCCCGAGGCCCAGCGCCGTGCCGAGGGTGTCGCTCAGCGTCAGCCCCGCGGTCACGGTTCCCTGCTCCGCCGGCGGGACGTCCCGCAGGACGATGAGCGCGAACTGGGAGTAGGTCAGGCCCATCCCGAAGCCGCCGATGCCGAAGATCGGGACGGCCAGCTCCGCCGGGATGCTCGGCTGGAGGACGAGCCACATGCCCGCCAGCCCGAGGGCCACGATCGGGAATCCGACCCGGACGAACTGCTCGGGCCGGTAGCGGTGTGACAGCCGGGCCTGGACCCACGACCCGCCGGTCCACGACAGCGTCGCCGCGGTCAGGGCGATGCCCGCCGCGGTGGCCGACCAGCCGCGGACGTCGACGAGCAGCAGCGAGACGTAGGCGTCGACGCAGAACCACGCGAACGTCAGCACGCCACGGAGCAGCACGGCCGTGGGGAATCCACGGGCGAGGGTCATCGTGCCGGGCGGGGCGAGCGACTTGAAGAACGCCCCGATCACGACGAGCCCCACGACGCCCAGCCCCAGGGTGAGCTCCGGCTCGGGGCTCTCGAGCCCGGCGGTGACGAGGACCACGCCGACGGCGACGCCCACCGCCAGCCCGATCCGGCGCGAGATGGAGCCGCCTGCCCGGAACGGTGGATGGGCCTCGTGGACCTCGATGAGCGCCCGGGTCGCCAGGCCGCCCGGCAGGGCGATGAGCGGCAGCAGCCCCAGGAAGACCAGCCGCCAGTGGAGCTCCTGGGCCACGAAGCCCGCGATGGCCGGCCCGAAGACGCCGGGCAGGATCCAGGCGGTCGAGAGGTAGGCGAACATCCGCGGCCGCAGGGACGCCGGCATGGCCCGCCCGATCGCGACGTAGGCCACCGGCGGGATCGCGCCACCACCGATGCCCTGGATGAACCGGGCCGCGATGAGGACGGGCATCGACGGCGCGAGGCCGCCGATCAGGAGGCCGATCCCGAACAGCGCCAGCCCGCCGACGAACGGCCGGACCACGCCCTCCATGTCGATCAGCGCTCCGACCGCCACGATCCCGATGAGGGCGCCGACGGAGAACGCCGTGAACACCAGGCCGTACAGCTCCTGGCCGCCCAGGTCCCGGGCCACGATCGGCATCGCGGTCGGCACGGCCAGCGCCTCGGCCGCCACGAGCGTGATCGTCAGCACCAGCCCGAGCGTCAGGCCGCGCCGCTCGGGCGACCACAGGCCGGCCACGGGCTCGATCGCGGCGCCGCCTGCGGCCTGGGGATTGGGCATCGGCCGAGTATGGCGGGTTGGACCGGACCGCTAGTCCATCAGGGAGCCGGCAGCGCCTCGCAGGCCTGCTCGTCCGGGTTGACCCGGCCGGCGAAGTACTCCTGCGCCAGCCGCCACGCGCCGCGGCCACAGGCCTCCCCGAGCCGCCGACCGGTGAAATCGTCGGCCTGGATGTGGATGCCGCCGAACAACCGCGATTGCCCGGCCTGGTCGGCGGCATCGAAGTACGTCGCCCACTCCAGGACGACGTCGGTCGTCGGGCCGTGCTCGAACTGGAGGCTGCCGGCCGGGATCGTGTAGGCCCCGAGGCCGCCCGGGAAGAACTCCGAGCCGGTGAAGGCCGCCAGTACCTCCGCGGCTGCTCGACTGAACGTGCTGTGGCCCGACGCGTAGGCCGGGAACGACGGCGTCACGAACGTCGGCAGCTGGTACGGCACCCAGGCCGTCGCGAGCTGCCATCGGTCGCCGGCGACCTCGGTGGCGGGATCTTGCGGCGATCCGGCCCAGGTGTGGATGGCGATCCGGCCGACGAACTTCGCCAGCGCGTGGTGGCGCTGGCCGGGCGCGGACGAGGCGCTGGTCACGACCTCGATCAGGCCCGGGACCAGGGGCAGGCCCTCGGGGTTGTAGGACGGGCCGCCGGGATTGCTCGACTGGCCGAGGCCGCCCATGTAGCGGATGAGGCTGATGGGCCGGATGCTGTCGTACTTGCCCTTCAGCCCCCACGACACGATCGCCGCGTCGTGGACCGCAGCGTTCAGCGCGAGATACAGCTTGACGTCCCACTCCAGGCGGTCGACGGGCTGGCCGGCGCCACCGATCCGCAGCGAGGACGGACCCGCGAGGATCGCGTCGGAAGCATCGTTGGCGATGACGTTCCAGTGGCCCGGCGGCGTCTCGGAGTGGGGACCATCGGCCCAGAACTCCGCGGCGGCGCGATAGAAGTCGGCCTGGTTGACGAGCTCCGGCTGGTAGGGATGCGAGGCCGGGTCGAAGGCCCAGCCCGGGCCATCGTTGGTGCCGAGGTCGTTCGCACCCCGGGTCGCCGGGGAGATGTCGATGGACTTGCCGATCGACGGGTCGAGCAGCGAGCTGTCACGGATGACCTCGACGATGTTGGCCTTGAGCGTCGCATCCGTGGCGGGGTCGCCCAGGTTGGGCGGCGGGCCCGGATCGATCGGCGTGCCGCCGACCAGCGAGGTCGCCCCGAAGGCCTTGACGCTGCCCCACTGCGGATCCACGGCCACCTGGGTGGTGCCGGTGGGGATGCCGTTCTGCGAGAACCCGCCGATGATCTCCAGCGGCTGCCAGCGCGTCGGATCGACGAGCGAGAACCGCTTCGATGACGCCACCACGAGCGGGGCATTGACGGGCGTGTAGTCCGGATCCGCATAGCCGTCCGCCTCGTTCGAGCCATCGCCGAGGCCGTACGCGAGCACCGCGTCGCCGATGCGAACTCCGACCGCGACCGGATCGGTGCCGAAGGAGCTCCGGGCCGCGGATGGCAGGTAACAGAGCGATCGGAGGACCTGGTCGAACTCGGGCAGGGAATCCTCGGCCCCGTTGGCGTTCTCGAAGCGGGCCTTGAGGACCGTCCAGGCGGCGAAGCTGATGGCTTCGGCGCGAGCCTGGCGGACGTTCGCCGCGGTGACCTTCTCGTGCGTCAGGTATCCGCTCGCGACGGGGTCGTAGGTGGCCCAGGCATCCCACATCGCGACCGACACGTGGAACAGGTTGCGAGCGTGGACCGGCGGATTCGGCAGGGCGCGGCGGATGGCGTCGAGCAGGGCCTCGTCCCAGCGCCGGGCGACCGACCAGTCGGGATGATCGCTCGGCGTGCAGCCGCGATCGCCGGAGCTCGGGTCGGTCGTCGGCACTGGGCTCGGTGCCGGCGGCGTCGGGCTGGCCGACGGGGTCGCGAGCGATGGCCGGATGCTCGGAACCTCGAGCGAGGGCGACGGCCCCCCGATGCAGCCGCCGACCAGGATCGCGGCGATGCCGATCGCCGCGGCGCGACCCATGCGACCCACTCGTGGCACCCCTTTCATTGGCGGGTGGGACGCGCGGATTCGAATTTCGTTGCGGGGTTGCCGGCGCCCGCCGAACGCTGGCTAGACTCGCCGTCGTGAAGGTCGGCGCGCTCATGCCAGTGGGTGACACGGATGGCCCCGATGGCATGCCCACGTTCGCGGAGGCGCTCGCATTCGCCCGAGCCCTCGAGGCCGGCGGCCTCGACTCGGGCTGGCTCGCGGACCACTTCTTCCATCGCGACACAAGCGGCCAGGTCGCCGGCCTGCACGAGGCCTGGACGTGGCTCGCCGGCATCGCCGCCGGGACCAGCCGGATCGAGCTGGGGCACCTCGTCCTGTGCACCTCGTTCCGTCCGCCGGCCCTGACGGCGAAGCTCGCGGTGACCCTCGATTCGATCTCGAACGGACGCTTCGTCCTGGGCCTGGGCTGCGGCTGGCACGAGGCGGAGTTCCAGGCCATGGGCCTGCCCTTCGACCACCGCGTCGGCCGGTTCGAGGAGGCCCTCGCGATCATCGCCAGCCTGCTGCGGGGCGACGAGGTCACCGTCCACGGACAGTGGTACGACGCCGACGCAGCCGTCCTGGCACCCAAACCGACGCGCCACATCCCGATCCTGGTGGCGGCCCGGCGCGACCGGATGCTCGATCTCGCGGCGCGTCACGCCGACGCCTGGAACACGGCCTGGTACGGCGCGCCCGACGACCGGCTCGCGGCGCAGGTCCAGGCGTTCGACAGCGCGCTCGCGGCGGCCGGACGGACGCGCGACGATTGCCAGGTCACCGTCGGGATCAACGTCCGCGACGACGACCAGCCAGCGCCGTCCGAGCCCGATCAGCGAGCGCTGGCTGGCTCGATCGACGACCTCGCCGCGACGCTCCGTCGCTACGAGGACCTCGGCGTGGCGCACGTCATGGCCGTCCTCGAACCGATGACGGTCCGGTCGGTCGAGCGGCTGGCCGAGGCCGTCCACCGCTGGCGGGGCCGCGCCGCGGGCTAGCGCGGGATCAGCGCCAGCGCTGGGGCTGGGGCTGGGGTCCGGGCTCGGCTGGCGGGCTAGGTCGCCTCGTCCAGCGCCTGGAGCAGGCGGTCGAGCAGCTCGGCGCGGCGCGTCGAGCGCCGGACCTCGGCCGACATCGACGCTCGGGCGGTTTCGGTCCCGTAGCCCGTCACCAGGCGGCTGCCGCGCCGCTGGACCTCGGCTTTCTCCGCGGCCCGCGCCGCGAGGAGGGCGCCGCGCAGCTGGTCGGCATCGTCCTCGTAGGCGAGCTCCACGACGAGCTTGAGGCGCCGCGGCGCCATGGGGCGCTCCCCTCCCGGATCGATCGACATGTCAGGCCACCTCGGCGGTCAGGCGGGCCACGACAGCCTGGGTCAGCTGCCAGCCCTTGAGCGGATCCTTGGGCAGGCGGATCCGGACCTGGTTGCTCATGAACTGCAGATCGGAGCCTCGCACGCCTGGCAAGGCTGCGGGGGTCACGAGTCGCATCGCCTGCGGTCGCGACAGCCCGGACCCGAACCGGACCACGAGCTGGCCCTCCTCGCGCGAGATGGAGGCGACCCCGGCGGCCTCGGCGGCGAGCCGCAGCTCCGCGACCTCGACGAGCCGCAGGACCGGCTGCGGCATCGGCCCGAAGCGGTCGATGACCTCCTGCCGGAACGCCGCCAGGTCGCCCGCGGACCGTGCCCGCGCGAGGCGCCGGTAGAGCTCGAGCTTCTGGGCCTCGTCGGGGACGTAGTCATCCGGCAGGTGGGCCTCGAGCGGCAGGTCGACCACGGCCTGGGGCTGGACCAGCACCGGCGCGCGGTGCTCCCACTCGGCCTTGCGCTCTTCGACCGCCTCGGCCAGCAGGCGTGAGTAGAGATCGAACCCGACCGCGGCCATGAAGCCCGACTGCTCCGCGCCCAGGATGTTCCCCGCGCCGCGGATCTCCAGGTCCGAGAGCGCGATCTGGAAGCCGGCGCCCAGCTCCGAGGCGTTGAAGATCGCCTGCAGGCGCTTGCGGGCGTCCTCGCTCATCCGCTCGCGCCGGCGGTAGAGCAGGTACGCATACGCCCGGCGAGCGCTGCGGCCGACGCGCCCGCGGAGCTGGTAGAGCTGGGCCAGCCCGAGCGTGTCGGCCCGGTCGATCACGATGGTGTTGGCGTTCGGGATGTCGAGGCCCGACTCGATGATCGTCGTGCAGACGAGGACGTCCGCCTCCCCCGCCGCGAACTTGAGCATCACGCTCTCCAGGTGGCCTTCGGCCATCTGCCCATGGCCGACGACGATGCGGGCATCGGGCAGCAGCTTCCGGAGCTGCTCGGCCTGGGCCTCGATCGTCTCGACGCGGTTGTGGACGTAGAACACCTGCCCGCCGCGATCCAGCTCGCGCAGGACCGCGTCGCGGACCAGGCCGGCGGATGCCTCGGCGACGCGCGTCTGGATGGGCAGGCGATCCTCCGGGGGCGTCTCGATGACGCTCATGTCGCGAACGCCGGCCAGCGCCAGGTTGAGGGTCCGCGGGATCGGGGTGGCGCTGAGCGTCAGGACGTCGACCTCGCGCCGGAGCTGCTTGAGGCGTTCCTTGGCCGCCACCCCGAAGCGCTGCTCCTCGTCGACCACGAGCAGCCCCAGGTCGCGGAATCGCACGTCCTTCGACAGCAGCCGGTGGGTGCCGATGACGAGGTCGATCGAGCCGTCCGAGAGGCCCGCGAGCGTCCGCTCCTGCTCGCCCTTGGCGACGAACCGGGACAGCAGCCCGACCTTGAGCGGGAACGCCCCGAAGCGCGCCCGGAACGTCTCGAAATGCTGCGCCGCGAGGACCGTCGTCGGCACCAGGACGGCGACCTGGAGGTTGTCCTGGATCGCCTTGAACGCCGCCCGGAGGGCGACCTCGGTCTTGCCATAGCCCACGTCGCCGACGACCAGCCGGTCCATCGGCCGGGCTCGCTCCATGTCGTGCTTCACCTCGACGACGGCGCGCAGCTGGTCCGGTGTCTCCTCGTACGGGAAGCTGGCCTCGAGCTCGGCCTGCCACGGCCCGTCGCCGGCGAAGGGGTGGCCCTCGGCTGACTCGCGCGAGGCATACAGGGCAAGCAGCTCCTCGGCGAGGTCCGTGACGGCCTTCCGGACGCGCTGCTTGGTCCGGAGCCATTCGGTGCCGCCCAGCTTGGAGAGCTGGGGATGCTCACCGCCGGAGTAGCGGCTGACCCGCGCGATCTGCTCGACCGGGACGAAGATCGCGTCACTGCCAGCGAACGACAGCTCCAGGTAGTCGCGCTCGTCGCCGGCGCCCGAGCTCCGCCGGAGCATTCGCTCGTACCGTGCGATGCCGTGGTCGATGTGGACGACGAGATCGCCCGGCGTCAGCCGTTCGAGGATGTCGCGGGGCACGACCCGGCGCATCGCCTTGGGCCGCCGGACCCGGACGTTCGAGAAGAGCTCGCGATCGGTGACGAACACCAGCCCGTCCGGGCCGCCCTCGAAGCCGCCGTTGAGGCTCCGATCGACGAGGACAACGGCGCCGGCCGGGGGCGCCTCGTCGAGGGCCTCGGTCACGCCGGCCGCGACGTCCGCCTCCTCGAGGAGCTCGGCCAGGCGCGGCGCCTGGTCGGAGGCGATGACGATGCGGGGCTGGGTCGGGGCTCGGCCGTCGGCGCCGGTCCCGTCGCGGCCGCGCCACAGCTCGACCGCCTCGGCGATCCGCGCCGCCCGGCCGGGCGGGAGCGTCGGCTCCCGCCAGCCGAACAGGTCGCCGGACGACTTGCCGCCACCCGCGATCGCGGCCTCCGACGCCGCCTCGGACTCCCAGGACAGCTCGAGCGTCCGGGCCGCGAGCAGCCGCGACTTCCACTCGCGCGGGCCCAGGAGCGTGGCCGGCCAGTCCTTCGGGATGTCGCCGGCGGCCACGAGCTCGTCGCGCCGCTCGTCGGCCTGGCGCCACAGGAACGACGCCGCCTCCGCGACGTCACCGGGCTCGTCGATCACGAGCAGCGCGTCCGACGGGACATGGTCGAGGCCCGTGGCGGCGGCGAGCAGCGGCGCCCAGACCTCGGCCGCGTCACCGACATTCGCCGCTCGTGACGGCGCGGCCGCGCCGACGGCGACGGGCGTGGCCGGACGCGCCCCGGCGGTCAGCCGCTCGAGGTCGGCGGCGAGCCGCTCGGGCAGGCGACCGGCGAGCCGGCCCAGCCGGTCCCGCAAGCCGGAGCCATCGTCCGGCAGCAGGAACTCCGAGGCGGGCAGGAGGCTGATAGCGTCGGCCTTGCCGACGGAGCGCTGATCCGTGGGGTCGAACCGTCGCAGCGACTCGACCTCGTCGCCGAACAGCTCGATCCGGATCGGCAGGTCCGAGGATGGCGGGAAGACGTCGATCAGGCCGCCGCGCCGGGCGAATTCGCCCTTGCCGGCCACCTCGATGACCGGGTCGTAGCCGAGCCCGAGCAGCTCGGCGAGGAGGGCCGACTGGCTGGCGCGGCTGCCGGCGCGCAGGACCCGGGGCGCCTCGGGCAGGTCGTCGGGCCGGATCGTGTGCTGGATCAGGGCCTGGGCGCTCGCGACCAGGATCCGGGCCCGCCCGCTGCGCCAGGCGCTCAGGGCGGCGACGCGCGCCGCCGTCTCGTCGGCGACGAGCTCGCTGCGCTCGTAGGCGAGGGCCGTTCGTGGCTCCAGGACCGCCACGCCGTCCGGATCGCCGATCCAGGCCTGCAGCTCCTCCGCGACACGGTCGCCGATCTCGGCATCCCGGGCGATCCACACGATCCGCTCATCCGCGGCCAGGGCGAGGGCGGCAGCGAGGTAGCTCTTGGCGCCGTGCGGCACCGAGGTCAGGCCGGCGTGGCGGCCGCGCCCACCTCGGGCGCCGCCCGGCTCGGCTGGCACGCCGATGCGCTCCCGCAGCGCGCCGAAGGCGCCCGTGCCCGCGAGCAGCGGCGGCAGGACCGCCAGGTTCGGGGTGCGGCGGCCGGGAGCCGCACCGGCGCCGGCCGCGTCGGCCAGCCGACGCTCCCAGCCGCGGCGTCCACGGAGGACCGGCGCGGTCACGCGCCCTCCTCGGAGCCGTCGCCGGGCCGGACCTTTCGCCAGCCGGTCTTCGTCCGGCGGATGCCCTCGGCGTCAGGCGGGCCATCGACCGCGCCCGCTGGCGCCTGCCGGTCCGCGTCGGCGGGCCGCAGCTCGAACGGGTTGAAGCGCGTCGCCGCGCGGCTGGTCCCTTCGCGGGCCCATGCCTCGACGGCGTCCGCGGCGGCGTCCAGGAGCTCCGGCAGGCGGTTTCGCTCGTCGGGCCGGAACTGGGACAGGACGTGATCGCGGAAGCCGGCATCGGGCGAGCCGATCCCGACCCGCAGCCGGCTGAAGCCTTCGTTCTCGAGCTCCCCGATGATCGAGCGGAGGCCGTTGTGGCCACCGGCGCCGCCACCCTCGCGGAAGCGAAGCTTGCCGAACGGCAGCGCGAAGTCGTCCACGACGACGAGCACCTCGCCGAGGGGCGCACGCGTCCGGGCGAGGACCTTGCGGACCGCGATGCCCGAGTCGTTCATGAAGGTCATCGGCTTGACCAGCAGCAGGTCCAGGCCCTGGTAGCGGCCGCCGATCGTCGCCGCGGCGTCGCGATCGCGCCCGCGGCCGGACCACCCAGCCCGATCGGCCAGGCGGTCCAGGACCATCCAGCCGATGTTGTGGCGGGTCTTGCCGTACTGCTCGCCGGGATTGCCGAGCCCGACGACGATCTTCTCGATCTCGAACCTCCTCCGGCGCGGATCACCGGACGCGATGACCGTCACGGACACGCCGAACGGCCCCGGGACGAGGTCCCCGGGGCTTTGGCGCGTTGCGCCGATGGTACGGGCAGATGAACATCGGCGCGCCATGGCTGGTAGTCGACGGTAGTGGAGGCGTGATGCGCCGACGGCTGGTGCTCGGACTGGTGGTCGCGGGGCTGGCGACGGGCTGCGCACCGACGGTCCCGAGCCCGAGCCTCGAGCGAACCGCACCGCCCACGCCAGCCGCCACCGCATCCCCGCCGATCGCCGCGTCCGGGACCGCCGGCGAGGTGCTCCAGGCTTGCCGCAGTGCGTCGTCCGGTGGCGCTCCGGGCGGCGGCCGCTACCTGCCCGAGGTCGGGACCGCCGGTGGCACGCTCAGCATCGGGGCCATCGCGGACCTCGCCAGTGCCGACCCGCTGCGCGAGGCGCTCGGGCCGGACGGGCTGCTCACCAGCCTGGTGTGGCGGCGTCCGCTCCTGGAGACGATGGACGGCGGGTTCCTGCCAGATCTCGCGAGCGTGCCGCCCAGCCTCGACAACGGGCTCGTGACGGTCACGCCGGATGGCGCGATGGCGGTGACGTGGTGCCTGCGCGACACGGCCTGGTCGGACGGCCGGGCGATCACCTGCGCGGACTACCAGTTCACGCTGCACTGGCTCGATGACGTCGTGCCGGACGCGGCCGCCCGATTCGGGAGCCCGGTCGCCGTCGACTGCCCGACGCCGCAGGTCGCGATCGTCCGGTATCCGGCCGTGTTCGAGCCATATGCCCTCCGAAGCCTGCCGCCGCTGCCGCGACAGGCGCTCGCGAGCGTCACGGCCGCGGACGCCGCGGACGGAGGCCTGTTCTCGCCGAAGGCCCTCATCGACCTGCCGGTGTCCGGCCCCTTCCGCGTCACTTCGCTCGGCGCGGACGGGACGCTGCTGTTCACGGCGAACCCCGGCTACCGTGGCGGCCTCCTGGGGACGGCGACCCGGCTGTCCCAGCTGTCCGTCTCGCCATTCGCGACGCTGCCAGCGCTGGAGGCCGCGTTCCAGGCGGGCACGGTCCAGCTGGCGACGGGCATCTCGCCGACGGCGATCACCGAGCTC
>DASXQE010000004.1:0-26345 GCA_036493155.1 Candidatus Limnocylindrales bacterium | reverse complement strand
GTTCATGGCGGCGTTCCTGTCGCTGCTGTTCCCCGGGCTTGGCCAGGCCTACCTCGGGGCGTATCGGCGGGCGTTCGGCTGGGCGATCCTGCCGTTCCTGCTCGTCGCCCTGGTCGCCGGCGTCGCGCTCCGGGTCAATGTCTTCGAGCTCGCCGGCTTCGCCGTGCAGGCGTGGTTCCTGGACGGCCTGTTCGTCCTCAACCTGATCCTCCTGGCCTACCGCGCGGCGGCGATCGTCGACGCCTGGATGATCGCCCGACGCCTTGGCGCGCCAGGCCTGCGGTGGCGATCCGGCCCGGTCATGACGACGACCGCGATGCTGTCGCTCGCCGGGCTCGTGGCCGTGCTGCTCGTCATGAGCGTCGCGCACGTCGCCGTGGCCCGCTACGACCTGCTGCTCTCGAGCACCGTGAACTGCGTCTTCGGCGGGACGTCGGGCGACTGCCGGCCGGGCAGCAGCGCCGCGCCGGGCGGCTCCGGCGGCCCGGGCACCAGCGCCGACGGGAGCGTCGGTCCGCCCGTCCAGGCGTCGCCCGGCACCGGGACCTGGGACGGCAAGTCGCGCCTGAACATCCTGCTCATCGGCGCGGACGAGCAGGCCGGCGGCCACAACACCGACACGATGATCACGGTCTCGATCGATCCCGCGACCCATCAGGTCATCATGTTCACCCTGCCGCGCGACACCGTCGACGTGCCCGTTCCGGCCGGGCCGGCCCGGACCTTCTTCGGCCCGACCTTCCCCGGCAAGATCAACCAGTGGTTCGTCACGACGGAGCGGCGGACCGATTGGTACCCGTCGATCCCGGGCATCCAGGACGGGCCCGGCTACAACGGCCTGAAGGCCATCCTCGGCAACCTCTACGGCCTCGACATCAAGTACTTCGTCGAGGTCAACTTCGACGGCTTCCGCAAGATCGTCGACGCGCTGGGCGGCGTGACGATCAACGTCCAGATCCCCGTCCTCGACGACCACTATCCGGGCGCCCGGGGCAACCTCCAGCGGCTCTACATCCCGGCCGGGATGCAGCACATGAACGGCGCCGAAGCCCTCCGCTATGCCCGCTCCCGGCATACCTCATCGGACTTCGACCGGGGCGCGCGCCAGCAGCGGGTCCTCGTGTCACTCCGCGAGCAGACCAACATCGCGACGGTCCTGCCGGCCATCGACGCCCTGACCGAGGCGGTCAAGGGCGCGTTCGTGACCGACATCCCGCGCGAGCTGGTGCCCCAGCTGCTGCAGGTCGCGGATCAGGTCGACGCGCGCTCCATCCGGTCGGTCATCTTCACCCCGCCCTACTACCAGACCGAGTTCCTGAACAGCCCCCGCGGCTACATCATCGAGCCGAACATCCCTCGGATCCGGCAGGCCGTCTCGGACGCCTTCAACATCGATCCGCAGTTCGCCGAGCAACGGGACGCCGTGGCCCAGGAGGGTGCCGAGGTCTGGGTCCTCAACGGCTCGGGCCAGTCGGGCCAGGCCGCGAACCTCGCGGCGTACCTCGACTACCTCGGGATCGCCGCGACCGCCCCCAATCAGCGGCCCGACACGACCGGGCTCACCGGCACCACGATCCGGGCCTACAACGGCGCCGAGCAGAGCGATCCGCTGACCGCGGCGATGCTCGAGCAGGTCTTCAAGGTGACGGTCGTGCCGGTCGCCGATCCGAACGTCCACGTGGACTTCGCGGTCATCACCGCGGCGTCGACGCCGCTCCTGACGCCGCCGCCCGCCCCCTAGGCGCGCCCGCGCGACCCGCGTGACCCGCGCGACCGTTCGCGCGCGGCCGCGCTCAGCCCTTGATCTCGGTCAGCCAGTGGCTGAAGCGCGCGTCATCGCCCCGGACCGCGGCGAAGTACGTGTCGTGGACCTCGCGACTGATCGGGCCGACCCGGCCACCGCCGATCGGGCGGTGGTCGAGCTCGACGACTGGCGCGAGCTGGACGCCGGTCCCGCACAGGAACATCTCGTCGGCGACATACAGCTCGCTGCGGTCGATCGGCCGGACCTGGGTCGGGACGCCGAGGGCCGCGGCGATCTCGAAGACCGCCATCCGCGTGATGCCCTCGAGGATGTCGTCCGAGGTCGGCGGGGTCACGAGGACGCCGTCGCGGACCATGAAGAAGTTGGCGGCTGAGGCCTCCGACGCGCTGCCGTCCTTGGTGAGGACGAGGGCTTCGTCGTAGCCGTTCAGCTCGGCTTCGGTCTTCTGGAAGGCCATGTTGACGTAGCCGCCGGTGATCTTGCCCCGGGCCGGGATCGAGTCGTCCGGGTTCCGGCGCCACGTCGAGGTCATCATCGTGATGCCCTTCTCGACGTCGACGTAGTTGCCGAACGGCACGGCGAAGAGGCACAGCTCGTGGGGCATGCCGTGGAGCTTCACGCCGACGGCCGTGCCGGACTTGTAGACCGCCGGGCGGATGTAGACGTCGCCCCGGAACTCGTTCCGGCGGCAGACCTCGACGGCGATCCGGACGAGCTCGTCGATCGGCGGGAGGCCCGTCATCAGGAGGATCGAGGCGTTCCGCCGGAGGCGCTCCATATGCTCCCGGAACCGCAGGCCGTAGAGCGTCTGGGACGTCGGGTTCCAGTACGCGCGAATGCCCTCGAACACGGCGGTCCCGTACATGAAGGCCGCGGTCATGATGCTGACCTTGGCCTCACCCAGGGGGACGTAGTCGCCCTCGAAATAGCAGACCAGCTGGTCGACGCGCGCGGGGTTGCCGGGGGTCGCGGGGTCGGTCCCCTCGGCTCCCTCGGGCTTCTGGATGAGCATGCGAGGTGTCGCTCCTCGTGGTCGCGGCTGTGGCCGCGGTTCGGCTGTCAAACCGGGCCCGAGTATAGCCCTCGGCCATTCGCGGTCCGCGGCCTCGGGGTGGTGGTTGGGTTGCGGTTCGGGAGCCCGAGCCGCCGGCGGCCGGCCATGGATCCCATCCTCATCCGCCGAGGATTGCGAACGCGACGATGCCGAGGTAGGCCACGTAGAAGGCGCCTCCGACCAGCAGGCCGCGGCCGCTCAGCGACGCACCCCGTAGCGCCGGCCCGAAGACCGCCGCGGTCGACAGGAAGGCGATGAGGGCCGAGGTGAAGGCCAGCTGGGTGCCCGGCGCGAAGACCCACGACTCGGGCGCGAAGATCAGCGCGACGCTGGCCGCGATCGAGGCCTGGAACACCATCGCCCCGGTGATGTTGCCGATGGCCAGGGTGTCCTTGCCCTGCCGGATCCACAGCACGGCGTTGGCTGCCTCGGGCAGCTCGGTGGCGATCGGCGCGACGATCAAAGCCAGCAAGACCTGGTCCAGCCCGGCGCTGCGAGCGATGTCGTCGACGCCCTGCACGAACGCGACCGCGCCGCCGATGATCGCGACGAGGCCGACGGCCAGCTGCAGGATCACGACCCGCAGCCGGGGCGGGTCGTCGAGGAGGTGGGCCCGAGCCCGGTCGAGGCGGTGGAACCGAAGGGGGTTGAGGTCCGAGGCCTCCACGCTCGACTCGGCATCGAGGTGGCCCTTGACGTACCAGCCGTACAGGATGAACAGGACCGCTGCGGCGACGAGCTTCGGCCAGGTCGGCTCTCGCGGCAGGAAGGCCGAGCCCACGACGAGCAGGTACGCGGCGCCGAACGCGACGAGGTCCGAGCGGACGACGTGGACGTCGACCTCGAGGCGGGTCCCCGTGGCCCGGCGGCCGCGCGCCAGGTACACGACGAGGCCGGTCACGCCCAGGGCCAGGGTCGAGAGCATGAAGGGGGCGCCGAGGATCGCCCCGACACCGACGTCGTCCGCCGCGCCGCCGGAGAACAGGATGGCCACGACCGGGATGGTGGTCTCCGGGAGCGCCGTCCCGACGGCGGCGAGAACCGAGCCCACCGCGCCCTCGCCCAGGTTCATCTTGTGGCCGAACCACTCGACGGCGTTGGTGAAGAGCTCGGCGCCGAGCAGGATGAGGAGGAACGCGCCGAGCAGGATCGCGAGATCGAGCAGGTTCACTCCCCCACCGTCCCCGCGACGACGCCCGCGGCGATGACGATCAGGATCAGGGCGGCCACGAGCGTCATGCCGCGCTCGCCCGTGCGGGCAAAGCCGACCAGGGCCGCGATCACCCGCGACGCGGGCGTCAGGAGCGTCCCGAGCAGCCCGAGCCAGATGAACCCCGTCGGCCGGAGGCTGGTGACGTCGGCGACGATGGCTCCGGGATCGAACGGCGGCGGGGCCTGGATCGGCGGGATGCCATTCGCCAGGGCGAGCACGGCGCCGATCGCGAGCAGCGCCACGGAGGCGAGCGTGCCGATGGTCAGGAGCCGCGCGATCCGGGCTTCGAGGCGCGGCAGGGTCGGTGCCGGCGGAGCGGCCATGGGAGCGCTGGTGCCGCCGATGACACGGCCGGTCATGCGGCGCCCATGGCCTTGCGCGCCATCTCGAAGGCCGTGTACAGCAGGACGAGCACGAACAGCAGCCGCAGGACGCGCACGTCGATCCGGTGCGCGAGCCGCGAGCCGACCGACGCGCCCAGGAAGACGCCCACCGCGGTCGGGGCCGTGGCGAACGGGTTGATGCCGCCCCGGAGCAGGTAGACGATCGCGCTGGTCGAGCCGGTGATCCCGATCATGAGGTTGCTGGTCGCCGTGGCGACCCGCAGCGGGATGCCCATCACGAGGTGCATGACCGGGACCTTGATGAGCCCGCCGCCGATCCCCAGGAGCGCCGACGCGATACCCGCGAAGACGCTCAGGACCGCGGCGGGCCGGAGCCGCCGGATGCCGTAGCCGGGACCGGCCAGCCGGGCGACGAAGGGTCCATGGTCACCGGACACCGCCTCCACGGCGGTGGCAGCGACAGCGCCCGCTTCCGCAACCGGCGCGCTGCCGCTCCCATCGACGACATTCGTCGAATCGGCAACCGGGTCCGCCCCGTCCGGCACGTCCGCAGGCGCCGGCACGGGCCGACGCCGGGCCGCGCTGAGCATCGTCCAGGCCGTGTAGACCAGCAGCACGGCGAACAGGCCTTCCAGGATCCGGGGGTCGAGCAGGAACGCGATCGCGCCGCCGATGACCGCTCCGGTTGCCGTGAACAGCTCGAGCAGCATGCCGAGCCGCAGGTTCGCGACCTGGCGCTCGAGGTAGACCGACGCCGAGGCGCCGCTCGTCATGATCACGCAGATGAGCGAGACGCCAACCGCGTCACGCACGGGCAGCCCGAAGCCGATCGTCAGCAACGGCACGATCAGGACGCCGCCACCGAGGCCCAGGAGGGACCCGAAGATCCCGGCGACGACCCCGCCGCCCAGCATCAGCAGCCCGACGTCCATCCCGTCGAGGCTAGCCGAGTCGGCCCGTCAGGGTCGGCGGATCAGGGTCGGAGGTGCTCCGGTGCGTACGGCAGGAGCGCGACGTGGCGGGCCCGCTTGAGGGCGATCGACAGCTCGCGCTGATGGCCGGCGCAGGTCCCGGTCTTGCGTCGCGGCTCGATCTTGGCCCGCTCCGAGAGGTAGCGGCGGAGGCGGTTGACCTCCTTGTAGTCGATCGAGACCGTCTTGTCGGCGCAGAACGCGCAGACCTTGCGGCGGCGCCGATCGCGGTAGAAGTCGTCCCGCTTGCGGGATCGGGAGGGAGGCATGGTGGTGGGAACTCCTGGTATGCGGAAGGTCGTCCGGGACTAGAAGGGCAGCTCGTCGATCTCGGTGTCGTCGGTGCCGCCGGGGCGGCCGCCCGCCGGGGCGCCGGCTCCGGCCGGAGCGCCGCTGAACGTGCCCTCGGCGCCTTCGCGCTTGTCGAGCGACAGGACCGTATCGGCCGTGATCTCGAGCGACACGCCCTTCCGGCCGTCCTTGGTCTCGTACTCTCGGGTCCGGAACCGGCCGTCGACGAGCACGCGGGCACCCTTGCGGAGGTTCTCCGCGGAGCGCTCGGCGCGGTCGCCCCAGACCGACACGCGGAACCAGTCGGTCGCCTCGACCCACTCGCCCGTCTGCTGGTTCTTGGTCGACTGGTTGACCGCGACGCTGAACTCGGTCACCGGCCGGCCGTTCGGGGTGTAGCGCAGCTCGGGATCGCGCCCGAGGTTGCCGACGATCTGGATCTTGCTGAACGCCATCGCCCGATCCTCCGTCAGTCCGTCGCCGCCGGAGCGGCCTCGCTCTCGGATTCGTCGATCCGCTCGCGGCCGTCGTCCTCCTCGACCTCGTCCTCGGCCGAGGGCAGCAGCCCTTCGTCAGCGTCGCCGTCCGCCGTGTCGCCGGAAGCGGCGCGGGCCTTCGCCGGCCGCTCCTGGCGGACGACGAGGTGCCGGAGGACCTCCTCGGTGATCAGGAGGCTTCGCTCCATCTCGGCGATCGCGGGCGCGGGCGCCTCGAACACGATGATGTGGTAGGAGCCTTCGCGCTGGCGGTCGATCGGATAGGCCAGCCGCCGGCGGCCCCACGGGGCGACCTTGACGATCTGGCCGCCGGCGGCGGTGATCTGGCGGGTGGTGCGATCGATGATCGCGGAGAGTCGCTCGTCCGGCGCGTCCGGCCGGAAGACGAGCATCAGCTCATAACGGCGCACAGTGGCGCTTCTCCTTCCTTCGGGGATGCCCCGTGTCCGGCAGGCCGGCATGGAGCGGAAAGGCAACCGCGGGAGTCTAGCACGGCGGGGTTGTATCCTCTCCCGACCGAATTCCGCCACGGGGGCCGGGTTCGCCCACATCACCAGACGGGGAGACCGTGCCAGACACCCGTGTCCTGCTCCTAGGCGACGGTTCCAGCGACGCGCTCGCGGCCATCCTCGGCCGGGCGGGCCGGACCCTCACCCGGACGGCGGACGTCGAGGAGGCGATCGGCCTCGCCGCGTCGAACAACGTGGTCGTGCTCGATGCCGTGCCCGCGCCCCGGAGCATCGCCGACGCCTGTCGCGAGATCCGCTCGACCGACGGGCTGGCCGACCTCCCCATCCTGGCCATCGCCGCGAGCGACAGCGTCGAGGAGCGGATCCGCCTGCTGGAGGCCGGTGCCGACGACGTCATCGTCCGGCCGGTCGACGAGCGCGAGCTGGATGCCCGGGTCGAGGCCCTGGACCTCCGGTATCGACGCTCCAAGGAGCTCAACCCCGGCCTGATCGTCGCCGCGACCCGGCGACCCGGCCGGCGCCTCATCGCGGTGTTCTCGCCCAAGGGCGGGGTGGGCACGACGACGGTCGCCGTGAACCTGGCCCTCATGCTCGCCGCCCGCCAGCCCGATCAGGTGGCGCTGCTGGACCTCGCCGGCGGAATCGGCCAGGTCTGGACGCACCTGGATCTCAGCCCACGGGTCACGCTCGGCGACCTGCTGCGCGACGGCCATGCCCAGGACGACTCGGCCGCATTCGCGGCGTACCTGACGCGTCATGCCAGCGGGCTGCGCGTCCTCCCCGCGCCGGCGGCGCCGATCCCGGTCCTGCCGGCCGACCAGGCAAGCCGCATCGTGGAGACGGCGCTCGCCGCGGTCCCGACGGTGATCGTCGACGCGGGCTCCCGCCTCGAGCCCGGAACGGAGACGATCCTGGGGCTCGCGGACGACGTCCTGCTGGTGGTCACCCCGGAGTTCGCGGCCCTGAAGTCGGTCCGGATGGCGTTCGACCACCTGCGCCAGGGCGGCCTCGGGATCGTCGAGCCCCGGATCGTGCTCAACGACCTGTTTCCGACCGAGATGCTCACCCCGACCGACGTGGAGAACGCGCTCGGCCGCCCTGCCACCGTCCAGATCCCGTACGAGTCGATCCTGTACCAGCGGGCCGTCAACGAGGGCCGCCCGGTCTATGCGGCTGCACCCCGGTCGGCGCCCAGCCAGCAGTTCGAGCTCCTCGGCCGCGTGATCCTCGGCGAGGACGTGCCGCACGACGCATCCGCCGACGGCCGGAAGCGTCGCCGCAGCTTGTTCAGCCGGGCCTGAGCCGCCAGCGTCGCCGGATCAGCCGGATCAGCCGGATCAGCCCGGATCAGCCGGATCAGCCGGATCGGTCCGCCTCGGGGACCGGGCCGCCGGTCAGCGGGTCCTCGTTGAGATCGAGGTCCAGCGCCTCGTAGTGCATGACGGCGATGCTCTCGGCGGCCTCGAACGCCCCGGGCACGAGACGCGGCTGGGACAGGTCCTGGCCGGCCCAGGCATAGACCGAATCGGGGTCCCGCCACTCCTCGAACAGCACGACTTCCTCGCCGCCATCCGCCTGGAGCCGCCGCGCGAGCTTCACGTACACGAGCCCGGGCTGGGTCCGCATCTCGTCCTGGAGCTGCCGCATGGCGTGATTGAACTGGCCGACCCGGCCCGGTCGCACCCGTGCCGTCAGCACCCGAACGATCAACGCATCAGCTCCCTCTGGACGGGCCGTTCGGTGATACGCGCGGCCGCCGTTCCCACGATCCCGTAAGTCTGCGGCTCCGCGAAGCGGTCGCCAACCGCCCGATCTTGCGAACCCGTTGCAACCGGCCTCTGCGTCGCGCCAGATGGGCGCTTGCAAGCCGCCTGCCACGGGTCCGGTGCCGCCGGCCGCAGCGCACCCGATCCCTTCCGCGCTATGCCCGACGCGTGACAACGACGCCAACCCACGATCAGTCGGCCAAGGCCGCCAAGGCGCGTCCTCCGACGCGGGCGCGCCGCCTCGCGCCGGGGCGCCACCTCTTCGGTCGCTACCGGATCGAGCGCCGCCTCGGCCGGGGCGGGAGCGCGGAGGTGTGGCTGGCGCATGACGATCGGCTCGATCGGACCGTGGCGATCAAGGCCCTGCTGCCGGACGCACTGCCCGACGCGGCGGCACGCGATCGATTCGTGGCCGAGGGCCGCGCGGCTGCGGGGCTCAACCACCCAGCCATCGTGCCGGTCTACGACGTCGTGGGTGACCCGTCCACGCCGGCGATGATCCTTCGGTATGTCGACGGCGAGACGCTCGCGGCTCGACTGGCTCGCGCGGGTCGCCTCGACGCCGCCACGGCTGCGGGCATCGCCGCCGACCTGGCCGGCGCCCTCGGGCACGCCCATGCTCGAGGGATCGTCCACCGAGACGTTAAGCCCGGCAACGTCCTCATCGACGCCGAGGGGCGGTCACAGCTCGTCGACTTCGGCATTGCCAGCTCATTGGTCGACACGCCTCCGCGGACCAAGGCTGGCGGCAGCCGGCCAACGGACCGGCCAACGGAGGTGCTCGGAACGCTCCGGTACATGGCGCCGGAGCACCTCCGGGGTGGACCGATCGATGGCCGCTCGGACCTGTATTCGCTGGGCCTGCTCCTCTACGAGCTCCTGACCGGCACGCCGGCATTCGATCCCGTGAGCCCCGAGGCTCTCGCAGCCACGCAGCTCGAGGGCCCGCCGGCGATGCCGCCGACCATCCCGCCTGTGCTGCGCCCGATCGTGACTGGCCTCTTGGCGACCGATCCGGCCGACCGACCGGCGAGTGCCGTGGACGTCGAGCTGCGGCTGCGGGCAGCCGCGGCGGACCTCGGTGGTCGGGAGGCGGCAGTGCGGTCGGGAGGGACGGCCGACGTGCCGCCGACGATCGCGCCGGGCCTGCCGGCCGCAACCGCGGGCCTGGCCCTCTTGACCAGCGCGGATGCGAAGGGTCCGTCACCGACGGCCATGGACTCGTCGCGGCCATCCAGGCCAAGGACCGAACCCGGGGACGACGACACCACTGCGCTGCCGCTGACCCTGACCGCGGCGCTGCCGGTGGTGGCGGCGCTGCCGGTGGTGGCGGCGCGCCCGGCGCCGGAGCCGGCGCCACCCATGGGAACGCGCGTTCCGGTCGCCACCATGCGACGCGGTACGGGTCGACGTCGGGCAGGCGTGCTGGCGGGCGCCGCGGGAGCGCTGGTTGTGGCCGCGATCGCCGGAGCGGCGTTGCTCGGGGGCTTCTGGCGGGCACCGGCGGTGGTCGAGGGCTCTCCGGGACCGACCCCGCCGATCACGACCGCAAGCCCGACGCGGGACCCGGCGGGGGTCGCACCGGCTCCCAAGCCGAAGCCGCCGAACGGCCACCACGGGCACGGCAATGGCAAGGGCGATGGCTGACGACCGGGCTGCTGCCCGAATGGCCGGCCGGTCGTACCGGAGGCGGGATTCGAACCCGCACGCCCTCACGGGCAGCCGAGTTTAAGTCGGCCGCGTCTGCCCTTTCGCCACTCCGGCGCGGGTCAGGGTAGCCGCCGGCCGGGCTGCGCCTACAGCCCGAAGAGACGGGTCGCGTTGGCCCCGCGGATCGCGTCACGCTGGTCCGGCGGCAGGGCGCCGGTGTTCGCGATCGAGCCATAGACGTCATGGACCTGGTGCGGCCAGTCCGTCCCGAACAGGACGCGTTCCGGCCCCACGACCGAGATGAGGTAGCGCAGCGCCCCCAGGTCGTAGGTGATGCAGTCGTACCACAGGCGCCTGAGGTACTCGGTCGGCTTGAGCAGCATGCGCCGCCGCGACGGCAGCTCGACCTCGTCGCCCTTCTCGAACCGGCCGACGAGGTACGGCAGGGCGGCGCCGCCGTGGGCGACGACCAGCTCGACGTTCGGGAAGCGGTCCATGAAGCCGTCGAAGATCATCCGGGTGATCGCGAGGGTCGTGTCGAACATGAACCCGACCGACCAGCTGAGGTCGTAGCGGCCCATGTCCATCAGGTCGGCGCCGGGCGGCTCGCCCGGGTGGACGAGGACCGGCAGGCGGCGGGCATCGATCTCGGCCCAGATCGGCTCGAACGCGGCCTCGGTCAGCGACCGGCCGGCGACGTTGGCGATGACCATGACCCCGGCCGCGCCCAGGTCGGCGGTCCGTCGCAGCTCATCGACGGCCAGGGCCGGGTGCTGCCACGGCAGCGAGGTGAACCACTTGATCCGGCCCGGGTAGGCCCGCTCGGCCGCCGCCATCGAGTCGTTGGACTCCCGCGCGGCCTCGAGGCTCACGGCCGCGTCGCCCCAGTAGACGTTCGGACAGGTCAGGGACACGATCGAGACGTCGATCCCGGCGGCGTCCATCGCCGCGAGCCGGATGTCGTAGTCGAAGTGACCCGGCTGCGGGAACACGACCGGCGTGTCGTGGCGGTAGATCTCGTCGCGGCCGTCGGGTCGGACGACGACGCGATAGGGATCGCCGTGCTCGCGCAGGAGCTCGAGCCAGTGCCGGGTGAACATGTGGGTGTGAACGTCGACGATCGCCATGCGCACGGCTCCGGCTGGCAGCGTCGTGGGGTCGGGAGGAGTGGAGGCGACGACCGGATTCGAACCGGTGAGTAGCGGTTTTGCAGACCGCCGTGTTGAACCACTTCACCACGTCGCCTCGAGCCCGCGGATTCTGCCACGCGAGTGCCGAGGCCGGGTTGACCGGTCGGAGTGGTTGCCCCTCGAGGATTCGAACCTCGCCCAACGGATCCAAAGTCCGCTGTCCTACCACTAGACGAAGGGGCAGCGACGCCGGGCGCAGCGTACGACGCAGCGGGCGATCGCCGGGGGTTTCAGGGCAAAGAAATGGAGCGGAAGACGGGACTCGAACCCGCGACCCTCACCTTGGCAAGGTGATGCTCTACCAACTGAGCCACTTCCGCTCGGATGCTGCGCCACCGGGTCGTTCGACGGCCGAGAAGCTGGTGCCGAGAGCCAGATTCGAACTGGCGACACCGCGATTTTCAGTCGCGTGCTCTACCAACTGAGCTATCTCGGCCCGGTGGGTCGCCGCGCCCGAAGGCCCGGCGGCGTGGCGGAGGATAGCACGGGCGATCGGCGGACCGCCCCCAGGGGGTCGGACATCGCCGGCCGCGTGACGGCCGGCCCAGCGGCCTAGTCGAGCCCCGCCAGGGCCCGGACGTCGGCCTCCGCGAGCGGCGGATCGCCGGTCAGCTGCCGCAGCCGGTTGATCCGGTCGACGATCGGCGGATGGGTCGAGAACATGCCATTCGCGCGGGCCTCGAACTTCTTGATCGGGTTCGTGAAGTAGAGGTGGGCCGTCGCGCGATTCGCGCTTTCGAGGACCTCCTGGTCCCCGGCGATCTTGGCGAGCGCCTGCTCCAGGCCGTGGGGGTTACGGGTCAGCTCCACCGACGACGCGTCGGCCAGGTACTCGCGCTGGCGGCTGACCGCCAGCTGGACCATCCGGGCGATGAATGGGGCGATGATCGCGAGCACGATGGCGAGCACGAAGACGATCGCCGCCAGCCCTCCCCCACCGCGGTCGTCGCGGGAGCTCCGGCGGCCGCCGCCCCACCAGGTGAAGCGCAGGAACATGTCGGCCAGGAGGGCGATCGACCCGACCAGGACGGCGACGAGCAGGCCGAACCGGATGTCGAAGTTGCGAACGTGGCTGAGCTCGTGGCCGAGGACGCCCTGCAGCTCCTCGCGGTCGAGCTTCTGGAGCAGCCCGGAGGTGACCGCCACGGAGGCGTGATTCGGATCTCGCCCCGTGGCGAAGGCGTTCGGGGCCGTGTCGTCGACGATGTAGACCTTGGGCATCGGCACGCCCGCGGCGATGGCCATCTCCTGGACGACGTTCAGGAGCTGCGGCGCTGACTGGGCATCGACCTCCTTCGCACCGGAGCTCGCCAGGACCAGCTGGTCGCCGGCGAAGTACGACCCGACGGTCAGCAGCAGCCCGAGCACGACCGCCCCGACGGTGACGATGACGCCCCCCTCGACGTAGCCGCTGGTCCCGTAGCCGATCGCGAAGCCCAGGGCCGCCAGGATCGCGACGACCACGACGACGAGGACCACCGACTCGCGGCGGTTGGCCGACTGCTGGTCGTAGAACGTCGAACGGATCATCGCGTGCAGGCCGAGGAAGGCCGGCGCGGGCAGGCCGGCAAGGGCCCGCCCGCCCGGAACGTCAGCTCAGGCTCAGGTCGACCTTGGGGACCTCGGCGGCCTCCGGCTCGGCCTCGAAGAAGTCGCGCTTGCCGAAGCCGAACATGCCCGCAAAGACGTTGTTCGGGAACGTCTGGATGCCGTTGTTGTAGTCCAGGACCGTGGCGTTGTAGTGCTGGCGGCTGAACGAGATCTGGTTCTCGGTCGTCGTCAGCTGCTCCTGCAGCGACAGGACGTTCTGGTTGGCCTTGAGGTCCGGGTAGTTCTCGACCACGGCGAACAGCGACCGCAGGGTGCCGGTCAGGACATTCTCTGCCTGGGCCTGCGCCGGAACGCCCTGCGCGCCCGCGGCGACAGCGGCGGCCCGGGCGTTGGTGACGTCGGTGAGGACCTTCTGCTCGAACTGCATGTAGCCCTTGACGGCTTCCACGAGGTTCGGGATCAGGTCGTGCCGTCGCTTGAGCTGCACCTGGATCTGCGACAGGGCCTCATCGACCCGGTTGCGTCGCCCGACCAGGCCGTTGTAGATCCCGATCAGGAACACCGCCAGGACGACGATGACGATCAGGACGATCCAGAGTTCCATTGAGCCCTCCGTGCGGCCCGAGCGAGAAACGGCCCGGCGTCGCGGCGTGAGCATACCGTCTCGCGGGGCGAGCGCGGCCGTGGTGGGCGGTGAGGGATTCGAACCCCCGACGTCCTCGGTGTAAACGAGGCGCTCTGACCGCTGAGCTAACCGCCCGCGACGCAGCGTACTTCACCGCGGGATGGCGACAGATCGGGAACATCTCCCCTTTTGTCGGGTACGGCTGCGCGCCACATTGGACGCCGCGAATCGTCCCTAGGCCGGCCGTCCTCCGAGGCGGAACGCGGAAGGAGCAGCGGCACCATGCCACGCCAACGTCGGGTCCTTCGCTCGTGGGTGCCGGCCACGGGGATCGTCATCGCGGCGACGCTGGGTGGCTGCCTCGGCCCAACGCCCACGTCGCCCCCGCAGACGCTTGGACCGCAGCCAACGACCGCGGCGGCGACTCCCTCGCCGAGCGCGCCCGCCGCGAGCCCGTCGCCCAGTCCGGCACCGCCGGTGGCGATGGCCTGGTACCCCGTCGGCATCTTCCCGGACGACCCGTCCTACGCCGGCGCGACCTCGATCCTGGCGGTCGCCCCCACGTGGTTCGGCTACGTGGCCGTGGGCTACGGCCCGGCTGGCGGGCGAACGTGGTGGTCGAGCGACGGCGGGTCCTGGACCGAAGCCCGCTACCCGGAGCCCTCGCTGCGCCTGGCGCAGCTGCAGGCGGTGGCTGCGTCGCCGGACGTCATCGTCGCCGGCGGGACGATTCGCGACCCGAGCGATACCAGGCCCGGACTGTGGTCCTCACGGGATGGTGTCGCCTGGACCGCCGCCGACCTCGGCGCCGACGGGACGTCCGGCTCCATCGCCGGCGTCACCTGGACGGGGACCGAGTTCGTCGCGGTCGGCCGCGGCGCCGCGAATGACGGCAGCCCCGAAGCCTGGCGCTCGAGCGATGGTCGGACGTGGACCGCCCAGGACCTCGGGGATGCCGATCCGGTGGGGATCGTGAGCGGGCCGGCCGGGACGGTGGCCTGGGGCAGGCCCCTGAACGGCCCGTCCACGACGCGAGGCTGGACGATCGGACCCAACGGCGGCGCACCGGTGGCATTCAGCATCGGCCACGCATTCATGAACATGGTGGCCACGCCCGCTGGCTTCGTCGCGCTCGAGCCGGTCAACCCATCCGGCTACACGGTGCTCGCGTCGCCCGATGGGCGGGCCTGGCATGCAGCGGGGACGCTGGCCATCGGCGGCCCGGTCGTGCTCGGCGCGCGACCAGACGGCAACTTGATCGTCGCCAGCACCGCTCCT
The DNA here is from genome assembly GCA_036493155.1 of Candidatus Limnocylindrales bacterium. GTDB lineage: Bacteria > Chloroflexota > Limnocylindria > Limnocylindrales > CSP1-4 > UBA5189. Next base: position 11,680 of record DASXQE010000004.1, on the reverse strand, counting down.
GACCAGGCGATCGAGGTCGATGAGTCCAGCGACGGCGCCCATTGGTCACGTGCCACCTGGCCCAGCGCCCCGGAGCGGCTGGCCTCGATGGCGGCTCTGACGGCCACCGATCTCGAAGTGATCGGCGTCGGGTCCACAGGGACCAGTCGCGTCGGTGCCTGGCTCGGGCAGCCCATCGGCGCCGATGTCCCGGTCGGTCTCGAACGGGATCCGGTGTTCGTAGGCTGCCCGACAGCAGCCACCCGGGCCGACCCGTTCGGCCTGCTCGTGGATCTCTTCCGCTTGCCATCGACCAAGCGGGCCTCGTGCATCGGGAGCGCGACGATCCACGTGCGCGGCTACCTCGCCGCGCCCGACGGCGTGGGCGGCACCTGTGGTCCACAGGTGGCCACGCCAGCGTGGCTCACCGGCGGATGTCCGAGCTACCCGGCGGGCTGGCTCGAGAGCGTTGCCGTTCCGTTCGGTTCCGCGACGATCCTGAATGTGTTTGCGCACGCTCCCCTCGCGAGTGCCTTCAGCCAGGGCCACTGGGTCGACGTCGCCGGGCATTTCAATGACCCGGCGGCCACGAGCTGCCGGCTGACCGACAGCACCACCGGCCAGCTCGACGAGCCAGCCGAACAGACGATCGCGACGTGCAACGGCCACTTCGTCGCGACGGCCATCACGCTCATCAAGACGCCGGTGCTCCCGCGCGTGAACGCCGATCCAGCCGCCTTCCTGGCTGGCCTTCCGGCGGACTACGTGCTGGCGCCGGCGACGAGCGGCTGGGACAACCTCGCGCTGCCGGCGGGGACGACGTGGGGGTTCCGCGATGTGACCGGACCAGCCGGCCTGCGCGTGCTGGTGACCTCGTTCCTCGCACCCACCCAGGCCGACGCGCCCGCGATCGTCGCGACCCTCCGCCAGTCGCACGGGCCGACGACACCTGAGACCATCGCCGGCGTGGCGGTCTACTTCTCGGACGGTGACGAAGGCGCCGTCTTCGCGATCGGCGACCAGGTCTTCGATGTCACGATCGACAGTGCGGGCGGCGGACAGCCGCTCCGCGACACCGTCGCCGCGATCATCGCGATCGCCGGAGGCGCCTAGCCCGCGACCGCTCGATTCGCGCCCGTATCGGGCGAAGGTGGTGCCCAGGCCGGGACTTGAACCCGGATGAGTTGCCTCATACGCCCCTCAAACGTACGCGTATACCAATTCCGCCACCTGGGCAGGTGTGCGCCATGCCTCGGTCGGCTGGCCGGCGATATGGTACCCGGTCGCCGCGAGCGCTCGTGCGCGGGTGGACGAGATCAACCGGGGTTGGTCTCCGCGGAATCGAAACGCGCGACCGTTTCCAGCCCTTCGGCGCGGAAGCCCACTGGTCGGTAGCCTACGAGCGGTGGAGATCACCTTCCTCGGGCAAGCCGGCCTGTACATCGAGGCGCGGGGCGCCTCGATCCTCTGCGATCCGTGGTTCAACCCGGCCTTCTTCGCGAGCTGGCTGCCGTTCCCGCGCAACGACGGCATCGATCCCGCGCGGATCGGCAGCCCGACCTACCTCTACGTCTCGCACCTGCACCGTGACCACTTCGACCCCACGTGGCTCGCCGCCCACTGCGACAAGCGGGCCACCGTCATCCTGCCGGACTACCCGCTCGACACCCTGCGGAAGGAGCTCGAAGGGCTCGGCTTCGAGCACTTCATCGAGACGAAGAACGGCGAGCCGGTCCGCACGCCCGAGGGGCTGACGTTCCAGGTCGAGGCCCTCGTCGCGCCGACCGACGGGCCGATCGGCGACTCGGCGCTCATCGTCGACGACGGCGAGACGAGGCTCCTCAACCTCAACGACAGCCGCCCGACGGACCCCGAGCACCTGCTTGAACTCGGGCCGATCGACCTGCTGTTCTGGCAGTTCTCGGGCGCGATCTGGTATCCGATGGTGTACGACCTGCCGCCGCGAGCGAAGGGCGTCCTGGCGCACAAGAAGCGGGTCAACCAGCTTGCCCGTGCGTACCGCTATCTCGAGCTGTTCGAGCCTCGCTTCGCCGTTCCGTCGGCGGGTCCGCCGTGCTTTCTTGATGACGACCTCTTCGACCAGAACGACATCCGCGACGACCCCGACAACATCTTTGCCGATCAGCCGACCTTCATCGACTACATCCGCGAGCGCGGCCGCTTCGACCCGCGGCTGATGCTCCCGGGCAGCGTCGGCGCGCTGATGCCGGACCGCTTCGAGGTCCGCCACCCATACCCCGACGCGGAGGTCGCCGCGATCTTCGACGACAAGGAGGCCTACCTCCGGCAGTACCAGGCCGACTGGCGGGAGCGAATCGAGGCCGAGCGTGCGACCTGGACAGGCCCCCGCCTGGATCTCGTCGCGGAGCTCAAGGCCTGGTTCGAGCCGCTCCTGGCCGAGGCCGACCTCCTGGCCGCCGGGATCGAGAACGCGATCGTCCTCGACGTCGGCGACGAGCGGATCCGGATCGACTTCCGCGACCGCGAGGTCCGCTCACAGCCGGAAGGCGTCCACGACTTCGACTACCGCTTCACGATCGCACGGACCCTCGTCGAGCACCTCGTCCGGACCCACAATCCTGACTGGGTGAACTCGCTGTTCCTGTCGATGCGCTTCCGGGCCTGGCGGCGGGGCGCCTACAACGACTACGTCTACACGTGGTTCAAGTGCCTGACGGAGGAGCGGCTGCAGTACGCCGAGGGCTACTACGCCGAGCTCGGGCCATCGGCCGGAACGTTCCAGCTGTGCGGCTACGAGGTCCAGAAGCGCTGTGCCCACATGAAGGCCGACCTCGAGCGGTTCGGGGTGTGCGAGGACGGGATCCTGACGTGCCAGCTGCACGGCTGGCAGTGGGAGCTGGCGACCGGCCGCTGCCTCACGTCCGCCGGCCACGAGCTGCACAGCACGCCCATCGCGGAGGCCCGCGCAGGGGCCAGTTAAGGGGTTGGTACCGAGGAAGGGATTTGAACCCCCACGCCCTTGCGGGCACTAGCTCCTGAAGCTAGCGCGTCTGCCAGTTCCGCCACCTCGGCACGACGTGTCAGCTGCCCGTCGGCGCTTGAGCGAGGCGCCATGTTAGCACGTCCCAGAACCGGTCCCCGGGGCCCCCGACGGGCCTGACGGCGGGTCCCGTGATCGTGTCGCGGAGCACCACGACCTCGTCGCTGAACGCCAGCGGCAGGACCGGCATCGTCGTCGCGAGGCGCGCCTGGAGGGCCTGGTAGGCCTTGCGTCGCTGGTCCGCCGAGCCGGGTGCCCGGGCGTTGGCGAGCAGCCCGTCCAGGGTCGGGTCCTGGAGGCCGGCGAGGTTCGCGCCACCGGTCCGCGTCTGGCTGGAGGCCAGCAGCGGATACAGGTCCGGGTCGAGGCCGATGACCAGGGGCACGACCGCAACGTCGAACTTGCCCGGCTCGAGGCGATCCGTGATGAGGTCTGCGGCCGGAACGGCTTCGTGGACCATCGTGAGGCCGATGGCCCGCCAGGCTGCGGCCACAGCCTCTGCGGTCGCGTAGGCGATCGGATTGGTGTCCGCGTCGGCGCTGAGGATCGTGATGGTGACGGGAGCCTTGCCCCCCTTCGGGATCCAGCCCGTGTCCGTTCGCTTCCAGCCGGCCTTCGTCAGCGCCGCCGCAGCGGCGGTCGGGTCGAAGGCCGTGGGCGGGCTGGCGGTGGCATCGAACTCGGGGGCCCATGGCGGGATCAACGCGTTGGCCACGGTCCCGAAGCCGAGCAGCGGATCGGCCAGGACGGCGTTCCGATCGATGGCCGCGAGGAGCGCCTTGCGCACGGCCGGGTCGGCGAAGGCCGTGTGGCCGGCCCGCAGGTTCGGCACGACCGCCAGGAGGCTCGAGCTCGGATAGCGGAGGAGCCGCGCGCCGGGCTGGGCGCCGAGGGTCGCGGCATCGCTCGGCTCCAGGCCCGAGGCACCGTCGAGCTCGCCCCGCTGCCAGGCGGCCTGGAGGCCCGCAGCGTCGTCGAAATACTCGAACTCGATGCCGGCCAAGTAGGGGCTCGGGAAGGCGGTCACCGGGCTGCCCGCCGCCGTCGGTGACGCGGCGGCTCCCGCGCCGACATCGGGCGGCGGCGCGTCCACGACCGCCCGGTTGGCGTCGAGCGTCACCAGGTGGAACGGCCCGGAACCGATCGGTCGCAGGCCGAATGGATCGCTGGAGAGCTGGGCCGGTGGCACGGTGTCGAGGAGGTGCCGCGGGGCGATTGGCTGCGTGGCCGCCTGCAGGAAGCCGCCGAGCGGCGTCGTGAGGCGGAGCGCCACGGTCACGGGATCGAGCGCCGTGGCCGTGACCTCTCGCCACGAGGCGCTGCCGGGACCGTCGTAGTCCGGGTCGCTCAGGGTCTCGATCGTGAACACGACGTCATCCGCGGTCAGCGGCTGGCCGTCCTGCCACACGAGGCCGGGCCGAAGATGGAAGGTCCACGTCGTGCCACTGGGATCGACCTCCCAGCTGGAGGCCAGGTCGCCAACGATCGACTGGTCGGGTCCGAGCTTGACCAGGCCCCGGAACAGCAGCGCCACGAGCTCGCGGTCGGCGGCCGAGCGGGCCCCGAACGGGCTCGCATTCGTGGCGTGGCCCAGGACGCCCTCGACGTAGCGGCGCGCGGCCGGCACGGTCGGCTGCGGTGAGCCACTGGCATCGCCGGTCCCGCCGGCCGTGACGAGGGCCAGGGCCGAGGCGGCCACGAAGAGGGCGGCAAAGGCCGCGACGAGGGTGCGGTCCCTGAACGTCATCCGGGTGTCGGGCCAGGCCGCGGGGCCGCGGCTGGACGGCCTAGGCGGTGGTGGGGTTCGTCAGCAGGAATGACGCGAGCGAGAACAGCGCGAACAGCGCGATGAGGACGATCGTGAACTGCCACAGCCGACGCTCGATCCCGCGGCGGCTGCGATAGACCGCCGAATCGCCACCGAACGTGCCACCCAGGCCAGAGCCGCGGGACTGCAGCAGGATGGCCAGCGTCAGCGCGGCGGAGACGATCAGCTGGCCTGCGGCCAGGACGGGATTCACGAGTGGGAGACCTCCTGTGTCGAGCCGCGGGATGGTAGCACGGGGTCTCCGTCGAGCAGTGACCGGCCCTCGATCTCCGGCCATCCCGGGATGCCGGCCAGCTCGAGGATGGTGGGCGCGACGTCGGCCAGTCGGCCATCGTGCAGGCCTCGGCCATCGAAGCAGCGCCCGACGGCGACGATCGGCACGGGATTGAGCGAATGGGCGGTGACGGGATTGCCCTGCTCGTCCCGGAGCTCGTCCGCGTTGCCGTGGTCGGCGGTGATCAGGAGCGCCGGTCCGGGACCGTTCGGTTCCCGCGCGGCCACCAGCTCGACCGCCTGGGTCACCCGCTCGAGGCAGGCATCGACGGTCTCGAGGGCCTGGACGGTCGCGGTCCAGACCCCCGTGTGGCCGACCATGTCGGGATTGGCGAGGTTCGCTACGATGAAATCGTAGCGGTCGGATTCGATCGCCGCCACCAGGGCGTCGGTCACGCCCGGGGCGCTCATCGACGGCTGCAGGTCGTACGTGGCCACGCGCGGACTCGGCACCAGCAGTCGGTCCTCGCCCGGGAAGGCCTCCTCGCGGCCGCCATTGAAGAAGTACGTCACGTGCGCGTACTTCTCGGTCTCGGCCACGTGGAACTGTCGCCAGCCGGCCTCCGAGAACTGCTGGGCGAGCGACCGGGCGATCTCCGGCGGAAAGGCGACCTCGACCGGCAGGCCCGCTTCGTACTCGGTCATCGTCACGATCAGGAGGTCCTGGGGCGGCGGTGCCCCGGACGCGGCAGTCCGGTCGAAGGCCTCGAAGCCCTGATCGGCCAGGGCATGGGTCAGCTGCCGGGCGCGATCTGCCCGGAAGTTCGCGTGGATGACCGGATCGTCCTCGCGGACCTGCCCGTCGATCCCATCGACCACGGTCGGCAGCACGAACTCGTCGTTCTCGCCGCGGTCGTAGCCCGCCTGGACGGCCTCGGTTGCGGACGCGGCGTGCCGGCCCTCGCCGTGGACGATGGCGTCGTAGGCAGCCTTCGTCCGGTCCCAGCGCTGGTCGCGGTCCATGCCGTAGTAGCGGCCGCCGACCGTGGCGACCCGCGCGTCGGGGTGGGCCCTCGCGAGGCGGCCCTCGAGGTCGCGCATGAAGCCGAGCGCCGATCGTGGCGGCGTGTCCCGGCCATCGAGCATGGCGTGCAGTCGAACGTGGGGTACGTCGGTGCGGCTCGCCAGCTCGGCGAGGGCGACGATGTGGCGGTCGTTGGCGTGGACGCCCCCTGGGCCGATGAGGCCGACGAGATGCAGGCGGCCGTCGCCGCGCCTGGCCCGCTCGCAGGCGTCCAGGAAGGCGCGATTCGCGAAGAAGCTGCCGTCGGCGATGGCAGCGTCGATGCGTGGCAGGTCCTGGAGCACCGGCCGTCCGGCGCCGAGATTGAGATGGCCGACCTCGGAGTTGCCCATCTGGCCCTTCGGCAGGTCGACCGCTGCCTCCGAGGCCTGCAGGACCGCGTGCGGCCAGCGCGACAGGAGCCCGCGCCAGTGCGGCATGGCTGCCGCCGCGATCGCGTCATGCGCGGGGTCGCGACCGATCCCGAAGCCATCGAGCACGACCAGGACGATGGGCCGCGGACGGTGCTCCGGCGTCACCTCGCCACCGATTCGCCGGCCGCCGCGGCGGTGGCGCGCGCGGCCGCGGTCAATCCGGCGCGGGCGACGATGCCCGCCATCTCGTCGGGCTTGAGCGACGCGCCGCCGACGAGCGCGCCGTCGATCGATGGCTCGGCCATGAACTCGTCGATGGCCGCCGCCGTGACGCTGCCGCCGTACAGCACCGGCACGTCCTCGCCGGCATGCGCAAAGCCCAGCTCATGGAGCGCCAGGCGAATCGTCGCCGCCATCTCCGCAGCGTCGCTGCCGCGGGCCGTCCGGCCCGTCCCGATGGCCCACACCGGCTCGTACGCGACGGTCAGCCACGGCAGGCCGTCGGCCGTGCCGAATCGCGCGGGATCGGCGCCCGCAAGGCTCGCGCGGACCTGGGCGTCGACGACCCGGACCTCCTGGCCGGCCTCGCGCTCGCGGAGGTGCTCGCCCACGCACAGGATCGTGCGAAGCCCGCTGTCGCGCGCCGCGACGACCTTGCGCGCGATCAGCTCGTCGGTCTCGTGGGCGTCGCGCCGCCGTTCGGAGTGGCCCACGATCGTCCACGTGGCGAGGCCCTGCAGCATCGGGCCGGAGACCCAGCCGGTGAAGGCCCCGGCGGGCTCATGGTGGACGTCCTGGGCGCCGACCGCCACGCCCGTGCCGTCGGGCGCCCGGACCGCGTCATCGGCGAGGGCATCGCGCACGGCCGCGAGGCACACGAACGGCGGGCACAGGACCCGGACGACGCCATCGACCCGGGTCCGGCTTGCGATCGTCCGGGCCAGCTCGCCGGCATCTGCCGGGGTCGTGTGCATCTTCCAGTTGGCGGCCACGATGACCTGTCGCATGGCTGGAATCATGCCAGCCCGTCGACGGCCAGCCGCTCGAGCCGCTCGAGCGCGCGCTGGACCTGCGAGCGATGGACCTGGAGTCGCTCCGCGAGCTCGGTCAGGGTCGCGTCGGGCGTCTCGCGCCGCGCGTCGGCCACGACTCGAACCAGGTACGGCTGGCCGGCGAGCGTCCCGTCGGCCTCGAGCCCGCGGATCGCCGCAATCTGCCGCCCGGCCGCGACGACCGAGCGCGCGACGTTGGCCGATTCGGCGTTGAGCACGCGGTTGAGCTCGCCGCGGAGCGTCCGCGACACCTGCCGAGCCTCGAGCTCGAGCAGGCCCGGCCCGGCGCCGATCCGACCCAGGAACGTCGACACCGTCTCGCTGCTCTTCCACGTGACGACCCCCCGGCCGCGCCGGACCCGCCACGACGCCGGCAGCCCCATCCCGACCAGGCGTCGCGCCAGGATCGGCGCCTCGGCTGCCGGGACGACGAACTCGAGGTGGGTCCGGCCGCCGGCCAGGCTCAGCGAACCGCGGCCCAGGAAGCGCCCGCGCAGCCACGCCAGCCGGCAATGGCTGGCGAGCCGGCCCCACGCGGCATCGTCGGTTGCCAGCTCGGCCCCCGGTTCGGGCACGGCCGCCAGCCGGACCGCGAGCCGTGCGAGCACGGGGTCGCTGCCGCGCACGCGGCCATCCACGAGGTCGAGGCCCGCACGCTCGGCCGCGCGATCACAGGGCCGGGCAGGATCGATGGCGGCGAGCTCGGCACGGAGGGTCGCGACCAGGTCACGATCCGCGTCGCTCAACGGGGCCTCACGCGCTCCGGGCGACGCGCTCGCGGCGCACGGCGGCGGCCTCGCGCTCGCAGGCCCGCAGGATCGCCTCGGCCAGGCGCTCGGGGTCGTGGTGATGCGGGTCCGCCGGATCGACGACGTCGTCGGTGGCGAGATGCGGCACCGGCTCGAGGGCCGGCGGCCAGCGCAGGGCGACGGGTCCGGCGCCGCCGCCGGCGCGATCGAGCCGGTCGTTGGCCAGGACGACGTCGATCAGGCCCGGGACCGTGTGCTGGAGCAGCGCCTCGACGTGGTCCGCCAGGTCGAGGGCCTCGGTCTCACCGGTCTGCGTCGCGACGTTGCAGACGTAGACCCGGATCGCGCTCGATCCGGCCACGGCGTCACGCACCTCGGGGATGAGGAGCACCGGCAGGACGCTGGTATAGAGGCTGCCGGGTCCGAGCACGATGATCTCGGCTGCCTCGATCGCGGCAATCGCGTCGCTCGCGGCGTGGACCTCGTCGGCGCCGATCCAGGCCCGCTCGATCCCGGGCGTCCGAGCGATCGCGCTCTGGCCGGTCACCACGATGCCGTCGCGGGTGCGGGCGTGGAGCGTGATGGGCGTCGGCGACGCCGGCACGACCTGGCCGCGCACGGCCAGGACGCGGTTCATCCGTCGCACCGCCTCCTCGAAGTCGCCGTCCTCGAGGGCCGTGAGGGCGGCGATGAGCAGGTTGCCCACGGCGTGGCCGCCGAGCCCGCCCGGCTCGGTGACGACCGGCGCGCCGGGCTCCCGGATGCCGCCCGGAAAGCGGTAGCCGAGCAGGTCCGCCATGAGCGGCTCCGCGTCCGCCAGGGCCGCGATGCAGTTCCGGATGTCGCCGACAGGCGGGATCCCGAGCTCCTCCCGCAGCGCCCCCGACGATCCGCCGTCGTCCGCGACGGTCACGATCGCGGTCAGGTTGCTGGTGTGCTCCTTCATGCCCCGGAGCAGCGTCGACAGGCCGGTCCCGCCGCCGATCGCCACGACGCGGGGGCCGCGCGCGAGGAACTTCTTCTGGTAGATGACCTCGACGAGCGGCTGGTCCTCGTCGGCGCGGAGCGGGCTCGTGACCGCCAGCAGCACCCGCCAGGCGCCGATCGCCACGAGGCCCAGGCCGAGCACGGCCACGACGATCCCGCGCAGGGCGAACGGCAGGAACTGGAGCGTCATGGCGTCGATGACGACCTGGGCGATGCCACCCGGTTGGAGGTCGCCCGAGACCTGACGCAGCGTGTGCGCAACCCCGAGCGCGAGGAGCAGCAGGCCTGCGAAGACGAGCAGCAGCCAGCGCTTGACGCCGATGCCCGGGCTCAGCCAGCGGCGGAGACCGGTGGCTCGGCCGGGGGCCTTCACGCGCCGCGTCCCCGGACCGCCACGATCATGCCCGCTCCAGCTCGCGGTGGAAGATCTCGACGGGTTCGTCGCCGCGGTCGCGCAGCCAGGCGGCGAGCGCTTCGCCCAGGACGATCGAGCGGTGGCGCCCGCCGGTGCAACCGATCCCGATCGTGAGCCGGCTCTTGCCCTCCGCCTCGAAGGCCGGGATCGTGAAGGCCAGGAAGTCCTCGACCTTCTGGAGGAACTCCCCCGCCCCGGGCTGCTGCAGGACGTAGTCGCGGACGGGCTCCGACAGGCCGCTGAGCTCGCGCAGCGACGGCACGTAGTAGGGGTTGCGCAGGAATCGCGTGTCGAACACCAGGTCGGCCTCGAGCGGGACGCCGAACTTGTAGCCGAAGGTGATGAGCTGGATGGCCATCCGATCGGGGTCGAGATCTCCCAATCGCGCGAAGATCCGCTCCCGCAGCTCGCGCAGCGACAGGTCCGAGGTGTCGAGCACGACATCGGCCTCGGCCCGCACCGGATCGAGGAGGCGGCGCTCGAGGGCGATCGCCGCGGCGATCCCGCGGCCTTCCGACAGCGGGTGGCGGTGGCGTGTCTCCGAGAAGCGCCGGATGAGGACCTCGTCGCTGGCCTCGAGGAAGAACACCTGGGGCCGGATCCCGCGGTCCTCGAAGGCGGTCTTCATCGCCCGGTAGGCGCTCTCGGCATCGCCCGCCCGGACGTCCTGGACGATCGCCACCCGGGCGAATCGCGCCGGGTCCGAGGAGACGAGCTCGGCCAGCTGCCCGAGCAGCTCGCCCGGCATGTTGTCCACGACCGTGTACGCCAGGTCCTCGAACAGCTTGGCCGCGGCGGTCTTGCCGCCACCCGACAGGCCGCTGAGGAGGACCACGTGGGGCATGCCCTTCGGCGGGCGGAACGACTCGGCGGGGTCCACGTCCGTCTCGTCGGCATCGTGGACGAGCGGCTCGTGGAGCTCGCGCCGGCCGGTCTTCGCGGTCGTCATGCGGGCCAGTCTATCCCCCGCCTCGGGCGTCTCAGTCGAGGCCGATCAGCGCCCGCCGCGGCGGATGACGATGACCGTGATCTCGAACAGGACGTACAGGGTCACGCCCAGGACCGTCGGGCTCACGAGGTCCGTGCCCGGTGTCGCGACCGCCGAGAAGACAGCGATGCCGAGGATGACGAAGCGACGCGACCGGCGGAGGCGCTCCGAGGTGACGATCCCGACCCGGGCCAGGCCGACGAGGACGACCGGAAACTCCATCAGGATCCCGAACGCCAGGAACAGCATCGACACGAAGTCGAAGTACTCCCGCGCGGCGAGCAGCGGGACGAAGACGCCGGTGGCGAAGCTCTGGAGGAACTGCGAGGCGAACGGCAGGACGATGTAGGCGACGCCGACCCCGAGGGCGAAGAACGCCAGGGTCGCCGGGATCCACGGCAGGACGACGCCCCGCTCACCGGCGGTCAGGCCGGGCGCGACGAAGTGCCAGAAATGCCACAGCAGCACCGGCATCGCGAGGATCACGCCGATGACGATCGCGAGCTTGAGCTTGATGCCGAAGGCGTCGCCGATGTTGGTGATGATCAGGTTCGTGCCCGGCGGCAGCGGTGCCTTCAGGACGTTGATCGCGGCGTCACTGAGGTAGAAGCCGATCGCGCTGCCCACGACGATCGCCAGGATCGACCAGATCAGCCGGTTGCGGAGCTCGGACAGGTGCTCGACGAGCGGCATGACCGCGCCGTCCGGGGGCGGCGGCTCGGTGGGGAGGACCTCCCCCGTCAGTGGCTCCGAGGTCATCTGCCGGACCGCCGCGCGGAGGCGGCGCTACGCCGAGGGTTGATCGGACTCGTCGTCGGCCGGTTCGGCGGCAGCATCCGCAGCGGGGGCGGGCGGCGCCGTGGCGATCGGCGCCGTGGCGATCGGCGCCGCTGGCGCCGGGGCGGGTGGCGGCGTCGCAGCCGTGGGCGTGGCGGTCGGCGCGGCCGGCGCAGCGGGCTCGCCAGCCGACCCGGCGGCCGGTGGTGCATCGAGTCGGGTCGCTTCGGTGA
>DASXQE010000003.1:0-8167 GCA_036493155.1 Candidatus Limnocylindrales bacterium | reverse complement strand
CCGTCCGCCATGGAGCGGCAACGGTACGCGGTATCCTCGGCCCCGATGCCCCCCTCCCACGACTGGATCGACCTGCGGTCCGACACGGTCACCCACCCCACCGACGAGATGCGTCGGGCCATGGCCGCGGCGGAGGTCGGCGACGACGTCTTCGGCGAGGACCCGACGGTCCGCGCGCTCGAGGAACGCGCCGCGGAGCTGCTCGGCAAGGAGGCGGCCGTCTTCGTCTCGAGCGGGACGATGGGCAACATCGTCAGCCAGCTCGCTCACCTTGGCCGCGGCCAGGAGCTCATCGCGCCGCAGGGGTCGCACATCCTCAACCACGAAGCCGCCGGCCATGCCGTGATCGTCGGAGCCTCGGCGCGCACGATCGCCGAGCGGCCCGACGGGACCATGGACCTCGACGCCGTGGCGGCCGCGTTCCGCGACCCGACCGATCCCCACAACCCGATCACCGGCCTCGTCGAGCTGGAGAACACCCACGCCGATTCGATGGCCCAGCCCATCAGCCCGGCCTACACCGCCGCCCTTGCGGCGGTGGCCCACGAGCACGGGGTGCCGCTGCACGTCGACGGCGCGCGGTTCTGGAATGCCGCGGTCGCGCTCGGCGTGACCGGCGCGGAGCTGGCTGCCGCCGCGGACTCCGTGACCTTCTGCCTGAGCAAGGGCCTGGCCTGCCCTGTCGGATCCGTGGTCGTCGGCTCGAAGCCGTTCATCGAGCGGGCTCGGCGTGGCCGCAAGCTCCTCGGTGGCGGGATGCGCCAGGCCGGCATCCTGGCGGCCGCCGGGCTCATTGCCCTGCGGGACGGCCCGGCGGGGATGATCGAGCGGCTGGCCGAGGACCACGCCAACGCCCGCCGCCTGGCCGAGGGCCTGGCCGAGCTGCCGGGGATCCTCTCGCCGGGCGGCATCGCCCAGCCAGACGCCGGGCCCCTGGATCCCGATCGAGTCCGAACGGACTTCGTCCTGTTCAAGGTCCGGGGCGACCGCGATGCCTTCCTGGCGGAGCTCCGCGCCCGCGGCGTCCTGATGATCGACTACTCGCGCGACGGCAAGGTCCGCGCCGTGACCCACTACGGCATCGATTCGGCGGCGATCGACCGGACGATCGCGACGGTGAAGGCCGTCCTCGCCGAGAGCGGCACGCCCGCCTCGAGCCAGCCGGTTCCGGCCGCCTGACCGGCGGCCCTCCGCGTCGACTCGATTCGTGCTGGTCATCCCGTCGATCGACCTCGCGGGCGGCAAGTCCCGGGTCGTCTTCTGGCCCGGTGTCTCGGCCGGCGTGGGGGCGCCAACCGACCGGCCAGAGCGGATCGCCCAGCATTTCGTGCGGCTCGGTGCACCGCTCGTCCACCTCGTCGACTTCGACGGGGCGCGGGCGGGCCGGCCAGTCAACCTCGAAGCCGTCGGCGCGATCGCCGGCCGTATCGCGACGCCACTCCAGCTGGCGGGCGGCGTCGAGGATCCCGCGGCGATCCAGCTGGCCTTCGCCTCGGGCGCGACGCGAGTCGTTAGCAGCATGGCGCTGGCCGACGACCCGGAGCAGCTGCGGGCCTGCGTGGCCGTCGCGGGTGACTGGCTGGCCGTCGGCCTCGACGCGCGACCCGAGCGACTGGCCGCCTTCCCGTGGCGGCACGGGCCGCCCCAGACCGTCGCGGCGCTGGTGGACCTCCTCGCCGCCGCAGGCGTCCGGCGCATCGTGAGTGGCCACACCGCCGACCTCGACGAGGTCGCCGGGGCCGCGCGGGCGGCGGATGTCGAGGTCCTCGTGGCGGGCGGCGCTCGCGACCTGGACGCCCTCCGACGCGTGCGCGATGCCGGCGTGGCGGGCATCATCCTCGGCGAGGCGCTCCTGTCCGGGGCGATCGACTACGTCGCCGCACGGGAGGCCGTCGCATGAGCCAACGCTCCAGGTCGCGGGGAGCAGCCGGCGTGCCCGGTCGCCGGCCCAAGGACGCTCGGCGGACCCTGGCCGGCCGGACCGGTGTGCCGGCGAGCCGGGTCAGCGGCGGCCGGACCTCCGGTGGCACCACGATGGGGGGCATGCCGGTGGACCCGCGGGTCATCGGGGCTGCGGTCATCGGGGCGATCATCATCGTGGCCGCCATCGGCTTCACCGTCCTCGGCGGCGGCACCGGCTCGTCGGCAGCGCCGTCCGACAACGCCGCGGCCTGCCCCACCAGCCAGCCCGCGCCGCTGGCTCGGGGTGACGTCCGGACGGTCTCGATCGACACGCCCAAGGGCACCATCGTCATCACCGTCAAGGGCTCGCTCTCGCCGATCGCGACCGGCAACTTCATCGCCCTGGCGTCATGCGGCTACTACGACGGCGTCGTGTTCCACCGGACACCCACGCTCCAGAGCGGGGCGCCGTTCGTCATCCAGGGCGGCGACGGCCAGTACGGCCGGACCGGCTCGCTCGACCTCGGCAACGTCGGCCAGGGCGGTCCCGGCTACACGATCGCCGACGAGCCGATCACCACGACGTTCCACCGCGGCACGGTCGCGATGGCTCGCGGCCAGGACGCCAACAGCGAGGGCTCGCAGTTCTTCATCGTCCTCAGCGACAGCGCGGGGCCCATCCTCCAGGGCGCGAATCCCGGCTACGCGATCATCGGCGACGTCGCGAGCGGGCTGTCCGTGGCGGACGCGATCTTCCAGGCCTCGGGCGGCGCCGAGCTGCCCTCGAACCCCATCCCCATGACCAGCGTCACCGTCTCCACGCCGAGCGCCTCTCCCGGCGCCTCGGCGCCGATCACCTCGCCAGCCGCTTCGTAGGACTCGCCAACCGCTTCGTAGGAGTTGCCATGACCCGCGCGACCATCGCCACCGACCTCGGCGACATCGAGGTCCAGCTCTTCACCGCCGATGCCCCGAAGGCCAGCCAGAACTTCATCGACCTGGCGAAGAAGGGCTTCTACGACGACGTCGTCTTCCATCGCGTCATCCCCGGCTTCGTGATCCAGGCCGGCGACGGGGAGCACGGCAAGAAGGCCACGCTCAATGCTGGCCGCGTTGGCACGGGCGGCCCCGGCTACACGTTCGCCGACGAGCCGATCAAGGGTGACTACGTCCGCGGCGCGCTGGCGATGGCCAACGCCGGGCCGAACACGAACGGCAGCCAGTTCTTCATCTGCACGGCCGACCTGACCGGTCGCCTGCCCAAGAACTACACGCTCTTCGGCCAGGTGACCAAGGGCATGGACGTCGTCGACCAGATCGTGGCCGCGCCACGCAACAGCCGGGACCTGCCGGACGATCCGGTGGCGATGACGTCCGTCACGATCGTCGAGGACGAGTAGCCGGCGAACGGCTCGCGCCTCCAAGCGGTCGCGCGCCGGGCCGGTCGCGCACTCTGGCCCCGCTGCGCCGAATCGCCCGTGTTATGCGGCTGCAATGCCGCGGAAACGTGGCCGCGCTTGACCGTTAAGGGATTTTCACCAATAGGCGCGACAAAACCCTTGGATTTCGGGGGCCTGTCACGTAGACTGTGCCGTGCACTGCGCTCGCGCAGGCTCGCTGCCCCAGCGGCAAGGTCATGGGTAGGTTGGGTCAGGGTAGTCGGTGCAGCCGACGTGATAGATGCCCTTGACGCGTGGCAGAAGCACCCGCCTTGTGCGGGTTCCTTCACCGGGACAGCAACGGAGCGGCTCCTTCGGGAGCCGCTCCGTACTTTTTCACGCGGTCGCAACGGGACGTCGCGCGGCGCCGTGGCGATGACCCGTCGTCCGTCGCGACAGTCAACACGTGACGAATCAGCGAACTCCCTCCTCGGACACCCCGCCGCCTCGCGCGAGCGGGCGCGACCCCGGCTCACCTGACACCCGGCAGGAGGTCGATCCGGACGTCGCGGAGCTGCTGGGCCTGCGGCCTGCGGATGCCGGCGACCTGCCGGACCTGCGCGAGATCGACGACAGCCAGCAGACCACCGACACCGCGATCGACGAGGGCGAGCTGACGTCCCGCGAGCCGGGCAGCATCCAGCCGGACGTCGCCCATTTCGAGTCATTGGCCGACGATGAGGCCCGGGCCGGCGAGACCGACGATCCCGAGGAGGCCGCGGAAGAGGGACTCGCGTGGATCCCGCCGACGGATCCGCCGGTGATCCTGGGCCGGGATGCGGCGGGCGCTGCGGCCGAGGTCGCGGCCGGCTTCGGGACGACGGCCGAGGACGAGCCCTTCGACGCCGACCACCACGGCGAGCTGCTGTATGCCTCCGACGAGCGGACGGCGCGCGTGGAGGAAGCCCTCCGCGCCGACGCGCGAACGTCCGCCTTCGCCGATCGTATCGAGGTCGAGGCCGATGGCGACCAGGTGCGGCTCAGTGGCTCGGTCGACGACCTCGATGACGAGGATGATGCGATCGCCGTCGCCGAAGCGGTGACGGGCGTGGTCGAGGTCGTGAGCCAGCTCGAGGTCACGGTGCTGGAGTCCACCCCGAACGAGTCATAGGGACAGGCTTGACCGCGGTGCGATAGGGCACCGGCGATTGCGGCCATGCCGCGCGATTCGCGCGGCCTCGTGAATCACTTCAGCACGCTCGCGGCATCTATGACACACATGGAAGCCGTGATCGACGATTCGCGTGCCGCCGCCGTCATCGCCCAGGTCGCCGCCGGCGACGAGGTCGCCTTCGCTCGCCTCGTCGCGGGCCACCACGACGACATGGCCCGGGTGGCGTTCGTGATCTGCGGCGACCCGGACCTCGCCCAGGAGGCGGTCCAGGCGGCGTGGCCCAAGATCTGGCAGAAGGTCGGGACCGTGCGCGATCCAGCCCGGCTCAAGGCCTGGCTGGTGTCGGTCGCCGCGAACGAGGCGAGGCAGCTCGCCCGCCGACGAGGGCGCCGGCAGGTCCGCGAGGTCGCGGTCGATGGCGCTCCTGACACGGCGGCGTCCGCCGCGCGGGCGGATCCTGCCGAGCGCGCCGCCGAGATCGACCTCGCCAACGCCCTGGCCGCGCTCGACCCAACCGATCGCGCCGTGCTGGCGCTGCGCTATGTCGCCGGGTTCTCGTCGGCCGAGATCGGCTCCGCCATGGGCCTGAGTGCCGGCGGCGTCCGGGCTCGGACCGCGCGCCTCCTCAACCGATTGCGAAGGGAGCTCCAGCCATGACTCGTTCCGGTCCCGATCCCTCGGATGCCTATCGCGGCGCGGCACCGGCGTCCGCCGCGGGCGGCCCCGACGATGCCTTCGAGGACACCCTTGCCCGGCGCATCGCCGGCCACGCGGAGCATGGCGTCCGGCCCATCGATGCGGCCGCGATCGCGCGGACGGCAGCGAGCACTGGAGCCGGCGGACGATCCGGTTCCGGGGTCGGCGTCGCCCTCGGACGGCTGGGCTGGCTCCTGACCGGCGCCATCCTCGCGGCGGGCGTGATCGGCGGAACGGCGTGGGCCGGCAGCCATGACCTGCTCGGTGCGGCCGTCGAGTCGGCGCCGCCGAGCGAGGTCGCGGTGCTGCCGACGTCGGCGCCAAGTCCATCGATCCTGATCCCGACGGCCCCGCCGACGAGCGTCCCGATGACCGCCTGCGCCCTGGCCGACCTGTCCGCACGGGTCACGTCGTGGACCGGCGCGGCCGGCAACCGGATCGCGACCGTCGTCCTGACCAACACCGGATCGGGCCCGTGCACCATCCCCTCGAAAGAGCAGCCGCGCCTGATCGGTGGCGCCGGCAAGGTCCTCCTGGACGGCGACCCGCCGGCCTCCACGACGGCCGTGGTCGTCGCAGCCGGTGCCAGCGTCTCGACCGAGATCGACGACGCGAACTACTGCGGCAGCGCACCCAAGGCGCCGGTGACGGTCGCCTTCGTGTTCGCCGGGCCGGACGGCAGCAGCTCGGCGGGCGTCCTCGTCGCGGAGCCGCGATCGGCGACGGACACGTTCGGCGTGCCGGAGTGCCTCGGGCCCGGCGGGCCCGGGCTCATCACGATGCACCCCTGGGCGCCCTAGCGGGTGGTGGCCCGCTGCTCCCAGATCGAAGGCCCCGGCGACGTCGCCGGGGCCTTCGCCGTTCAGCCGTCGCTGCTCTGGGCCTGGACCACGCGATCGACGGCCAGGCCGGCCCGCTCAGCGGCCGCACGCGCGACGTCGGCCGAGGCAGCCTCGAACAGGTAGAAGCAGGTCTCATCGCCCGGCAGGAACAGCGACCGGAGGAACCGCACGGGGAGGCCCTCGCGGCTGAGGTCCGCCGCGGCCGCTCGGGCACGCCGCCGGCCATCGGCCAGGGAGCGCGACGACCCCGCCGTGGGCTGGTACAGCTCGACGACGAACTCCGCCATGGCGGGAAAGTAGGCTCGCGTCGGCAGCGCCGATATCACGGACTTCCCTGAGAGTTGGCGAGGGCCCGGCGGGCGCTGGACGGTCGCACGGCGCGCAGGGATGATCCGCACCCGGTGGATGCCCCGTCGATCGTCGGTCGCGACCCGGAGCTGGCACGGCTCCGCGCCTTCGTCACGCCACCGGCCGGAGGGCGCGCCGTGGACGGCGCCGCGGGCAGGTCGGCAGCCGCGCTGCTCCTCGTCGGCGAGCCGGGCCTCGGCAAGACCACGTTGTGGCAGGCCGGCGTCGATCTCGCGCGCCACGAGCGCCTGCGAGTCCTGGCGGCCCGTCCGGCCGAGCCCGAGTCGCGGTTGGGATTCAGCGGCCTGGCCGACCTGCTGGGCAACCTGCCACGGACCATGCTCGCATCCCTCCCGCCGCCCCAGCGACGGGCACTCGAGATCGCCCTCGTGCTGGCCGACGCCACGAGCGCCGATACGCCCGAGGAGCGCGCCGTCGGGCCGGCCGTCCTCGGGGTGTTGCGGGCCGCGGCGGCCCGTCGGCCGATCCTCGTCGCGATCGACGACCTGCAGTGGCTCGACGTCGCCTCCGCGGACGCACTCGCCTACGCCCTCCGGCGGGCCGGCGAGCTGCCGGTTCGCGTGCTCCTGGCCCGGCGCCCGGGCGCCGCCAGTCGACTCGAGGCGTCGGCCGGCGGCGTGTCGCTCGATCGGCTCGACCTCGCGCCGCTGAGCCCGGGTGCGATCCGCCGCGTGGTGCGGGAGCGGCTTGGCCTGGAGCTCAGCCACCGGTCGCTCCGGGCGCTGCACGACCGAAGCGGCGGCAGCCCGCTGGCGGCCCTGGAGCTGGCCCGGCTCGGCGGCCAGGACATCGGGCTGGACGATGAGCCACGCGCCGCGCGGGGCGCCGACCTCGACGACGTCGTCGGCCTCCGCGTCGAGCGGTTGCCGAAGAACGTCCGCACGCTGCTGGCGGCAGTCGCGATGGCGGCCGCCCCGCGAGTGGCCGAGATGGAGCTGCTCGACCGCCACGCCTACGCGCGGGCGCTGCAGCTGGGCGCGCTGGTCAGCGACGCTGATCGCGTCCGCCTGGGCCATCCGCTGCTGGGTGCCGCGGCCGTCCGTCGCGCCAGTCCCGTGGAGCGCCGCGTATTGCATGGTCGGCTCGCCGCGGTGGTGGAGGACGCTGGCCAACGACTCCGTCACCGCGCGCTGGCGGCGGAAGGTCCCGATCCCGGGCTCGCCGCGGCCCTCGCCGCTGCGGCGCTGGCCGCGACGCGCCGAGGAGCCCACGAGGAGGCCGCCGACCTGGCGGATGCGGCCCTCCGCCTGACGCCCGCGGACGCCGCGGAGCGCCCGCGCCGCCTGCTCGACCTCGTGGAGCGACTGCTGGTCGTCGGCGAGCACGATGCGGCGCGGCGGTGGCTGGACGAGGCCGTGACCACGTTCGCGCCGGGACCGCAGCGCGCGACGGCCCGCGTCCTGCAGGGCGAGGCCACGTACCACCATGCCGAGCGGCCGGACGTGGACCTGGCGCTCGACCTCGCGATGCAGGACGGCGCCGACGATCCCCGTACCCGGGCCTGGATCCTGGCACGCCGCGCCAGCTACGTCGTCCTCGGCAAGGTCGACGACCTCCCCGCCGCCGAGCGCGCGCTCCGCGAAGCGATCCATCTCAGTCGCGACCGCTTCCCCGACGTCGAGCGGGAGGCCCTCCGGGTGCTCGCGTGGGCCCAGCACCTCCGGGGGGAATCCCTGGAGCCCGTTCGAGCGCGGTTCGAGGCGATCCACGGCGACACCGACGTCTTCCGCGGGATCGACCGCATCCAGGCGGAGCGGTGGGCGGCAGAGGGGCGGCTGGCGGACGCTCATGCGGAGCTGGAACGG
>DASXQE010000002.1:0-16797 GCA_036493155.1 Candidatus Limnocylindrales bacterium | reverse complement strand
CGATGCGGGCCTACAACGCCGGCGAGGGCAAGCGGATGCGCTCGTGGAGCCTGCCGTTCCTCATCCGCCACTCGGCCTTCCACGTGCTGGATCACGCGTGGGAGATGGAGGACAAGGACCTCACTGGCGAGCCGGCCGGCTGACGTCTGCCGCGGCGCCGCGACGGGTGCCGCGGCGCGATCGAGCCGCGATCGGGCGGCGATCGGGCGCCGCGCCGCGATGGGCGCCGCGGTCGGGCGCTCCGCCTGTCACCGGCCTGCAAGCCCAGCGCCCCCGCCGCCGCCGCGATCCCGAGCCGTGGCGCGGTATGGTGGATTCGACCGCCACGCACGCGGTCGGAAGGAAGGTTCCCCCTCATGTGCCTGACCTGTGGCTGCATGGACGCCCATCTGGATATGGGCGAGCACAACATTCGATACGAGGACATCAAGCGAGCCGCTGACGAGAACGGCCGCTCGGTCGCGGAGACCCTCGCGATCATGGAGAAGACCGAGGCCAAGGATCGCCAGCAGCACCCCCAGGAGTACGGCTCCGAGGTCGCTGCTCAACCGTAACCGCACCACCTCAAACCCCAGCCCCCCCACGGCGCTCGCCTCGTCCAGGCGAGCGCCGTTCGCATGCCCGCCCGGCGTTGGCAGCCCTCTCCGACTGAACCTCGGCGGCCCCTGAGCGGGTACCCCATGCCGAGCAGCCATGACGACCTTTTCCGGCAGGCCTCGCGTCCGATGATCCGGGTCCGATTGACCGATCGCGACCTGGTGGCGCTGCGCCTCACCTACGCGCCGTACTGGGACATCCTGTCGGCCGCAATCCGCGCGCCGGGCGGGCGGCCGACGACGGCGGAGGGTGCGCGGCTCCCGGCCGGTCGCCGCCATCGCCTCGTCGAGGCGGCGGCGCCCCTGGCGGCGCTGCCCGCGCTGCGCTTCCTGCAGGATGGCGTCGTGCCGTCGTTCCTGGCGATCACGCCCGACCCGGGCGAGGGCCTGGAGGCGTCGATCGAGCGGATCGCTGCCGCGGAGCCGGCGGACATCGAGCGCCAGATCGCCCACTGCACGACGGTCGTGCCACGCCGTCGGGAGAGCGTCCTCGCGGCCTGGACGGACCGGCCGCGCGCCATCGATGCGATCGCCAAGGCGTTTCGGGGCAGCTGGGATGACGCCTTCGGCGACGCCTGGCCGGCGATCGAGTCGGTCCACCTCGGGGACATCGCCCAGCGCAGCCTGGTGCTCGCCAACGATGGCCCGTTCCGGCTGTTCGATGACCTCCGGCCGGGGGCATGGCTGGAGGGCTACGAGCTGTGCCTGCCGAATCGCTGCGAGTGGACGTACGCACCGGCCGGTGCTGGAATCACCCTCGTCGCCAGCGTCTTCGCCTCCGAGGACTATCTCGCCGGCGAGCTGCCCGGCGGTCGCTGGCTGCTGGTCTACCCGCCGGCCGGGCGATCGCTGGTGTGGCTCGAGGACGGGCCCAGCGCCGACGCCCAGATGACCGAGCTGATCGGCCCGGTGCGTGCGCAGATCCTGGCCGCCCTGAGCGTCCCGCGCACGACCGGCGACATCGCCCGGATCTGCGGCCTCGCCCCCAACACCGCCTCGTACCACCTGGCCCGCCTCCGCGAAGCGGGCATGGTCGTGGCATCGCGCTCCGGTCGGCGGTCGTTCTACCGGCTGGCCCGCCGCGGCAGCGCCTTCCTGTCGCTGTGGGGTGCGGCCAGCGATCGCGGCGCCTCGACGGAGCCGGCGATGACGACCGGGGGCTGGCGCGCCGCGATCTAGCCCCGGAGTCGTGTCCAAAGAATTCGAATCTGTTGGCCACGGCTCAACGCCGCCCGTAGGTTGCGCGGCGGTGGGACGGAGCCCGGCACGCGCTGCTTCCCGCCAGGGCCAATCCGCGACGTCGGCACGTACCAACCTCCACTCGTGACGTCGGGGCGGCGAGGCCCGCTGCCGCGGCGTCCGCCCGGCCAACTGACCGATGGTCGAGCGGACGTCGCACCTTCCTTCCCCACGACCTGTCGAGGAATTTCGATTCGTTGGCCCGGCCCGACGGATCCGGGCGATCCTCGGCCCGGCCCGACCGTGGGGCCCTCGAAGACCGCTGCCCGAGACGGCGGCACCTGCTGCGCCTAGCCCCGGATGGGTGCGGGCCTCGCCCGACCCTCCCGGCGCAGCAAGCGTCGGCCCTCCTCGATCACCACGCGGCTGGACGAGCCCTCGGACCCGGGACCAGCGTCATGCCGCGGCTCGGCGCACTCGGCCGGCTCACTGCCGGGACGGCGACGAACGGCGGCTTCGCCATCTGGAGGAGCACCTTGATGCACAAGCCGCTCAAGGCCCTGATCGCCACGACCGCGATCGTGTTCGCGGCGTGCGGCCCGGGGACGTCATCGTCCACCGGACCGGGCGCGACCGGGAGCCAAGAGTCCAGTCCACCGCAGGCGACGACCGCGCCGATCGACCCGTTCGCATCGAGCTACAAGCCCGACGCCAACGCGACGAAGGGCGGCCAGATCCTCATCGGTGACTGGCAGGAAGCCAATCAGTTCAACCCGTTCTACGAGAGCCAGGTCACCGAGGCCAACGTCGCGTCGGCGGCCTGGGCGGCCCTGGTCGTGCCGACCAACGACTACAAGTACCTGCCGGACCTCGCCGCCGCGCCGTCCACCGTCGACAACGGCGGCGTCAAGGTGCCCGGCGACAACGGCGACGCGATGACCGTCACGTGGAAGCTCAAGGCTGGGCTCCTCTGGTCCGATGGCCAGCCGCTCACCTGCGACGACTTCGCGTACACGTGGTCGTGGGTCATGGACCCGGACAACACCGGCCTCGCCGGCGGCACCACGGGCTACGACCAGATCACCAAGGTCGACTGCCCCGACGCCACCACGATCGTCTACCACTTCAAGTCGGTCTACGAGGCCTACCTGACGATCGCGAATGTGCTGCCGAAGCACTACCTGTCGTCGATCCCCATGGCCGACCAGGTCAAGGGCAAGGGCTTCCAGCCGACCGACATGCCGAACGTCCCGGTCTCCGGCGCGTTCAAGTTCCAGTCCGTGACCTCGGGCCAGGAGCTGCGCCTCGTCCGGAACGACAACTACAAGGGCTTCGCCTCCGGGCAGCCCGCGAACCTCGACACGCTCATCTGGCACTGGTATGGCGACGCGGATGCGATGATCGCCGGCTTCGCGGCCGGTGAGGTCGACTTCGCGACCGACCTCCAGGACAGCGACCTGCCCAAGCTCGATCAGCAGGGCCTCCACGACAACGTCGCGGCTGCCCCGGCGCTGACCTACGAGTTCCTCCGCCCGAACTGGGCCGCCGGTCCCGGCGATCCGGCCACGGGCGTGGGCGGCTGCTCCAACAACCCGGCCGTCGCGGATCGCGGCACCGGTTGCCCGATGTCCGACCCGGCGATGCGTGAGGCCGTCGCCTACGCCGTCGACAAGAACGAGATCAACACCAAGCTCCTGGGTGGCACGGTCCAGGTCGCCAACACGAACATCGCCCCCCAGGTCTGGTACTACGCCGACGAGCCGCCGGCCACGTTCGATCCCAACAAGGCCAACCAGATCCTCGATCAGGGTGGCTGGACGAAGGGCTCGGACGGCATCCGCTCGAAGAACGGCCTCCGGGCCAAGATCGAGCTGTGCACGACGACCCGCCAGGTCCGCCTGGACACCCTCGCCCTGATCGCGAACTACCTGAAGAACGTGGGTATCGAGACGGTCGTCAACGGCGTGGATCCGGCCGACATCTTCGCCGAGTACAACGACGGCACCAAGGACACTCCTTGTGCCCTCAGCCACTCGGACTTCGACCTCGCCGAGCACGCCTTCACGTCGTCGCTCGACCCGATCGGCAACTACACCTCGTACTACTCCAAGCTGACCGAGCCCAACGGCGCCAACGACGCCTCGGTCTCGGATCCGGACCTCGACAAGGCCCTGGACGCCGTCAAGTCGAACGTCGACTTCAGCGTCATCAAGGACGCGATGAAGACGTTCCAGGACATCTACGTCGGGAAGACCGTCGAGATCCCGCTGTACTACCGGAAGAACGTCGACCTCGTCTCCAGCAAGCTCGGGAACTACTTCCAGAACCCGACGCAGGCCGGCCCGACGTGGAACGCCGTCGACTGGTACGTCAAGGGCTCCTAGGCCATCGACCGGGCCCACCGGGCCCGGCCCCACACGCACCGAGAGGCGGTCCCAGCGGGACCGCCTCTCGCGATTCAGGAGGTGGCGCGCTCCGTGCGGAGGGCGCCGGGCCCGGAGCTCACATCCGGATGACGCGGACGAAGGCATCGACGTCGACCCGCGGGTGACCCGAGGTGCCGAGCGCGACGATCTTCACGGTGTGGGTCGCGTTGGTCGACCAGTTCATCGAGAACACGACCTGCCGGGCGACGTAGCCGCTGGCAGAGAGGCTCACGGTGCCGCGGTAATGGCCATCGACATAGACCGCGGCCGAGCCGCGATTGGGGCCGCGGTACGAGACCCAGTTGAAGCCCACGCCGCTGAAGGTGTACGTGACGGAGGCCCCGCGGGTGGTCGTGTAGCGCAGGCTCCCGCCCGACGCGAACGAGTTCGTCGCATTGGACCAGGTGCCGTTGTAAGCGACGCCCGTGGCCGTCTGCTGGACCAGCAACGGCTCCAGGATCGGCCCGTAGGCCCAGCCGCTCGTGTTGCCGAGCTTGTCCGTGGCGGCGACACGGTCCTGGTAGCGGTGGCCGAACGCGAGACCCTCGAGCAGGCTCGTGGCGGTCGGGCTGGAGAGGTGCATCGCGGTCCACGCGCCGCCGTCGACCTGGCGCTGGACTGTGAAGCTGGCCACGCCGCTGGCGTCGCTGCCGGACCAGGTGGTCCGGGCCGGCGTGCCGGTGCCGATCGCCGTGGGCGAGAAGAGCCACTGGTGGCCGCCCTTGACGGTGGGTGGAACGCCGTCGGTCACGGTCACCGTCGTGGTCGTCGTCTCGGTCATGCCGTCGGCGCTGGCCGTCACGGTGATCGGGTAGGTGCCCGTGGGCGTGCCGGTCGCGGAGGTCTTGAGGCCGACGGCCGTGGTGCTGCCCGAGGTCGGCGAGGTCGAGAACGACGCGGTCATGCCCGTCGGCAGGCCGCTGATCGAGAGGCTGATCGGCAGGGTGAAGTACGACCGCACGAGGGACACCGTCATCGAGCCCGACGCGCCCTGCTCGATCGACTGCTTGTCCGGCGTCGCGTCGACGTCGAAGCCGGAGCCGTACGTCACCGAGCTGAGGTCGATGCCGTTGAACCGGTCGAGGTCGACGCAGGTCGAGGCGATGCCGGGCACCGTGCCGCAGTCGTCGTACTGCCAGAACGTCCAGCCGTGGCCGCCCCAGTTCTGGCCGGGCACCGATGGCGTGTTGGCGAACCAGTGGGCCACCCACAGGACCGTGTAGCCCGCATCCGCGAACATCCGGGTGTCGCCCATGTGGCCGCTCCAGAAGCCGGGGCTGACGTAGATCATCGCCCGCGCGCCGGTCTTGGCATAGACCTCGTCGAGGAAGCCCTTGACCCAGCCCACGAGGGCCGTCGTCGACAGCCCGCCGGAGACCTCGAGGTCGAGCGCCGGCACGAGCATCCCGGGCGTCAGGCCCAGCTGGCTGACGAACCAGTCGGCCTCGGCCCCCGGATTGGTGGGGTTGAGGTCGGGCCGGGCGAAGTGGTAGCCGGTCACGGCGAGGCCGGCGGCGGTCGCGTAGGCCTTGTTGCG
Organism: Candidatus Limnocylindrales bacterium; assembly: GCA_036493155.1. Lineage (GTDB taxonomy): Bacteria > Chloroflexota > Limnocylindria > Limnocylindrales > CSP1-4 > UBA5189. The sequence goes on along the minus strand of DASXQE010000002.1, from coordinate 11,059 downwards.
GGCCCACGTCGGATCCGTGAAGCCGATGCCCTCGGTGGCCTTGGCGACCACGAACGACCGGCCGGACGCCTTGACGGCGGCGTAATCGACGGTGCCCTGCCAGGTGGAGACGTCGACGCCCTCGAGCACGTTGGCACCGCGGAAGAGGCCCTTGGCCGCATAGACCGGGCTGACGCCGAACAGGGAGGTCACGCTGACGCCACCGATCTTCACGATGGCGAACCAGCGATTGCCCGTCACGGTGCCCGGGCAGCCGGCCGACCAGCTGCCGCCCGCGAGCTCGTTGGAGGTCGTGACCACGGTGTCCGCTGGAATGACCTTCAGGACGCTGCCCGAGGCGGTGGTCGCCGCGGTCCGGATGTTCACGTTGCAGTTGGCCACGTAGTCGCGCCACGCGGCTGCGACCGGCCCGGCCGTGAACGGCAGGCTGACGATCGCGACGGCAAGCGCGCCGACGAGGCTCGAAGCGAGCGCCAGGGAGCGGCGATGGGGGCGCGGTGGGCGAGGAACCATGACTCTCGTCTCGCGAATCGGCCGCGGCCTCGAGTGGTGGGGATCGAGGCGGAGCGGCTGGGATGGATGCTGGGTTGCGGCTCGTGCCGCGTCACTAGCGCGACAGTCCTGCTACCCGCCATCCCTTCGGAGCGACCCGCGGCCGGCAGCGCCGGAACTCTCGGGCCCGGGTGCACCCAGGCACCATGGCTCGAAAGTCCTACCAACAACCGCCGATCCGGCATGCGATCATCCCAGCGGTCGCGGGTGGTCAGCCCGCCGTGGGGGAGTTGGACGAAGCATGTCGTTCGCACGTACGCGCCTGCTCGTGATCGCCGGCGCCCTGTCCGGTGTGGCCCTGGTCCTCGCGCTGGCGATCGGCCTCCAGCCCCATCGCGGCGGGCCCGAGCTCGCGGCGCCGGGCGCCGATCACGCCATGGTCTCGGCCGATGCCTCGCGCAACGGACCCGTGACCCTCGCCAACGGTCACGCCATGGGCGCGGCGCTCAAGAACGACACCTCGGCCGATCGCCTGCCCAACCTCAAGCAGTACCCGGCGCACCCGCTGGCGGCCGACAACGGCGACGGCGGCGACGAAGACGGTGGCGAGCCGGGCCCGGGCCACGACGGCCCGAACGCGGCCGACACGGTCGTCCAGGGCGCGCCGGCCGCGCCGAACGTTCCCAGCACGACCCTGAACTTCGAAGGCATCGACTTCCCGGGCGTGGTCTGCAACTGCGCCCCGCCGGACACCAACGGCGAGGTGGGCGCGACTCAGTACGTCCAGATCGTCAACGAGGGCTTCGCCGTCTGGAACAAGGCTACCGGCGCGAAGGTCTATGGCCCGGTCGCGATCACGACCGTCTGGAGCGGCTTCGGTGGCGTGTGCGAGACCGCCGGCCATGGCGACCCGGTCGTGCTGTACGACCAGTTCGCCAATCGCTGGCTGGTCAGCCAGTTCGCCGGGACCACCAGCATCACCGATGAGTGCGTCGCGATCTCGACGACCAGCGACGCGACGGGCACGTGGTTCCGCTACGACTTCCACCTCGGCTCGAACTTCTACGACTACCCCCATCTCGCGGTCTGGCCCGACGGCTACTACATGTCGGTCAATGTGTTCAACAGTGCCGGCACGGCCTACATCGGCGCCCAGGCGTTCGTGTTCGATCGGACGCGGATGCTCCAGGGCCTCAGCGCAACCTTCCAGACCGCGCCGAACCTGGGCACCTCCAGCGACCCGATCCTGCCGGCCGACGTCGATGGCTCGACGCTGCCGCCCAACGGCGCCCCGGAGTCGTTCGTCCGCTGGCCGGGCTTCACGGGCACGTACCAGACCTACCACTACCACGTCGACTGGGTCACGCCCACGAACTCGACGTTCACGACGTTCGCCAGCCCGGCGGCAGCCGGGTTCGCCACCTGCGGCGCGTGCGTGCCCCAGCCGGGCACGACCTCGACGCTCGACACCCTCGACGACCGGCTGATGTTCCGGCTGGCCTATCGCAACATCGGCGGCCACGAGTCGGTCGTCGGCAACTACACGGTCTTCTCGAACGGCGTCACCGGCGTGCGCTGGTTCGAGCTGCGGAACGTCACCAGCGGTCCGGAGACCGTCTTCCAGGAGAGCACCTACCAGCCCGACCAGACCGATCGCTGGATGGGCAGCGCGGCGATGGACAAGAACGGCGACATCGCCATCGGGTTCAACGCCTCCAGCGCGTCGGTCAACCCGTCGATCCGCTACGCCGCCCGCCTCGCGGGCGACCCGATCAACACGCTCGGCCAGGGCGAGGCCACGCTGATGGCCGGCCTCGGCAGCCAGACCGGCACCAGCAGCCGCTGGGGCGACTACGCCGACCTGACCGTCGACCCGGTCGACGACTGCACGTTCTGGTTCACCAGCGAGTACTACCCCTCGGGCGTCACGTCGTTCAACTGGCGGACGCGGATCGGCAGCTTCACGCTGCCCGGCTGCGCGACGCCGCAGACGCTGACCTCGATCGGCGTGACGCCGGCGAGCGCGTCCGTGACGGTCAACCAGACGAAGCAGTTCGCCGCCACGGCCTACGACCAGAACGGCCAGCCGATGGCCACGCAGCCATCCTTCGCCTGGACCGTGAGCGGCGGCGGCACCATCGGCGCGACGACGGGGCTGTTCACGGCGGGCGCGACCGCCGGTGGGCCGTTCACCGTCACCGCGGCGGCCGGCGGCAAGACCGGCACGGCGAGCGTGACGGTCACCGCAGCCCCGGTCCTGACGACCATCACCGTCTCCCCGACCTCCACCTCGGTGCCGGTCAACGGAACGAAGCAGTTCACGGCCACCGGCTATGACCAGTTCGGCACGGCGATGAGCCCGCAGCCGAGCTTCAGCTGGTCGGTGAGCGGCGGCGGCACCATCGGCGCGACGACGGGGCTGTTCACGGCGGGCGCGACCGCCGGTGGGCCGTTCACCGTCACCGCGGCGGCCGGCGGCAAGACCGGCACCGCGAGCGTCACCGTCACGGCCGCTCCCGGGGACTTCTCCTTCACCGTCAGCCCGGCGAGCCTCACCATCAAGCGCGGGACGACGGCGACCTACACGATCGCCATCACCCGAACGAACGGCTTCACCGGCGCGGTGACGTTCAGCCTCACGGGCGGCAAGCCCAACAAGTCGACCATCACGTTCAGCCCCAATGGGACGACCGGCGATACGGTCACGCTGACCGTGAAGACGGCCGCGGGGACCAACGCCAAGACCTTCACCCTGACCATCACCGGGGTCAGCGGCAGTCTCAGCCATACGGCCACGACCAAGCTGGTCGTGACCCGCTAGCAGCCGGCGGCGGGGCCGTCGGCCGGGGGCGTCGTCAGCCGGGAGGTGTCAGCCGCGCTCGGCGCGTGACGGCCGGCAAGCCGACGCGCGCCGGCGTGCCGCCGCGGTGGGCCGGTGCCGTGGGGCTGTCCTCGGCAACGCGGTGGGCTGGTCGTCGCCGATCAGGAGGTCGCGCTCGACCTGGAGTCGCTCGCGAAAGAGGACGTCCCACTCGTCGCTCGGGATCTCCAGGTCGAGCAGCGCCGCGTCGATCCTGGCCATGCTGGCCTGGAGGCGCGGGCCGGCGTGGCTGGCTGAGCCGCCCTCGGCCAGGTCGGCCAAGCGATCCTCGATCTCCTGGGCCTCTTCGGTCGTGGTCAGGTGCGCCGCGGTTGCCGTCAGGCGGCTGAGGACGGCGGCGCGCGCGCGAGTCCGGCGTCGGCCGGGTGCCGAGATCGCGACGTCGGATGGATAGACCCCGATGCGGAGGTCGCGGGCTCGGAGCTCCACGAGGCGATCGGGCCGAAGCTTGCGGACGCTCGGGCTCGCGACGGCGGTGAGGACCCGTGCCGGGAGGGACAGGACCCACGGGGCATCGCGGACCGTGACGTCCAGGCCCACCTCGTGGAGGGCCTCGACGAGATCGTCGACCAGGTCGTCGTAGCCGCGGGGCTCGATGACGACGGCGACGTGCACATCGGACCAGCCATGCCGCCAGCTCCGGATCTTGCGGACGAGCCCGACCCCGGCGAGGAAGACGAGCAACCCGGCGATGACCGGCGCCAGCACATAGCCCCGCAGCAGCTCGACGAGGATCGAGGGCCCCTCCTCGCGGCGGCCCTCAGCCGGGACGAGGTAGCCCGCCAGCCCGACCGCGAGTGGCAGCAGGATGGCCGCGGCGGCGAATGCCACGCCGATCCAGGCATCGGCGCCGGCGGGATGGGGGGTCGCGGCAATCATGACCCGGGCCGCCGCCGGGACAGCCAGCGCGAGGAGCGCCACGAGCCAGAAGAAGGACAGGCCCATCATCCAGACCAGCAGCACGCGATGCGAGCTCGGGACGCGGCCAAAGAGGAGCGTGCCGGCCCAGCCGAGTGCGCTGGTCAGCAGATCGCCCGCGATCCGGCCCGCGAAGCCCAGGGCGGAGACGAGGAACGTCATGGGTGTCGCCTCGTTGTCACTTGGCCCCGGCGGAAGCCATCGCGGCCAAGAATGGTCCGCCGCCATGATCGGCCGCCATGCTGGTTGATCGAAGCGCGTCGCAACGGACTGCCATCGCGTGGCTGGCGATCGCCATCGTCAGCCTGCTCGGCCTCGTGGCGCTGACCATCATCGCCGCGAGCCAGGGCCTCCTGCCGTTCGATCGGCCGCTCCTCGACACCGCGGTCGGCTGGAAGGCCCTGGACGGCGTCTGGCAGTTCTTCTCGTTCTTCGGCAACCTGCCGATGATCCCGATCGCGATCGGCATCGTGGCGTGGCTCTTCGTGACCAACCGCCGTCGCGAGGCCCTGGTGGTCATCATCCTGTTTGCGCTCGCCACGGCCGGCCAGGAGGGCCTGAAGGCTCTCGTCGCCCGGCCCCGCCCGCTCGGCAGCGCCCCGGGCATCCCCGGCAGCGTCTACAGCTACCCCTCGGGCCACGCCCTGGAGGACCTGGCGATCCTCGGGATCGTGGCGCTCAACGTCTGGCGCCGGTCGGTCGTGCCGTGGCTCCGGCTCGGCGTGGCCGTGCTCGTGGCCGTCGAGGTGGCCCTGGTCTGCATCGCCCGTGTCGCGCTTGATCTGCACTACCCGAGTGACGACCTGGCCGGGCTTCTCGGGGGCTTCGGCATCCTTGGCCTCTACGCCTGGTGGACGCGGCCCGGCTCGTGGGCGGACAAGCCGCCGCTCCGCCGGGCAGCGGCATGATCGGGGCCCGCTCGTGACCGCCGACAAGTCGCCATCCGGACGCGCGGCGCCGAAGGGACCAGCGTCCAGGACCGGCTCGCGCGTTGACGCCGGCCCGACGACGCAACACGGGCCGCTCGGCAAGGTCGACCCGAATCGACCGGCAGCGGCACCGGCCGTGCCGCGCCCGCCGCTCGGCGTGGCGACGAGCGCGGTCATCCTCGGCCTGGTCGGGCTGATGGGGATCCTGTTCCTGTTCGGCTCGATCGCGGAGCAGGTCCGCGATCAGGAGGCGTTCGCCCTCGATGCCTGGGCAACGCCGTTCCTCCACGGCGTTCGCTCGCCCCTGCTCGACGCGGTGATGAACGGGCTCACGACGGCCGGCTCGAGCCTCGTGGTCCTGCCGATCTTCGTCGTGGTCGCGATCGCGCTCTACATCCGCCGCCGCTATGGCGCCCTGCTCTTCATCTCGGTCGCCCTGGGCGGGGCCCTCGTGATCGACTTCGTCATGAAGCTCATCTTCCAGCGACCCCGCCCGAAGCTGGACTACGCGAGCGTCCTGCCCGACTACAGCTTTCCCAGCGGCCACTCCATGAACGGCATCGCGTTCTACGTCAGCCTGGCCCTCGTCGCGTGGTCGATCTTCGGACGGCGCGTCGGCATACCGGCGACGGCGATCGCTGTCCTGCTCGCGCTCGGGATCGGGACCAGCCGGATCTACCTCGGCTACCACTACCTGACCGATGTCGTCGGTGGCATCCTCGCGGGGATCGCCTGGTTGCTGATCGTCGGGGCCGTGTTCCGGATCCGTCCGTCTGGCTGGTCGTGGCGGATCCCGGTGCGGCGCCTCCAGCGGTGAGCCGCGCCCTGGTCATCGGCCGCCTGCGGAAGGGCCGCCCGATCCGCGAGACGGTCGACGCCACCCGCCAGCGCCTCGAGGCGGCCGGCTGGCCGGTGGAGACCTCCGTCGTCAGGAAGAAGAAGGCGATGCGGCGACGGGTCACGCAGGCCGTGGCCGACGCCGTGGAGGTCGTCGTGACCGTGGGCGGCGATGGGGCCGTCCTGCAGGTCCTCCAGGGTGTGGCCGACAGCTCGGCGACGCTGGCAATCGTGCCGCTCGGCACCGGCAACCTCGTGGCCACCAACCTGGGCATTCCGCGGGCCTTCGATCGTGCGGTCGAGGTGGTCCTCGAGGGCGCCGTCCGGACGATCGACCTCGGCAAGGCCGAGCTCAAGGGCAAAGAGCGGCTGTTCGCGGTGGCGTGCGGGATCGGGTTCGACGCCGAGGTCATGGACAAGACACCGATCCGCCAGAAGCGGCGCTGGGGCAAGCTGGCGTACGCCGCGACCGCGGCCCGCACGTCGACCCGCCTTCGCGCGACCCGCCACGACGTCACCATCGATGGCGAGGCCACCAGCGTGGAGGCGAGCCAGGTGTTCGTGGCCAACTTCGGACGCACGGGCCTGGGCCTGGCGCCGCGCATGACGGTCAAGCCGGACGACGGGTTGCTGGACATCGTCGCCCTGGAGGGCTCGGGTCCGATCGACGGACTCCTCGCCGCGTGGGAGGCCATCCGCCAGCGCAAGTCCGGCCGCAGCCACGGTGGCCGGGCGTTCCGGGCCCGGGGTCGCGAGGTCAAGGTCGAGACCGCGACGCGGCGGCTCGTCGAGCTCGATGGCAGCGTGGTCGGCCGAACGCCGGTCATCGTCACGATCAGCCCGGGAGCGCTCCGAGTCCTCGTCCCGCGGGCCGACGCCTGAGGCTGGGTCAGGGCGTCGCGCGGGCGGGCGTGAGGTCGAGCTCGACCACGAGCTCCAGCTCGGCGGCTGCCGACGCGGGCTCGGCGGCGGCATCGACCTCCTCGGCCGGCTCGCCGGTCCCCGTGGCCTCCTCCCGGGTGGAGCGCTCGAGGCGGACCCGGGCCGTCCGGCCGTCGAGGATGAGCTCGGCGAGCATGTTGCCGAAGTGCGGGCCGGTCGGGTGGTGCCACCGGATCGGCAGCGGCGGGACCCGCGTCAGCCGGTCGAGAAGCCGCATGACGCGCTCCATCGTATGGCTCCAGCCGACATGGAAGACGAGCTTCATCGCCCGTGGGATCGTGTTCCGAATCGGCGAGCAGGTGATCTGGACCACGTGGGACTCCAGGGGCCGCGGGTAGTCCGCCTCGGAGACGTAGGTGTGGTGGACGTCGCCCGATAGCACGCAGATCGTGGCCGGGGCCGGCCGCCCCGGTGCGCTTCGGCCGACGCGCTCGAACAGCCGGGCCAGCCGGTCGAACGACTCGCGGAAGGCCGCCCAGTGCTCGAGGTCGATGGCGCGCCGGATGACCTCGGCCAGCCGGCCCATCAATCGGCCGCGGGAGCCGGCGCAGAGCGCCTCGTTCCAGGACTCGATGTCGTGGAGGGCCCGCGGGAGCAGCCACGGCATCGAGGTGACGACGACCAGGTGCTCGAAGTCGCCATCGTCGGTCTGGGCCTCGACCCACTCGAACTCCTTGTCCGAGAGCATCGACCGCCGGCGATCACCGAGGATGCGGCCGCAGCGCGAGTCCACGACGAGCAGCCGGACGGGGCCGAAGTCGCGACGGTAGGACCACATCGCGCCCTTCTCGCCGTCGGCCTCGCGGTCGGCCGCCTGGGCGAACGCCCGGAGGATGGGCTCGGCGTCGGTGGTGCCCTGCACGGCCTGGTAGGTCTGGTCGGCGGCGAGGCCGGCCGGCGAGAGGTTGCCGAGGTGCTGGTAGATCCAGTAGGAGGCCAGGGCGCCGGTGATCCGCTCCTCCCACCAGCTGGTCCGCTGCATGTCGCGGCGCCAGGCCCCCGAGGTGTTCCAGTCGTCCCGGACGTCGTGGTCGTCGAAGATCATCGACGTCGGCATCGTCGAGAGGAGCCACCGGATCACGATCGGGCTCCAGGACTCGAGGTACAGCTGGGTGTACTCCTCGAAGTCCGCGACCTCGTAGTGCGGGGCCTTCCGCGGGTTCCGCCGACGGCGGATGAACTCGTGCATCTCGGGGGTCGTCTCGTCGGCGTAGATCTGATCGCCGACGAACAGCAGCAGGTCGGGCCAGTCCTCATGGCGCTGGCGGAGCAGGCGCGTGGCGAAGGCCTCGAGCACGTCGAGTGCCGGCGCCCGGCCATCCTCCGGGCCCTCACGCGGGTCCGGCGCCTCGCGGCACGAGCCGAAGATCAGCCGGATCGGGCGATCTCGGTTGACGGTGCGGATGCGGCTCGGCGGAAGCGCACGGCCGGCTTCCGGCCAGACCACGGCCCCGTCGACCCGGACCTCGTAGGGCGTCGAGCTGGCGGGCTCGAGGCCATCGACGACGACGAGGGCGTAGTGGTGGCCGGCGATGCCGAACGTCCGTGCCTGCCCGGCCACGGCACCGGCCCGGACCTCGACCTCGCACGGTCCCGTCGTCTCGACCCAGATCGTGGCGTCGCGCTCGCCGACATGGCGCAGCACGGGACCCAGGAGCAGCGCGACCATCGTCGTGGGGTCAGGCCCGGCGAGCCCTGCGGCGGATTGCCCAGGAAGCGGCCCAGCCCAAGGGGCTGTAGCGCAACGGCAGGAGGAGCAGCCCCGCGTTGGCCAGCTCCGCGGTCGCCGGGTGCCGAAGGGCTTCGCGGACGAGGCCCACGCGTTCAGCCCGGGCACGCTGGACCAGCAGTCGGCGATTCGCCGGACGCACGCCGGCGGCGATGAGGCGGCGGGTCTCGGGCAGCGTCCCCACCGCCAGGAGGCGGCCGAGGCGTCGGAACGGGCTCATGATCCAGGCACCGTACGGCGGCGGACGTTGCGGGCGCCCTGCGGCGGAGGCGCCGGACGCGGCATGCTGCGTCGAAGCCGGCCTCGACGGCTATCGTTGGCGATCGTGATCCCCGAGCCCTCCGACGCCAATCCCGACCTCCCGCGCGCCCGGACGGCGCGGGTCGACGTGCTCCTGCCCGGCTCGCTGTCCTCGACCGGCGGCGGGGTCGCGAGCAGCTGCACGCTCGTGCGCGACGCCGGACGGATCATCGTCGTCGACCCGGGCATGGCGCCGGGCCAGGCGGCGATCCTCGATCCGCTGCGGGCCCTGGGTCTCGAGCCGGCCGACGTCACCGATGTCGTCATCAGCCACCATCACCCGGACCACACCATCAACGTCGGGCTGTTCGGCGAGGCCGCGGTCCACGACCACTGGGCGACCTACAAGGGCGTCGTCTGGGACGACGCGGAGGCCGACCGCCGCGAGCTCGCGCCATCGGTCCGGCTGCTCCACGTCCCCGGCCACACCGCCGAGGACATCGCCACGGTCGTGGGCACGGCGGACGGCGTGGTCGTGCTGACCCACCTGTGGTGGTCGGCCGAGGGTCCGCCGGAGGATCCGCTGGCGGAGGACGCCGCCGCGGTCCACGTCGGGCGCGAGCGGGTCCTCGCGATCGCCGATCGGATCATCCCGGGCCACGGGCCGTCGTTCGAGCCGGGCGCCGACACCCCGCGCTGAGGCCCCTGGAAACCAACGGGCCGCATCCGTCGTCTGGCGCCCAACCCGGCGCTGCAGCTCGCGCCGGCCGACCGTTGGAGCCGATCGCATGTCCGACCGCACCGTCTCGATCACCCTGCCCCTGCCGAGCCACGCCGGCCTGCGCTGGCTGGCCATCGGCCTGGCCACCGGCCTCCTCGCCGCCGTCGTCGCGAGCCCGCTGCTCTCGGCGCCGCGGCTGCTCGCCGCGAACCCCGCGCCGACCGCCGACGAGCACACGATCTCGGTGACGGGCACCGGCAAGGTCACGCTCAGCCCTGACACGGCCGACCTCCGACTGGGGGTCCTCGTCACCGCGGCGTCGGTCAAGGACGCCCGGAATCAGGCTGCCGACGCGATGAGCCGCGTGATCGCCGCGCTCAAGGGCCTGGGCATCTCCGATGCCGACATCAAGACGTCGTGGGTCTCGCTCCAGCCGACCTACGACTACCAGAGCGGCGCCAATCCGCCGCACATCACCGGCTACCAGTTCAGCAACAGCGTCGCGGTGACCCTCCATGACCTGGCCAAGGTCGGTGACGCGATCGACGCTGCTCTCGCCGCAGGCGCGACCAGCCTCGACGGCGTGTCGTTCCGCGTGGCCGATGAGGCCGGTGCCGAAGCGCAGGCGAGGGAGGCCGCCATGACCGAGGCCCGGGCCAAGGCCCAGACCCTCGCGAGCGCGGCCGGTGTCTCGATCAGCGGCGTCGCCTCGATCAGCGAGACGATGGCGCCGGTCCCCTACCCGATCGCCTACGGCGGTGCCGCCGCGCCGGCCGACGGCAAGTCCGTCCCGACGCCCGTCCAGCCCGGCACGACGGACGTCAGCGTCACGATCGCGGTGGTGTACCTGATCGGCTGAGCCGTGGCCGTGGCGCGCGGCCGCGGGCTGCGGCGCGGCGACGAAGCCCGGCACGCCGTGCGATTCCGGACCGCCACGGCGCGCGAGCGCGGACTACGATGCGGGCGACCAAGGGGCAAGGGAGTCCACCACGGGTCTGCTCGTCCGGAACGCGCGTCCCTACCCGACCTCGGCCGCTCCCGATGACGGCGGCGGCCTGGTCGACCTTCTCACCGACGGCGAGCGGATCGCGGCCATGGGGCCGGCCGGGACGCTCCCCTCGGCCGACCATCACATCCTGGATGCCGATGGCCGGCTCCTCTCGCCGCCGCTCGTCGACCCGCACGTCCACCTCGATGCCGTCCTGACGGTCGGCGAGCCTCGCTACAACGAGTCCGGCACGCTCATCGAGGGCATCCTCACGTGGGCCGACCGGAAGCCGTCGCTGACCCACGAGGACGTCAAGGCCCGCGCCCTCGAGGCCATCCGCTGGGAGGTCGCCCAGGGCACCGGCCTGATCCGCAGCCACGTC
>DASXQE010000001.1:0-32399 GCA_036493155.1 Candidatus Limnocylindrales bacterium | reverse complement strand
CGTCATCGTGCCGCTGCATGAACCGCCTCAGCACCGCCCTCGCCTCGCTCCGCAGCGGCCGACGCGGCCCGGTCGCGCTCGCCGCCGGCGTGCTCGTGATCGTCGTGGCCGGGGCCCTCGTGGCCAACCCGTTCGGCGCGCCAGCGCCGAGCTCGCGGCCTTCGAGCGGGCCCACGGCGGGCCAGCCGACCGCCGGCGACACGGCCGTGCCATCGGCCCCGGCCAGCCTGGTTCCCAGCGTCCCGCCCTCGCAGTCGGCCCTCGCCCCGGCCGACCTCGACGGCATGCTCGTCGACCCCGCCCTGGCGCACCGCCTGCCGATCTTCGTCTCGATCGATGACGCCGCGGTGGCCCGCCCGCAATCCGGCTTCAACGCGGCCAGCGTCGTCTGGCAGGCGCCGGTGGATGGCTACGAGAGCCGCTACCTGCTGGTCTTCCAGGAGATGGATGCCAAGGCCGTCGGGCCCGTGCGCAGCGCGCGGTTCTACTTCGCCCACTGGGCGGCCGAGCTCGACGCGGCCCTCGCCCATTACGGCGGCGATCTCCTGACGCGGAAGTGGATCCAGGTCCACAACGGCTCGTGGTTCACCAACGTCGACGGCATCGGCCTCGGCAACCCCGCCTACCACCGGCTCAGCAGCCGCGAGGCGCCCCACAATGCCTACACGTCGACCACGGCGCTGCTGCGCCAGGCCGTGAAGCTGGGTGCCGATCCGACCATCGACCCGAGCGTCCACCTGCGGCCGTTCCGGGACGACGTGCCGTCGAGTCAATACGGCTCGATCGGCTCGATCACGATCCCGTACAGCACCGAGACGATCCGCTACGCGTTCGACCCGACGACGGACGCCTACAAGCGCTTCATCGGCAGCAAGGCCCAGATCGACCAGCTGGACAAGCAGCAGGTCACGGCCAGGACCATCGTCGTGCTGTACATGCCCTTCCATACCGACTCGACGATCGAGAAGGGCCACAATCGGCCGGTCCTGGGGTTCATCGGCACCGGCCACGCGGTCGTGTACAGCGAGGGACAGGCCATCAGCGCGACGTGGTCGAAGCCGACCGAGACCTCGCCAACCCGAATCCTCGGCGCCGATGGCCAGGAGATCGCCTTCGTCCGCGGCCGGATCTTCTTCCAGGTCGTCCCGATTGGCACGAAGGTGCAAGCCAGCTAGGGGCTGGTGCAAGACCCGATGCTAGACTCCGCCGTCGTGATCCCCGCGGCCGACCTCGGCGCTGCCCCACGCGCTCGCTCGCGCTCCCTCGCCGTCGCGCTGTCCTTCCTGTGGCCCGGACTCGGCCACTGGTATGTCGGTCGCCGCCGGGCAGCGCTGACCTATGGCCTCCCGGTGGTGGTCGTCCTGGCGCTCGTCGTCGTGCGGGTGCTGCAGGGCGTCGACACGTTCGCGATCTCCCTCTTCGACCCGAGCTTCGCGCTGACCGTCATCGCCTTGACGGTCGCCCTCGGCGCATGGCGGCTCCTGGCGATGTCCGACGCCGCCACCGAGCCCGGCCGGCGCTTCGGGGGCGCGCGGACCACCCGCATGACCCTCGTCGTCCTGGGCCTCGCCGCGATCCTGGTCCACTCGGTGGTCGTCTACTACGCCTACTCCTTCTACTCGGCCGGATCGAAGATCTTCATCGGCGGGGCGCACGCCGACGACGACTACAGCAACGGCCTCCTGGGGTCGCCCCAGCCCAGCGAGCTGTACCTGGCGACGCCGTTCGCCACGCCCCAGTCGGCGACCTCGCGGGTCACCGTGCTGCTGACGGGCATCGACCACACGACCTCGCGGACGGAGTCCCTGAACGACACCTTGCTGATCGCGTCCGTGAACCCACTGACCAAGACGATCTCGATGGTCAGCTTCCCCCGCGACGTGAGCGAGTTCCCGCTCTACAACGGCGCGACCTATCACGGCAAGATCAACTCGCTCATGGAGTGGGCGGCGAGCCACCCGCAGGACTTCCCCGACGGCCCCCTCCCGACCCTCGTCCACGAGCTGTCCTATCTCCTCGGCATCCCGATCCACTACTACGCCGCGGTCGACCTCGACGGCTTCCGCCAGATGATCGATGCCGTGGGCGGCGTGACCGTCACCGTGCAGCGCGCCATCGACGACCCGTCGTATTCGTACCTGGACGGGACGCACGGCTTCTACCTGGCGGCCGGGGTCCAGGTCCTGGACGGCCGGACCGCCCTGGCCTACGTCCGGTCACGCAAGGGCGATGGCGACAACGACTTCACCCGTGCCGGCCGCCAGCAGCAGCTGCTCCTCGCGCTGCGGGCCAGGGTCACGGATCCGACCGTGCTTGCGCGATTGCCCGACCTCCTGAGCGTCGCCGGCGAGACGATCCGCACGGACTTCCCGGCCGACCGGATCGCCGAGATGATCGACCTCACGAAGTCGATCAACGGCGATGGCATCAAGCGCGTCGTCCTTCAGCCCCCGACCTACTCGGTCCACCCCCCGACGAACACGACCGGTGGGACCTACACGCTGCGGCTCGACCTGGACGCCATCGCGCGCCTCAGCGTCGAGTGGTTCGGGGCCGACAGCCGGTTCGCCGCGAAGGACGCCTGGGTCCCCTGATCGAGTCGCCCGCCACGGCGGCGTGACGCAGGGTTGGCCGGGCCTCAGCGGCCGGTGAGCATCGCCGGCAGGGTCCGGGCCATGATCTTGAAGTCGAGCCACAGCGACCACCGGTCGATGTAGTCGAGGTCGATCGCGACCCAGCGATTGAACTCGTCGTCGTTCCGGGCCGAGACCTGCCACAGGCCGGTGATGCCGGGCTTCATCGACAGGCGGCGGCGGTGCCACACGTCGTAGCCCTGGACCTCGCGCGGCAGCGGTGGCCGCGGACCGACGAGGCTCATCTCGCCACGGAGGACGTTGATCAGCTGCGGCAGCTCGTCGAGGCTGGTCCGGCGCAGCCACCGCCCGACGCCGGAGATCCGCGGATCGTCCTTGAGCTTGAAGGCCTGGCCGGACACCTCGTTGCGCTCGAGCAGGTCGCCGAGGCGCGACTCGGCGTCGCGGACCATCGAACGGAACTTGTAGACCTCGAAGCTCCGGCCATGGAGGCCGATCCGCCGCTGCCGGAACAGGATCGGGCGGCCGTCCGTGATCGAGATGACGAGCGCCACGCCGAGGAGCAGCGGTGACAGGACCGCCAGTGCGAGCGACGCGCCGGCGACGTCGAGCAGGCGCTTGGCGATGAGGGCCACGATCCGGTCGGGGCCGTAGACGAGCGACAGCAGGGTCAGCCCCTCGAACGTCTCGGCGCGGGCACCCTCGAGCGACAGGCCCGGCTCGGCGAGCGGGATCCGGACGAACTTGCCCTCGCTCTGGCACAGCCGGGTGATCGGCTCGACCCAGTCGCCGTCCTCCTTGGGCAGGCAGATGGCGATCTCGTCGATCACGTGGCCGTGGAGGACGTCCTCGGCATCGGCGAGCGTGCCGAGGACCGGGCGCGTCGGCGTGAACGCCGTCTCGGTCGGACCGGCGAGGTGGCCGCGCACCACCAGGCCGAGCTCGACGTGCTGCTCGACGAGGTCGGCGAACCGCTGCCCCAGCGGGGTGGTCCCGACGATGAGCAGGTAGCGCGTGTTCCGGCCGCGTGCCCGGGCCGTCGAGAACGCCAGCCGGATCGCGATTCGCAGGACCGCGTCGAACGCGACCTGCGCCGCCAGGAGCTCGATGAGGAACAGCCGGCTCACGGTCGGGAGCTTCAGGACGAACAGCCCGCTGAACAGCACGACCGCGACGAGGATCGTGGCGTGGATCAGGTCGAGGATGTCGGCCTTGACCGACCATCGGGCCCGCAGGCGATACAGGCCCCGGAGCCACAGCATCCCGACCCAGACGACGGCCCACAGGGCCATGGCCGGCATGAGTGCGACACCGGTGCGCGCCCAGGCGAGCTGCCACGACGGTCCGAAGCGGAACAGCGACACCACGATGAAGACGCCCAACGCCGATGCGGCGTCGAGCGCGATGAGGCTCAGTCGGAGCGCGGTGATGTGTCGGCGGATCACGTGGTGCCCTCGGACGGCGGATCCGAACCCGTGCCGGATGTTACAGGGGCGTGTCACGCATGTTGACAGCGTTCACCAGCAGGTAACGCTCCGCCAAAGGTCCTGTTAGGCCAGCAGACCGTCGTAGACCGCCTCGAATCCGAGGGCCATGGCATCGCTGGTGAAGTTGGCGCGGAAGCGCTCGCGTCCGGCGGATGCCAGGCGGCGTCGCGTGTCCGGCTGCTCCCGGAGGTCCTGCAGGGCGCGGGCCAGGGCGCCCGGGTCGTCCACCGGGACCAGGATGCCCGCATCCTGGCCCACGGCTTCCCCGATGCCCTCGACCGGAGTCGCGACGACGGGAACGCCGGCCGCCATCGCCTCGAGGACGACCATCGGCAGGCCCTCGCCGAAGCGGGCCGGCAGCGCGAGGGCGTCGAATCCCGGGAGCAGCCGGTCGACGTCGGCACGGAATCCGGCAAAGGTCGCCCGGTCGCCGATGCCGAGCTCGCGGACCAGCGCGTCGAGCTCCGATCGGTAGTCGCCGAAGGCCTGGCCCACCAGGACCGCGTGCGCGCCGGCGGGCATCGCGGCGATTGCCCGGAGCAGGACGTCGGCGCCCTTCCGAGGACGCAGGTTCGCGACCAGCCCGATCGCGAACGCCGACGGCTCGATCCCGAGGGCCGCCCGGGCCGCGGCGCGGCTGGTGTCGTCGACCGCTGCGGGGGCCGGTACGCCATTCCACACCACGCGGATCCGGTCCGCCGGGATGCGGAGCCGGTGCAGCTCCGTGGCGAGGCTGTTCGAGACGCAGATGAACCGGGCCGTTCCGCGGGCGAGGACGCGATCCACGCTGCCCACGACCAGGTTCGAGGCGCGATGGGTCGACTCCCGGAAGGCGGGGGAGTGGACGTGGGTCACGACGGGCCGGCCCACGGCCGCGCCGGCCAGCCGGCCAACGAGCGTGTTGCGGGCCTGGTGGGTGTGGATGACGTCCGCCCCGGTGCGACGGGCCAGGCGCGCGACCGCCGCGACCGCGCGCAGGTCCCCGCGCCCGGCCATCCGGAGCCGCGCGGTCTCGATGCCGAGCGCCCGGCAGCGCTCGAGCAGCTCGCCGTCGAAGAAGGTCCCCACGATGACGTCGCTCCGCCGCTGGCTGGCGGTGAGGTAGTTCATGAGGACCCGCGCCGAGCCACCGAAGTACTCGCCGTTGATGAGGTGCAGCACGCGCCGCCGCGTCACCCCCGACGTCACGAGATCCGCCGCCACGCCGATTCCAGGCGGGTCGCGGCCGCCGCGGCGTCGTCGGGCAGGTCGAGGCCGACCGTCCGCGCCGCGCGACGCGCTCCGGCGAGCAGCTCGGTGGGCGCGGCGCCGTCCGTGCCGCCGAGCCGGGCCAGGAGGATGGGCAGCCCGCAGGCCAGCACCTGCAGGATCGCCGACCGGCCGGCGAGCGCCGCGGGCCAGCGGCGCCAGCCCAGGCGGGAGCCGGCCCGGATCGCGGTGACCGCCGCGTCGTAGTGCCTCGCCGGGCCGGCCGGCGGGAGGTAGCGGGCGTACGTCGCCGATCGGCGCGCCAGCGGCGGACATCCCGCCGCGAAGTCAGCAACGGCGAGCTCGACCCCGAAGTCCGTCCGGACCAGCCCGGTCGCGACGCTGGCCACGATGGCGGCGAGGGTCGCGGCCGGGACCGTGCCGGCGCTCGTCCCGGGCGCCGTCGCGCCGGCGGTCGTCCCGAGCCGGCGCCCGTAGGCGGCCGCGATCAACCCGTCCGACGCCGGCGGGATGCGACCGGAGGCGATCCAGTCGGCGGACTCGCGGGCGACCGCGGCGGCCCGCTCGGCGTAGCCGCCCGCATAGGCCCCGTCTGCGATCAGGAGCGCATCGCCGGCCGCGGTCAGGAGCTTGTCCTGCCATCGCGGCCAGGCAGGGCCGCCGACCGCCGGCGCCGCCTCGACGCAGCGGTTCAGGAGGAGCCGCAGGCCTTCGGCGATGGGGATCGTCGCCGGGTCCACGGGCCGGATCGCCGGTGGGGCGCCCAGCAGCGTCCGCGCCGAGGCCCCGAGGTCGTACGCCAGGATCGTGCGGGCCGGCCGGAACGACAGGTTCCGGGCCCGGCCGTGGCGCAGGCGATCCGGATGCAGCCAGGCAAGGCTGACCTCCACGCCCGTGGCGCTCGTGGCGCTCGCCGACAGCAGGCTGGCTTGGCGCCGCAGCGAGCGATCGCGCCCGACGAGGTAGGCCTCGATGTCGCTGTCGACGACCGGCTCGCCATCAGCCCCACGATGCCCGGCGCCCTCGCCGCGAGCGAGGCTGCCGCCGAGCAGCAGGGCATCGAGGCCGTCGATCGGGGCAGCGAGGTCGACCAGGCGGTCGAGCGCGGCCCGCAGTCGCTGGTCGATGGCCGGGTCGCCACTGAGCGAACCGAGGCTCCGGTTCCGGACAGGCGCGGCCACGTCGGGATGGTAGCGTAGGGTCCTGCGCCGGCCGGCAGTGGAGGCTCGACACGAGCATCGATACCGCGGTGGATCGCCGCCCGCGAATCGGGCTCCTGGAGACGCCGATCGCCCGCCTCGCGTTCATCCGCCCGGAGCTCCTGGCGGCCCTGGCTGGGCTGTTCCTGTTCGTGCAGTCGGCGCTCGAGCGGCTGACCTTCCTGCCCGGCCCGATCGAGCGCCTGATCTCGTCGTCGGACGAGGGCGTCCTCGTCGTCCTCCTGGCCTGGGTGGCGGCACGAGCCTGGTGGCGTTCGGAGCGCCTCCGGCTGCCGGCGGTCCTGTGGCCCCTCGCCGTGATGCTCCTGGTCGCACTGGCGGGAACGATCCTCAACCGGGTGCCGCCCGACCAGGCCGCCCTGGGGACGTTCCTGGCGCTGAAGGCGCCGCTGTGGCTCGTCGTCGGCGCAAACCTGGAGGTCAGCCCGCGGGACCTCCGTCGCTACGCAACCCTGATCGGGGCGCTGTTCGCGGCCGCCGCCATCATCGGCGTCGTCCAGCTCCTCGGCCTGGACCTGCCCTGGACGACCCACCTCCGCCGCTCCGGCGACATCGCCGCGACGAGCATCTTCAACCAGCACACGGTGTTCGGGTCGGCGATGGCGGTCGGGGTCGGCCTCGCCGTCGCCGGCCTGCTCGACCCGCCGTCCCGGCGGCGGGCCGTCGTCCTCCTCGCGGCCACGGTCATCGGCGGGCTGATCTCGACGACCCGGCGCTTGCTGGTGTCGCTGCCGCTCTCCGCCCTCGCCCTGATCCGGTCGCTCCGCCTGCCGATCGTGACGCCGGCGCGCGTCGCCCGCGGACGAGCCGTGCTCTCGCGACGCTCAGCCCAGATCCTCCTGGCGCTGGCCGTGGTGGCCTCGGTCGGCATCGCCGCCGTCGTGGTTGCGCCGCGCGTCGTCCACCTCGTCGGGGCGACCTGGGACGAGTACGTCATCAACGCCAGCACGCGTGACCGGTACGAGCTCTATGGCGGCGCGTTCCGGCTGGTGGCCGACTCACCGGTGGTCGGCCGCGGGCCCGGCACGTATGGCTCGTGGGCGTCCGTCGTCTACAAGAGCCCGGTCTTCGGGCAGGTCGGCGTGCACCTCAAGGTCGGATTGCGCACCGGCGCGCCATACGCCTCGCTGCTCGCCGAGTTCGGGCTGCTCGGGGCGGCGGCGTTCATGGCCTTCGTGGCCCTCCTGTATCGCGCCCTCATCCGGGTGGCACGACGGACCGGCGAGCTGGCGGCCGCGATCGCCGGCGGAGCCGCGTTCATGGTCGTGGACATGGTCATCGAGTCGGTCGTCCACGTGTCGTTCGTCGACTCGTTCGCGGCGTTCTTCGTGTTCGTGGGCGCGGGCCTGGCGCTCGGGGCGATGGCTCAGTCCCAGGCGGCCGCGCCGTCGAGCCCGGCGGGCATCGACAGCCCGAGCAGCCCCGCCAGCGACGGGGCGACGTCGGCCAGCTGAAGCTGGCGATCCTCGACGCCGCGCGTCGAGATGAAGACACCGTCCGACTCCGGGTAGTCCGGCAGGTAGCCGTGGGCCGAGACCAGGCCCCGCGCGAAGCCCCAGATCGTCCGGCTGAAGGCCCGCGGCCGATCGAGGTAGAAGATCAGGTTGCCGTAGCGATCGTCCGGCATGGCGCAGCGATATCCGGCCAGGGCCGGCTCGTCCATGACCCGCCCGATCCCGACCGCATCCAGCCGTGCGGCGACCTCCCGGCGGCGGCGCTCGTCGGGGATCCACATCCGGACGAAGTTGGTGTCCACGACCGTGAGCTGGCGCCGCAGGTCGACGCCGTGGGCGGCGAACGTCTCGAATGGATCCACGCGCTCGACATCGTGGTGGCCGTGATCCGACCAGACGACCAGCTCGGTCGATGGGTCGCGCCGGCGGGCAGCGGCGAACTGGCGCTCGATCGCGGCGTCGATGCGGCGGCGCACGTCCCGCGCCTCGTCGCTGTGACGCCGGTGCGCGTGCGAGACATGGTCGATGTCGCCGGCGAAGAGGTACCGCAGGGCCGGGGGGTTGCCGCCGACCCCGGCGCCGGCAGCCGTGGCCTCGGTCGGCGCCTCCTCGAACGCGGCCAGCCCGCGCGGCCCTCGCCGCTCCATGCCCACGATCTCGAATTCCAGGCCGGCCGCACGCATGCGATCGAAGATCGTCGGGGCCGTGGCCAGGTAGTGCGGTTCCGGCCACAGCCGTCGTTCGGAGACGTCCAGCTGCGGCATGTCGCGCCACGGGAAGTTGACGACGTACGGAATGCCGAACCAGGAGGTGGTCCGGACGAACCGCCGCGTGATCTTCGTCGCCGCGAGGCGCATCGGCAGGTTGTCCACCGGATCGAGCCACCGGAAGGGCCGAAGCCACCGGAACGGCGACCGGCCGGCGTCGCGCTGCCACACGAACCACAGCCCATGGCGGTCGGGCCGCAGCCCCGTGTACATCGAGGCGTGGCAGGTGATCGAGTAGCCGAGCTCGGTGCGGATGCGGCGCACCGTGGACTGGCCCGCCAGGAACGGCATGTCCGCAAGCCCGTCGTACCCGAGGCCGTCGAGGAACACGGCCAGCACCGGCGCCGTCACCCAGCGAGCATACGAACGCTCGAAGCCCCGTGCTACCTTCCCGGGCGTGCCGTCCCTCGAGGGCTCCGAGGCAGCCCTCGAGAGCGATGGCTTGGACGTTCCGCTCGAAGCGACCCGGCTGTCCGGCCCGCGCGCGGCGACGAGCGGTCCCGGCCGATCCTTCCTTGCCGCCGCGCTGACCGCCAGCGGCATCGCGGCCATCGGCCTGTTCAGCGCCACGGGCCTCGGCGCCCTCCGGGAGATCTTCGTCGCCCGGACGCTCGGCGTCGCCGACTTCGGCGTCATCTCGCTGGCCGAGTCGCTCGAGAACGTCCTCATCAAGGTCGCCCCGCTCGGCCTGACGGCGGGCCTGCCGGTCCTCGTCGCCGAGGCCCGAGCCCGCGGGGACAGCCTGCGAGCCGGACGGGCCCTCGGCACCGGCCTCGCCCTGGGGGCGTCGCTGGCGGTCGCCGCCGCGGTCGTCACGCTGGTCGCCTCGCAGCTCGTGGCCGGGTCGATCGATTCGCCGGCCGCCGGCCCGACCGTGGCGATCTGGAGCCTCGTCATCGCAGGTGGGGCGTTCTGCCAGGTGGCCGCGGCCGGGTTCCGAGGCCTGCTGCGGGTCGCCGCCGCGACCCTGTCGCGCGACGTCACCCCGAACCTCTTGATCCTGGGCCTGGTGGCCGTCGCGCTGCTGGCCGGCCTGGGCGTCCCGACGGTCGCGTGGGCCTACGCGGCGGGTGCGCTGCTGGCCGCGATCGTGGCGGGCGGCTTCGTGATCCGGACGGCCCGCCGGGACGGCCTCCACCTGACCGTCGCGACGGATGACATCCGGCCGGTGCTGGCCTACTCGATCCCGGTCCTGACGATGCTCGCCGCGGGTCAGCTGATCCGCCAGCTCAACGTCCCGGTGCTCGGCGCCGTCCGCGGTCCGGAGGCCGTCGGCCTGTTCTCGGCGGCGCTGTTCTTCGGGACGGCCGTCGAGGGCCTGTTCACGTCGGTGACGCTGGTGTTCCTGCCGTACGTGAGCGACCTCCTCGCACGCGGGGGTGGCGGGCTGGTGGGGCACGCCCAGGCCAGCGTGGCCCGCTGGCTGGGCCTCGTGACGCTCGGGCCCGTGCTGCTGCTGAGCGCCCTGCCCAAGCAGTGGCTGGCGCTGCTGTTCGGGTCGGCCTTCGAGCCCGCCGCCGATGCGCTCCGGATCGTGCTGCTGGGGCTGCTCGTCCAGGCCTACATCGGGCCGCGCAACTCCGTCCTCCTGGCGATGCACAAGCGCTCGGCGGTGACCCTCAGCTTCGTGGTCGCGCTGGCGCTGGCGGCGGTCGTCACCGCCGTCGCGGTGCCCCGCCTGGGACTCGTCGGCGCGGCGATCTCCTACGCGATCGCGGTCTCGGTCCGCAGCGGCTTGTCGGTCTGGCAGCTGGCTCGCGTCGAGCCGAGCGCTCGGCCGACCTGGAGCGAGTGGCTGGCCTGGCTGCTCCTGCCGGTGGTCGTGTTCGCGCCGGCCCTCGCCGGCGACCGTCCGGTCGTGGCGCTCGCGATCGGCAGCGCCGCCGGCGTGGCGCTGTTCCTCGTGACGTTCTGGGGCCGCTTCCACGAGGAGTGGGCCGTCCTCCGCGAGATCGTCCGTCGGCCACGTCGGCGGCGGTGAGGACGCGGCGTCCGCCTGTACCATCCGGCCGATGATCATCACGATCGCCGGCCTGGGCTACGTCGGCTCGGTCTCCGCGGCCTGCCTGGCGAAGCTCGGGCACACGATCATCGGGTCGGACGCCGTGCCCGCCAAGATGGACGAGGTCGGCCACGGCCGCGCGCCGATCGCCGAGCCGGGCCTCGACGACCTCCTCGCCAGCGCGGTCGCCAGCGGGCGCCTGTCGGTCGCCGCCATCCCGGATGCCGTCCCGCGCGCGGACCTCGTCATGGTCGCGGTCGGGACGCCGAGCCGCCCGGATGGCTCCCTCGATACCGCCGACCTGCTGCGCGTGGTCGAGGAGATCGGCGCGGCGCTCCCAGCCGATGGCCGGCACCGGACCGTCGTCATCCGGAGCACGGTGCTGCCCGGAACCGTGCAAGGCCCGGTACGAGCTGCCCTCGAGCGGACCAGCGGCCTGACGGTCGGGACCGACGTCGGGCTGGCGATGAACCCCGAGTTCCTGCGCGAGGGTTCCAGCGTCCGCGACTTCTTCGAGACCAGCCGGACGATCGTCGGCGCCGAGGACGAGCCATCCTTCGCCGCGTTGCGGGCCGCCTATGCCGGGCTCGAGGCGCCGCTGTTCGAGGTCCCGACGGCCGTTGCCGAGCTCGCGAAGTACGCCGACAACGCCTACCACGCCGTGAAGATCGCGTTCGCGAACGAAGTCGGGTCGATTGCCGAATCCGTCGGCATCAGCCCATCGGACGTGCTCGACCTCCTGGCCAGCGACCGGCGCCTGAACATCTCGACCGCGTACCTCCGGCCGGGGATGGCCTTCGGCGGGTCGTGCCTGCCCAAGGACCTGCGTGCCGTCCAGGCGCTCGGCCGGCGGCAGTCGCTCGAGCTGCCACTCCTCGGCTCGGTCCTGACCAGCAACCGGGCGCACCTCGACCGGCTCGTCGCCCGGATCGATGCCGGCGGCTCACGCGACGTCGCGCTCCTGGGCCTCAGCTTCAAGGATTCGACCGACGACCTGCGCGAATCGCCCGCCGTGGCGCTGGCCCAGGCCCTGATCGAGCGTGGCTATCAGCTCCGGATCTACGACCCGGACGTCCATCCGGAGATGCTTCGCGGCGCCAACCGGCGGTTCATGGAGGCGCACCTGCCGCATCTCCTCGAGCTCCTGACGACCTCACCCGAGGCCGCCATCGGCGCCACAGGCACGGTCGTGGTCACGAAGGTCTCGGACGACACCATGACCGCGCTCGATCGCGCGGCAGACCGGACCGTCGTGGCGCTGTGCGAGCTGCCGCGCGAGCCGCTCAGACCCGCACCCGCGTTGGCACCCATCGCATGACGACGGCCGAGACGGGGGAGCCCGCCTCGGCCCGCCCGCGGGGCCTCATCCTCGTCGAGGACCTGCCCGTCCCGTTCGACCGCCGGGTGTGGTCCGAGGCCAAGACGCTGCGCGATGCCGGCTGGTCGATGACCGTCATCAGCCCGAAGGGCTTCGATGCCCGGGCCTGGCACGAGACGATCGACGGCATCGAGGTCTACCGCTACCCCCTGCCGACGACCGCCGCGGGCTTCGTCCACCACCTGGCCGAATACGCCATGGCGCTGCCGGCGACGCTGCTGCTCTCGCTGGTGGCCCTGCGCCGGGGCCGCTTCGCGGTCGTCCATGCCTGCAACCCGCCGGATTTCCTGTTCCCGATCGGGCGGCTGCATCGGCGCCTCGGCGCGGCGTTCGTGTTCGACCAGCACGATCTCGCGCCCGAGGTCTACGTCGCGCAGGGCGGCCGCGCCCGCGGCCGCGTCCATCGCTTCCTGCTGTGGGCCGAGCGGGCCACGTTCCGATCGGCCGACGTCGTCATCGCGACGAACGAGTCGTACCGCGGCGTCGCGATCGAGCGAGGTGGCGTGGATCCCGAGCGGACGTTCGTGGTCCGGAGCAGCCCCGACCCGGGCCGCATCCACCCGGTCGAGCCCGACCCGCGTCACCGGGACGGTCGCGACCACCTCGTCGTCTATCTCGGGACGATGGGTCCGCAGGACGGGGTTGACCGGTTCGTGGCCGCGGCGGCCGCGATCGAGCGAGCCCGGCCCGGCGCGGTCCGGTTCATCGCCATGGGCGGTGGCAATCAGCTCGAGGCGCTCCGCGCCGACGTCGCCGCGCGTGGGCTGGGTGATGCCGTCACGTTCACGGGACGGGTGGATGACGCCTACGTCCGGAGCGTGCTGTCCTCGGCGGACGTCGGCGTGAGCCCGGATCCTGCCAACGGCTTCAACGAGTTCTGCACGATGAACAAGACCCTGGAGTACATGGCCGTCGGGCTGCCCGTGGCGGCCTTCGACCTGGCCGAGACGCGGGTCTCGGCGGGCGACGCGGGCGCGTATGCCAGCCCGAACGATCCGGAGGCCCTGGCCGCCATCATCCTCGAGCTCCTCGACGATCCGGCACGGCGGGCCCGGATGGGGGCCATCGGGCGGGACCGGATCACGGGGCCGCTGGCCTGGACCGAGAGCGCCCGCCAGCTCCGCGCGGCCTACGACGCGGCGCGATCGGCCAGGGCCGCGGGATCCCGTTCCGCCTGACGCACCGCCGCGCGGTTCCAGCCGCTCAGGTCACGGCCCAGCAGCTCGCCGAGCCGGGCGTTCTCGGGCTCGAACAGCTCGACGAGGCGTGCCCGCGTGGCGAGTGCCATGGGCGGTGGCACGAATGACGAGCGATTGAGCTCCTTGAGCCGCTGCCGGGCGCGATCCGCGACGTCGCCTGGGATTGCGCGCCGCACGGCTCGCTTCCAGCGCCACTCCGCCGAGAGGGCGTTCGCGAGCCACGACGACTTCGGGTTGGAGGCCGCGTTCTCGCGCTTGCCGACCTCGACCCGCACGCCCGGATCGACGCCGAGGAACTCGAACGAGCGGCGGCAGACCCCGGCGGTGTCCGCGGCGAGATCGTCGGACAGGTGGACCTGGAGGTGGTCCGGGCCCACCACGGCGCGGACCATCTCGATCTGGTCGGCGTAGCGCCCGAACGCGATGTACGACGTCGAGCGGATGGCCGCGAGGTTGCCGCGATGGCGAGCCGGGTCGGCGTCGAGCGCGGCCTCGAACGTGGGCAGCGACTCATAGCCGTTCTGGCGCGCCCACCAGTAGGCCGAGTAGGCCCGATCGACGGGATTGCGGACGATGGCGATGAGTCGGGCGTCCGGGTTGTGATCACGGACGCGCTCCACGATCCGACGCTCGGTCATGATCGTGACGCTCTTGCCGAGGAGCAGCGCGTCCGGCGGGCAGTGGCCGAAGTACCGCCGGAAGTTGGCCTCGTAGCCGAGGTCATAGTCGCGGTCGTCGACGAACGTGCTGAGCTCCATCCGATGGTGGCTGCAGATCGCCGGATGCTGCTCGAGGTAGTGCGCCAGCGACGACGTGCCGGCCTTCTGGGCGCCGATGATCAGGGCATCGATGGGCCGGGGCTCGGTCATGACCGCAGGGTAGCCATCAGGCCAGGCTGATCCCGACGAGGCCGAGGAGCGTCACGCCCAGCAGGATCGCGTCGAGGATGACCACCAGGGCCACGGCGGCCCAGGCCAGGGTGTTGGCGATCGGGCCGTTGCGGTGGCGGCCCATCAGCCGCTCGTCGTTGACCAGCAGGACCATGAACACCAGCACGATCGGCAGCAGCAGGCCCTGGAGGTTCTGGGAGCCGACGATGACCGGAATCAGGTCCAGGCCCGGGATGAGGACGACCAGCGCCCCGATCAGCAGCACGAAGGTGTAGATCGAGAAGAACGCCGGCGCGTCGGCGAAGCGCTTCCCGACGCCGGACTCCCAGCCGAACGCCTCGCAGATCACGAACGCCGTGGAGATCGGCATGATCGTGGCGGCCAGGACCGACGCGCCGAACAGGCCGAACCCGAACAGCGCCTCGGCAAGATGGCCAGCCAGCGGCTCCAGCGACCTGGCCGCGTCCTCGGCGGTCGTGATGTGGACGTTCGCCACGAACAGCGTGGCGGCGGTGGCGACGACGATGAAGATCGCCACGACGTTGGTCCAGATGGCGCCGCCGATCGCGTCGGCTCGCTCCAGGCCGAGCTCCTCCTCGCCGATGCCCTTCTCGGCCACGGCGCTCTGCAGGTAGAACTGCATGTACGGCGTGATCGTGGTGCCGACGAGCGCGACCATCAGCAGCACGACCGACGGCGTGGCGTCGAACGACGGCGTGACCAGGGCGTGCTGGACCGCGGTCCAGTCGGGCTTCGCCAGGAAGGCCGAGGCGATGTAGCCCACGAACACCACCGCGGTGGCCAGGAAGACTCGCTCGACCGCCTTGTACGACGGAGCGAACAGGACGAGGGCCCAGATCGCGATCGCCACGAGCGGGACGGTCGCGTAGCGGGTCACGCCGAAGATCTCAGTCGCCGCGGCCGCGCCCGAGAACTCGGCGACGGTGTTGGCGACGTTGGCGACCAGCAGCACGGCCATCGCGAAGACGGTCCAGCGGACGCCGAAGCGGTCGCGGATGAGATCGGACAGGCCCTGCCCGGTCACCGTGCCGAGGCGCGCGGCCATCTCCTGGACGATGGCGAGGATGACGATCGTGACCGGGAACAGCCACAGCAGCCGGAGGCCCGTCTCGGCCCCCAGGACCGAGTAGGTCGTGATGCCGCCGGCGTCATTGCCGGCGATGCCCGAGATGAGGCCCGGGCCCATCACGGCGAGGAAGGCCAGGAGGTTGCGCCGACCACGGAACCGGCCGCGCAGGCGCAGCCAGCCACGGATCGGCAGCCAGCCGCGCATGCGCACGGCGCCGGCGCGGGCGGCCCGCGGGGCATGCGGCCGCGGCAGGCGTTCCTGGAGCGTGTTGCGGAGGTCGGCCGGACGGCGGTCCATGGCTTCGCGCTCGGCTCTCGCTTCGGGTCTCGGGTCTCGGATCCGGGCCGGCCGGCTCAGCGCCGCTCGGCGAGGCGCGGCAGCCGTCGCTGCCACGCGTCGGGCAGGATCGCGTCCATCGCGTCGTCGACCGTGACGATGCCGACCAGGTGTCGCTCGGTGTCGGTGACCGGGACCGCGAGCAGGTTGTAGTGGGCGACGACCTCGGCGACCTCGTCCTCGCCGGCGAGGACGTCGACGGTGACCGGCTCGGAGATCATGACCTCGCGGATGGCCTTGTCCGGCGCGGAGATGATCAGGTCGCGCAGGGACAGCACGCCGACGAGGCGCTCCTCGGCGTCGACGACGTAGACGTAGTAGATCGTCTCGGCGTCGGGCTCCATCTCGCGAAGCCGGTCGATCGCCTGCTGGCAGGTGAGCGACGCCGGGATCATCACGAACTCGGTCGTCATCATCCCGCCGGCCGTGTCCTCGGGGTAGGCCAGCAGCTCGCCGAGCTCCTCGGCCTCGTCGCGCTCCATGAGGGCCAGGATCTCCTCGCGGGTCTCGTCGGACAGGTCCTGGACGAGATCGGCCGCGTCGTCGGGCGACATCTCCTCGAGGATGTCGGCGGCCCGCGCCGGATCGAGGTCCTCGATGATCTCGACCTGGGTCTCGGGCTCCATCTCCTCGAACACATCGGCCGCGTCCTCGTCGTTGAGCGACGCCAGGACGCCGACGCGGTCCTTGGGGGCGAGCTGGTCGATGATCGTGGCCAGGTCCGACGGGTGCAGCTCCGCCAGGCCGGCGTGGGGTACGCGCAGCTTGATCGAGGCGATCGAGGTCTCGACCGGATCGACGTCCTCCCAGTCGATGTAGCGCTCCGGCAGCGGCAGGCGGGTGTTGCGCGCCAGTGTCCGGAAGGGCCCTTCGATGCCCAGGCGCCGCAGCAGCCCGGCGGCGCCGACGTCGACGGCCACGAGGTGGAGCTTGCCTTCGATCTCGTCGAGCCGGAGGTCGTTCACGCGGACGACCTTGCGGCCATCGATGTCGACGATCTGCTTGTCGAGCAGGTCCTGCTTGAGCGTGATCTCGTTGGGCCGCTGGTGGAAGCGGGCGATGTCCAGCCGATCCGTCGACAGCCGCGCGCCGCCGAGGACGTCGAACGTCGCGACCGACGTCCACGGGATGAAGATCCGGCGGCGGTCCGTCTCGACGACCAGGCCGGTCACGGGCGGATAGCGATCGCCGACGGCCACGATGAGGTCCGCGACCTTGCCGAGCGGGTCACCGTCGCGATCGAGCACCGGGCGGCCGATCGCCTGGCTGAGATACAGCATCTGCCACCTCCGGCCGAGGGTGGTGGGTCCTCGTGCGACGCCCGGAGGTCGCCGGCACGTGGAGGTCCCGTTGGATCGGGTCAGGCCGGTCCGGAGGCACGGGCGGGGCGGCGCATGGCGGGGCACCGACCGGCGCGGGGGACCGCCCGGAGTGTAGTCCGCGGATCCGGCCGAAGGGAAGCCTCGGGGTCGGCGGCCACGCCGCGAGCCACTAGTACCTTCGTACGGGATGGACGGCCGGCTGGGGCAGCCGTCAGACTGACTTCCCGAGGTGAGCGTCGGCCAGGCACCCGATCCGAGCCGCCCCGGCGGGCACGATGGCGTCGCTGCCGCGCAGGGCGATCCCGTCCGCGGCGAGGCCGGCACGCTGGGTCCCTCCGATCCCTCCATTCGCCGGACGTGGTGGCTGCTGGCCGGCTCGTTCCTGCTCCTCGCGATCGTCGCCGGCGCGCGGCTGGCCCTCGAGCGGCAGGCCCTGGACTGGCTGATCGTCGTGGCCGTGGCGGTCGCCGCCGTGGCCGCCATCGGCCATCGGAACGCGGTGGCCGGTCTCGAGGCACGGCGCCGGGCGGAAGCCGAATCGTTCGCCCGGATCCTGCGAGGCCTGTCGCGGTCGGTCTCGGCCGACTCGATCGTCGGGGCGATCATGGATGACCTCGTCGACGCCACCGGCGCCGACCACGTGGCCGTCGTCCGCCGGCTGGATGACGGCTCGGCGCTCGAGGCGACGCTCGTGACCCGGCGGCCCGGGATCCCGGCGACGACGACCCTCCTGCCGGTCAGTGACCTCGAGGGTCCGTTTGGCCCGACGTCCGCGCCGGTGGCCATCGCCATCGATGACGACGCGCTGGAGCCCGCTCCCTCGTCCTTCGGCGCACCGGCCGCCGCCGCCGTCGCCGTCAGCGCCGCCGGCGCGACTGCCGGCGCGACTGCCGGCGCGACGGCCGACGCGGGCGGCCGGCTGCAGCGGCCGCCGGCCCCGGCCACGCCATCGTGGCTCGTATCGACCCCGGGCGGCCTGCCGCCGTCGCGCGCGGCGATCGCCCAGGATCGCGCCCGCCGTGTCGCGAGCGTCGCGCTCCGCGAGGGCGTCGCGCTCCTCCGTGACCTCGGCCTGCCGCTCCCGACCGGCGTCGCCAATCGAGCCGCCGCGCCCGTGGCCGAGGTCCTCGCGACCGGCCTGGATGCGGCCGTCACCCAGCGGATCACCGCCCGGGTCCGCTCGTCCTTCGGGCTGTCGCAGACGCTCGCGACACCGATTCGGACCGCCCACGGGCTGGCCGGCGCGATCGTCCTGTCGCGGCGCGACCGCGGCGCCTGGTCGGACTCGACCCGGCGCCTGCTGTTCGGCGCGGCGCGCGAGACCGCGACCGCCCTCGAGCGAGCCACGACCCTCCGCGAAGCCACGACGCAGGCCTCGACCGACCCGCTGACGGGTCTCCCGAATCGCCGCTACTTCGACGAGTTCTGCGGGCTGCTCGCGCGGCGGCGCCGGTCGGGCGACGCGGTCGCGGCCCTGATGATCGACATCGACCACTTCAAGCGGCTGAACGAGACGTACGGCCATCCCGTGGGCGATGCGGTGCTCAAGCGCGTCGCGAGCGCCATCGCGACGACGGTCCGCGAGGAGGACGTACCCGCCCGCGTCGGTGGTGAGGAGTTCGCGGTGCTGCTGCGGAACCCGGGCCCCGACGTCGCGGTGGAGGTCGGCGAGCGTGTCCGGCGTGCCGTCCGGGCGCTCGATCTCCAGGACGTCGGCGTAGGCGTCGGCGAGGGCGCGGTCAGCGTGTCGGTCGGGGTCGCGAACGCGGTCGGCGCGGACGAGCCGATCCCGGACCTCGTCGAGCGGGCCGATCAGGCCCTGCGCAAGGCCAAGCGATCCGGCCGCGACCGGGTCATCGCGGCGAGCTGATCGGTTTCCGGCGCGCGCGGCGGCCGCGGCGGCCGGGTGGCGCGGCGGGCGCAGCGGCCGGGGCGCGCGAGGCGGGCGCGGCCGCCCGGGCCCGGACCGTATGACAATCTCCGGGTGACCAGCGAGCCAGGCCGCCCCGACCCCGGGATCCCCGCCGACGAGGAGACGCTCGCCGACGAGGAGACACTGGCCGACGAGGCAGCGGCCGAGGTGCGCGATGCCGCCCAGGCCAATGCCGCCCAGGCGGACCCCGCGGCGGACGAGGTCCCGCTGCTGACCAACGGCCAGCTGGCGCAGCTGTTCCACGAGATCGGCGACCTGCTCGAGGTCAAGGGCGAGCTGGTGTTCAAGACCGTGGCCTACCACCGCGCCGCCGATGCGATCGGCCGGAGCCCCGTCGAGGTCGCCCGGGCCTATCGGGAGGGCCACCCGCCCGAGATCCCGGGCGTCGGCAAGGCCATCTCGGACAAGCTCGCCGAGGCTGCCACGACCGGGCGGATGGCCTACCACGACAAGCTCCTGGCGGAGTTCCCCCCGACCCTGTTGGACCTCCTCGCCCTGCCCGGCCTCGGGCCAAAGACGGTTCGGAGCCTCTACACGGAGCTCGGCGTCAAGACCCTGGGCGAGCTGAAGGCCGCAGCCGAGGGCGGTCGCCTCCGGTCGCTTCGGGGCCTCAGCCAGCGCACCGAGGAGCAGGTCCTCAAGGCGATCGAGGGCCTCGAGCGAACGGACCGCCGCTTGCTCCTCCATCGAGCGAAGGCGCTGATCGACGAGCTCTCGGCCGGGCTGCTCGACGTCCTCGGCGTCGGCCGGATCGTCGCCGCCGGCAGCTACCGCCGGCGACGCGAGACCATCGGCGACCTCGACCTCCTGGCCGAGACGCCCGAGCCCGAGCGCGTCATCGAGCTGTTCGCCGGCCTGCCGTCGGTCGAGACGGTCGTCGGGCGGGGCTCGCACAAGGCCACGGTCCAGCTCGGCGGCCGCGGGCCGAACGTCGACCTCATGGTCATGAAGCCCGGCGAGGCCGGCACGTACCTCATCCACTTCACCGGCTCGAAGGACCACAACGTCCGGCTGCGCGAGCGCGCCCGGAACCTCGGCTGGAGTCTCTCGGAGTACGGGTTCCTGCGGATCGGCGAGGACGGGCAGCCCGTGACCGGGGATGCCGCGGAGCTCCGGACCTTCGCGACCGAGGCGGAGGCCTACGCCTTCCTTGGCCTGCCGTTCATCGAGCCGGAGCTGCGCGAGGACCGCGGCGAGATCGAGGCCGCGCTCGACGGTCGCCTGCCACGCCTGATCACGATCAGCGACCTGCGCGGGGACCTGCACGCCCACACCGAGTGGTCCGACGGCAGCTTCCCGATCGAGGTCATGGCCGAAGCCGCGCGACGCCGCGGCCACGCCTACCAGGTCATCACCGATCACTCCCAATCGCTGGCCATCGCGAAGGGCCTCGACCCCGAGCGAGTCGCGCGGGAGCGGCACGAGATCGCGGCCTTGAACCGGCGATTCCGCGACGAGGAGGCTGCGGGAACGGCCCCGCCCGAGACGAGTCCGGAGGGATTCCGGCTGCTGCACGGCTGCGAGCTCGAGATCCGGGCCGACGGCCAGCTCGACTACCCCGACGAGCTCCTCGCCCAGTTCGATCTCGTCGTCGCCTCGCTCCACGTCGCCCGGCGGCAGACACGGGCCGAGCTGACCCAGCGAGTCCTCAACGCCATCGAGAGCCCCCATGTCGACGTGATCGCCCATCCCGCCGGCCGGATGATCGGCACCCGCGACGACCTCGACCTCGACTGGGACACGGTCTACCGCGCGGCCGCGCGGACCGGCACGGTCCTCGAGATGAACGGCTCGCCGCACCGGCTGGACCTGTCGTCGGAGCGGGCCAGGCGGGCGCTTGAGCTCGGCTGCGTGCTGGCCATCGATTCCGACGCGCACCACACCCGCGAGTTCGACCACCTCGACTGGGGCATCTCGCAGGCGCGCCGGGCGTGGGTCGAGCCGGATCC
Source organism: Candidatus Limnocylindrales bacterium (assembly GCA_036493155.1). GTDB lineage: Bacteria > Chloroflexota > Limnocylindria > Limnocylindrales > CSP1-4 > UBA5189. Next base: position 11,569 of record DASXQE010000001.1, on the reverse strand, counting down.
GGTGCTGAACACGCGCTCCCGAGCCGATCTCCTGGCGTTCCTCCACCGCCCCGAACCGGCGCCGGCCTGAGGGCGCTGCCCGGCTCGCTCCGCCCCGCGGCTACCATCCGCCCGCACATGCAGACGCGATCCATCGAGGCGCCAGCCGGCATCCGCGAGCTCGCCGCCGCGGCGGGCGTCCTCCTCGTCCTGTCGCGGTTCGTGGACGGCGCAGCCCCGTGGGTGATCGCCGTCCTGCTGTTCGGTGCCTACCTGTTCGGTGCGCTGCAGGTGTTCCACGACGCGCATTCGACGACCCGCGCCCACGGCGTCCCGATCGAGTCGCTCCTGGATCCGGCCGTGCTCGCCTTCGGCAGCATCGGCGTGCTCCATCTCGTGCCGATCGGGCTGCTCGAGGTGCCGGCGCTCGTCGCGATCCTGTGGCTGCTCGTTCGATCGCTGGCCCTCGAGGCGCGCCTCGCGCAGGCGACCACGCCGCCATCCGCGGCGGATCGCACCGCCGTCCTGTCGATGACGATGGTCGCCGGGCTCGCGGCCTTCGCGGGCATCGCGGCGCTCGTGCCCGGGGCGCTGCCGGATCCCGCCGCCGTCGTGAACGGCGGGCCCGTGGCGCCGCCATCGCCATCGCTCGTGTTCGGGCTGGCCGCGGCCGATGGCCTGATCGCCTTCCTGCTGGCCTATCGCGTCGCCGCCCTGCGATCCACCAGCATCCGCGACGTCGGCTGGGCGGCGAGCACGGCGGCCGCGATCGTCGCCATCGCCGCCGCGTTCCTGCGGACGCTGGCGATCCCCGGAATCCTCGGGCCGGCGCTGCTCGTCCTCGTCTTCTTCCTGTGGGAGGCCATCCACGGCAGCGGCGGCGCCCCGGCCCGCCGGCGAGACCCGCGCCGGATCTGGGAGACGCTGCTGCTCGTCGCCCTCGGCCTGGTGGTGATCGTCTGGAGCGTCGGCCTCCGCTCTTCGTGACCGCCCGGCTCGCGATGCCCGTGCGCGGGTCTCGCGCGCCCACGTCCGCGCTGCATGCCCCGCGCCCACGTCCGCGCCCACGTCCGCGCCCACGGCCGCGCTCACGCCCGCCCCGCGGAGCGTTTGACCGTACGCGCGAGCCGGTGCTACAAACCCTCGGCCCTACACTTGGCCTGTCCGGCCGCCCGACGACGCGAGCCCGCGCCGATCCCCCGCGCCCGAACCCCGCCCGAAAGGACCCGCACGCTGTGACCTTCAACGACCTCGAGAGCCCCTCGAGTCCAGCCGCGACAACCCGCCTGAAGCGGCAGCTGGCCGAGCAGGCGATCGCGAGCGCCGCCGCCGGCCAGTGGACCGAGGCCGCCGAGACGAACCGCCGGCTCATCGAGCTCGGTCCTGACGCCGAGGCCGAGAACCGGCTCGCGAAGGCCCTCTGGGAGCAGGGCGAGCTCGGATCGGCCCGCGAGCACTACCAGGCGGCCCTCGCCCTCGATCCGACGAACCGCATCGCGGAGCGCAACATCGATCGCCTCCGGACGCTCCTCGTCGCGGCCGGCGAGAAGACGGTCCGGGCGCAGGACGGCTCGAAGGCCCCCGTCCGGATCTTCGTTGAGGAGACCGGCAAGACCGGATTCGCCCACCTGCTCGACCTGCCTGACGCCAAGAAGCTCGCCCAGGTCAACCCCGGCGACACGGTCGATCTCGAGCCCCAGGGCAGCCGCCTCATGGCGTCGAGCAACGGCATCACGATCGGTGTCGTCGAGCCCCGCGTCGCAGCCCGGCTCCTCAAGCTCATGGCCGACGGCAACAAATACCTCGCCGGCGTGACCTCCCTCGGCGCCCAGGACGTCCGGATCATCATCCGCGAGGTCTTCCAGGACCCCCGGAACTACGGCAAGGTCAGCTTCCCGACCGCCGCGAAGTCGACCGACCTGCGGCCCTACACCAAGGGCACGCTCCTGCGCGAGGACGAGGAGCTCGAGGAGGACCTCGAGGAGGACCTCGAGGACGAGGGCATCGAGGACATCGATCGGGTCATCCCGCCGGAGGACACGACCGAGGAGGCCTTCGTCGAGGAGAGCGACGACCTCGAGGAAAACTAGGCAGCCCGTCGCGGCGGCCTCCGCCGCGGCGGCCCTCGCCGCGCGCGCCGCGGCCTGAGCCGGGGCCTGCGCCGCGGCGGCCTCGACCGCGCGCGCCGCGGCCTGAGCCGCAGCCTGAGCCGGGGCGCGGCGGGCTGGGCTGCGGCTTCGGCTTCGGCCGCTGCACTCGGGCGGCTTCGGCTTCGGCCGCTGCGCCTCGGGTGGCTTCGGCTTCGGCCTCGACGTCGCGCTTCGGCCGGCGTCATGCGCGGTAGTCACGAATTGCCGCACCGTGGCACGCGATGATCCTCTTCACGCTGTCGCGTGCCTGGTACTCACAATTTGGTGCCAGCAGGGGCGCGACATCGGGCTTTCGAGGCGGTCGCGTGCGTGGTAGTCACGTCTTGAGGCGCGCTACAGCGCACTAGCCTCGTGGTCGGGCTGTCTCGTGCGCGGTAGTCAAGATTCCTGGCTCGAAGGACGCCCAGCGGCGGCGTGCTGCGTGATCTGGTGTCTACCCGTCACGACATCGGTGCGGGCGGCCGCCCGCGCGTCGCAGTTCCGGGGATTACGCGCGGCTTCGTGGCTACCAGGCACGGATCGTGGCTGGCAGCGGTCGAGATGGCCGGTAACGTGACTACCAGCCACACGGGGCTGTGTGGGCCGATGTCTTGCCGCGCATCCGAGGAGCCACCGCGCCGCCAGCGCCGCACGCGGCGCTCAGGCGACCACCGCCCGCGGCGCTCAGGCAACCACCGCCCGCGGCGCTCAGGCGACCGCCGTCTGCGCCGCCGGCGGCGCTCACGCGAGAGGGCCACTCGGCGCTCAGGCGAGCGCGCTCCGGAATCGCGCCGCCGCCGGCGCTCTCGTGAGAGGGGCACGCGGCGCTCAGGCGAGTGCGCTCCGGAATCGCGCCGCCGACCTGACACAATCCGGCCGATGGCGGGGCGGCTGCTTCTGTCTCAGGCCGAGCCGGGGTTCACCCTCCCTGCCTACGAGCGCCTCGCGCCGCCGCCGCCGCCCGGGCTCGTGGCGGCCCGGCTGGAGGCCAGCTCGACACCGGGCGACATCGTGGCCGACCTCCATGGCCGCGGCGCCTGGACCGCCCGAGTCGCCATCGATCGACAGCGCAAGGCCTTCAGCCTCGAGACGAGCCCGTTGACGAGGCTGCTCGCCGAGGTCGTGCTGCGGCCACCCGACCTGCGCCACCTCGACGCGGCCTTCGGCGGGTTGGCGGCGTCGCCGCGGGGCGAGTCGAGCCTGAAGCTCTCGATCGCGGAGCTCTACGCGACGACCTGCGTGACCTGCGGGCGGAACTCGACGATCGAGGAGCTGACGTGGTCGGCCGAGCCCGAGGCGCCGACGCGGAAGCACTACCGCTGCACGGTGTGCCGGGACCAGCAGGGCGGCGGCGAGCTGCGATCCGCGGATCCCGACGAGCACGACCTGCGGCGGGCGCGTCGCGAGGTCGGGGCGGCGGTGGCGCGGCGGCGACTGCGGGAGCGGTTCCCCGTGCCGGAGGGAGGCGAGGCCCTCGTCAAGTCGATCCTGGGGCTGCACACCGACCGCCAGCTCGTCGGCCTGCTGGCCATCCTCGATCGGATCGAGAGCGACCTCCGAGCCGCGCCCGTGGAGAGCGCCCTCCGTCTCGCCTTCCTGCACGCCGTGCTGCCGGCGAGCCGGCTCGGTGCGGGACCCGGCCGGATCCCGGCCCTCAAGATCGCCGGCGGTGTCATCAAGACCCCGCAGCCCGACCCGTTCCGGGAGCGGAATCCCTGGGTCGCGTTCGAGGAGGGCTTTCGGACCGTCCGTTCGTTCGTCCAGCGGCTGGAGAGCAACGCGCTCGGCCCGCTGGAGGCGCGGCTTGGCTCGGATCTCCGGACGCTCGCCGAGGGACCCGCGACCGCCGTCCTGCGGATCGCCACGCCGATGGCCCTCGAGACCCTCGCCGCGGAGGCGCGCGAGCCGTGGCGGGAGCCCGGCAGCAACGTGCCGGCCCGCCCACGGATCCGGCTTGTCCTCGGGCAGCCGCCGAGCCGGTTCAGCCAGGAGCGCCTCGCGGCCGCGTACCACGGCACGTGCTGGGCGCTCGGGCGCGAGGCGGCGTCGCTGCTCCCGCTCGAGCCGCTGCTGGGGCCCGCCATCCGGGCGCCCTGGTCGTGGCAGGCCGCGACGCTGCGCCGCTCGCTCGAGGCGGTCGCACCGCACATGGCCCGGGATGGTCGCGTGATCCTGATCCTCGAAGCCGGCGGACCGGAGGCGCTGGTCGCCGCTGCGCTCGGTGGCGTCGCAGCCGGCTACCGCCTGACCGAGGCCCGCCTGGCCGAGGCGGATGAGGACGTCGGCGGGATCGTCGAGCTCGTGCCGCCCGGCGGGATCCTGCCGCCGCCGGCGCGCAGCCGGGGCAACCAGGCGCTCGAGCCGGGCGACGGCGGCCGGGGCGACCCCGATCTCGTGCCCGGACCGGGGCTCTTCGCGCCGCCCGAGCGCATCGACGCCCGGCCCTTCTCCGCCCGCGAGGCGGCGCACTCGATCGAGGACACGGCCGTGGAGGTCCTCAAGGCCCGGGGCGAGCCGGCTCGCTACGAGCGACTGCTGGGCGAGGTCCTCGTCGGGCTGGACCGGGCCGGCCAGCTGCGGCGCCTCGTCGCCACCGAAAGCCGCCTGCCGGCCGGCGAGGCTCCCGTGACACCGCCCGCCGGCGATCGCCCGAACGACCCGCCCGAAACCGGCCACCCCCGCGAAACGGGTGGGATTCGCGAAACCGGCGGGATCCGGGATGCCGGCCACCCGGTGCGGACCGCCGAGGATCGCGCCCGCGAGATACGGACCGCCCGGGCGGCCATCGGCGACGCCGCCCGCTCCCTCGACCTGACGTCGGACCCGGTCGAGCGCGTCCTCGCGCTCGTTCGCGACGAGCTCACCCGGCCCGGCCAGCGGCGACTCGAAGAGATCGAGCCGGGCCGCTGGTGGCTGGGCGACCGCCTGGATCGCCAGTCGGCCGCCGTGCCCCTGGCCGATCGGGTCGAGTGGGCCACCTACAGCCTGCTGTCGACCGCCGGGCCACTCGGGGAGTCGGCGTTCTTCGAGCGCATTGCCGCCCTGTTCGCCGGCCACGACCTGCCCGACGAGACGCTCGTGCGGGCCTGCCTCGCGAGCTACCGCAGCGCCGCCTCGACACCCGACCGGCTGCGGACCTCGGAGGACCTGCGGGCACGCACGGCCGAGCACACCGAGCTGCTGGCGGTGCTGGCGAACGGCGGTCACCGGCTGGGCCTGAACGTCTGGCTCGGCCGCCGGGAGCAGACCCGCCGGATCGGGGAGGGGACCCTGGCGGACTACCTCGATCGGCGCGAGCGAGACCCGTGGCTGCCCGCGATCTCGTCCGGCCCGCCCGAGGACATCGAGGCCGTCGACTGCATCTGGTATCTCAAGAACAAGCTCGCGATCGCGTTCGAGGTCGAATGGACCGCGATGCTCGGCGACCTGCTGCTGCGGCGCCACGCCCGGATCCCGGCGACGGAGGGGCTCGTCCGAATCCTGGCGATCGCCCCCGAGCGCGCCGAGCTGGCCCGCCACAAGCTCGAGACGTCGCCGGTGCTGCGGGGCGCGATGGAATCGTCCAACTGGCACGTCATCCTGTGGCCCCAGCTGCGAGCCTGGCTGGCCCGGCCGCAGCCCGACCTCGCCGAGCTGGAGCCCTACCTCGGCCTCGACCCGGCCGTCGCGCGCCGCGGCGAGCAGCTCAACCTGTTCGACCGTCCCGAGGCGCCGGGGTAACCTAGCCCACCACACCCGCGGAGCCGGCCGAGCGCTCGGGACCTCCGCCACACCGGGAGGCCCATCGCCGTGACCATCGCTCAGTCGTCCGCGCCCGCCGAGGACGGACCCTCGTCCGACGTCGACCGCCTGGCCGACGCGTTCTGGGAGCGCTACCTCGAGATCAGCCCGATCAGCGCGACGGTCAACGGCGACAAGCGCTACGACGACCTCCTGCCCGACCCCTCGCCCGACGGGCGGCGCAAGGGCCGCGAGCTGGCCCAGGACCTCGTCACGACGGCCGATGCGATCCCCGACGAGGGCCTCTCGGCGGAGGACCGGATCACCCGCGACGTCTTCCGGATCCTGGGTGATCTGTCGATCGAGCAGGACGACCTCCGCCTCGATGTCCTGGCCGTCGTCGACCAGATGGGCGGCCCGCAGACGCTGCTGCCGCAGCTGACCCAGTTCCAGGGCGCCGATACGCCCGAGGACTACGACAACTTCGTCGCCCGGCTGCACGCCTACCAGGCCTACATGACGGCCAACGCGGAGCTGCTGCGCGAGGCCGAGGCGATGGGCCTCACGGCGCCGCGGATCGTGGCCGAGCGGACGATCGCCCAGCTGGAGCGGATGCTCGCGATCCCGATCGACCAGGCGATCGTGCCGTCGATGGCGCGCGTGGCCGAAGACGACGATCGGGAGGCGATCCGGGCGATCGTCCGGGACGAGGTCTACCCGGCCGACGCGGCCTTCCTCGAGGCCCTGAAGGGCTCGTACTTCGAGAAGACCCGGACCGAGCCCGGCATCTGGTCGGCGCCCAACGGCGAGGCCATCTATCGCAACCTGATGCGCTTCTGGACGACCCTCGACCTCGACCCGGGCGAGGTCCATCGCAGCGGTGTCGCCGAGCTCGAGGAGATCGAGGCGGAGCGCCAGGTCATCACGATGAAGGGCGGCTTCGGCAAGGACACCAAGCGCTACCGCGCCCACCTCGCCGCGATGCCGTCGAACATCCCGCCGTCGCGCCAGGCGATCGTGGATCGGGCGACGCGCGAGATCGACCGGGCGATGTCCAAGGCCTCGACGATGTTCGGCCGGCTGCCGCGGGCCACCTGCCGGGTCCTGCCCGTCGAGGAGTTCAAGGAAGCCGACGCCCCGTTCGCGTACTACTTCCCGCCGTCGGCCGATTCGAGCCGGCCGGGGACGTACTACGTCAACACCTACGACGTCGAGTCGCGGGTGTACTCGAAGCTCGCCGCCACGACCTTCCACGAGGCCGTGCCGGGCCACCACTTCCAGCTGGCCCTCGACACCGAGAACATGGCCCTGAACAAGTTCCGGCGCTTCGCCGCCCGGTTCGCGGCCGGAGCGTTCGTCGAGGGCTGGGGCCTCTACGCCGAGCGCCTCGCCGACGAGATGGGCCTGTACCTGACCGAAGCCGAGCGCTTCGGGATGCTCGACGCCCAGGCTTGGCGGGCGGCCCGCCTCGTCGTCGACACCGGCCTCCATGCGCTCCACTGGACCCGCCAGCAGTCGATCGACCAGCTGCTGGACATCGGGCTCTCGGACACCGACGCGGTCATCGAGACGGACCGCTACATCGCGAACCCCGGCCAGGCGCTGTCGTACAAGATCGGCCAGCGCGAGATCGAGCGGCTCCGCCGCGAGCTGACGGCCAAGCTGGGACCCGACTTCGACCTCAAGGCCTTCCACGACCAGGTCCTGGGCCACGGCTCGCTGCCGCTGGCGATCCTGGCCGCCGAGCTTCCCAGCTGGCTGGGCGCCGCCGACTGAGGCCATCCGCGGAGCCGGCGGTGCCCGACGCCCGACACCGGCGCGCGCCCGATCCGCACCGTGGGTGCCGCGTGAGCACGCGATTCGCACGGTAGGCGGGCACTCCGCGCGAATCTCGCGGGAGCGCCTTTGACGCTCCGAGGGGCGCTGTGGCACGATGCCGGCACTCGACCGCATCCCTGAGGGAGGTTTCCATGGCCGCCGACCGGCCCGCCCCGCAACTTCGCCGTGCCCATCAGCAGGAGCTCTACCGGCGGGCCCTGAAGACCATGCCCGGCGGCACGGACTCGAACTTCCGGGCCTGGGGCGACGACACGATCTACGTCGATCGCGGTCAGGGCGGGATGGTCTGGGACCTGGACGGCAACGAGTACATCGACCTGCGGATGGGCTATGGCCCGGTGATCCTCGGCCACGGCGACGCCCGAGTGGATGACTACGTCAACGAGCGGATGCGGAAGGGCGTGAGCTTCTCGCTGACCTCCGAGGACGAGCTCGAGGCGATGGAGCTCATCAAGCAGATGACCGGCTGGGTCGGCAAGGCCCGGATGACCGTCTCGGGCACCGAGGCGACGATGCACGCGATGCGCGTCGCCCGGGCCTACACCGGCAAGACCAAGATCATCAAGTTCGAGGGCCAGTACCACGGCGTCCACGACTACGCCCTGATCTCGGTCACGCCCAACGACATGTCGGAGCTGGGGTCGGAGGACAACCCCGTCGGGCTGGCCTGGGGCCGGGGCATCCCGGAGGCGGTCGCCAGGACGGTCATCCCGGCGCGCTACAACGAGATCTCCGTCCTGCGCCGCATCTTCGAGCGCGAGGGCGACGACATCGCCGCCGTCATCGTCGAGCCGATCATGGGCAATGCCCAGGCGATCCTGCCGCAGGAGGGCTTCCACCAGCAGGTCCGGGCGCTGACGAAGGAGTTCGGCGCCCTGCTGATCTTCGACGAGGTCAAGACCGGGTTCCGGATCGCGCGCGGCGGGGCCGCCGAGTACTTCGGCATCACACCCGACCTGGCGACCTACGCCAAGGCCATCGGCAACGGCTACCCCGCAGCATGCTTCGCCGGCACGGACGAGGTCATGTCGGTGCTGCCGGACAAGGTCAGCCATGGCGGCACGTACGCCGGCAACCGCGTCGCCGCGAGCGCCGCCGTGGCGACGCTGAAGATCCTCCGCGACACGCCCGCCCTCGACACGATCAAGAGCGTCGGCACGGCGATCCAGGGCGAGCTCCGCGAGGTCCTCAACGGCAAGGGCCTGCCGTACGTCTTCACCGGCCACCCGACGATGTTCGGGATCATGTTCCGCGAGGAAGCCCCGACCGAGTACCGCGATTGGGCGACGTCCGACCACGACCTCTACGACGCCGTCGCCATCGGGATGCACGCCCGCGGCGCGATGCCCGAGCCGGACTCCCGCGAGCCGTGGTTCCTGTGCGAGGCCCACGCCCGCGAGGACATCGTCGACAAGGTCGCGACGATCTTCGGCGACTCGCTGGACGCCGCGCTCGAGGAGCGGGCCCACGCCCAGCACAGCCACACCGTGGCGACGGGCATGGCGGCCGGCGAGCACATCTCCACCGGAGCCGGCGCCGTCCCCGACTGAGGCAGCCGCCGCGAGCGGCGGCTGATCTCGCTACGCTCGCGGCATGCCGGATCTGACCGCGGCGCCGTGGTCGCGGATCCTCCCGTACCTGCAGGATCCCGTCCTGCCGATCCTCGTCGTCGTCGTCGTCGCGGTGCTCGCCCTCCGGGCATCGCGGCTGTTCGTCCACGGGATCGTCAAGACGCTGCTCGATCGCGAGGCGACGGAGGGCACCGCCCAGGAGCTCTCGGCGGTCGAGATCAAGAAGCGCATGGACACGCTCGACCAGCTGGGCGGCCACGTGCTGCGGTTCTTCATCGTGGTCATTGCGGGCCTGATGGTCCTGCGGGCCATCGGGCTGGACATCGGGCCGGCCATCGCCGGGCTCGGCATCGTCGGGATCGCGGTGGGCTTCGGCGCCCAGCACCTGGTCAAGGACTACCTCAACGGCGCCCTGATCCTGGTCGAGAACCAGTTCAGCAAGGGTGACGTCATCCGGGTCGCCGGCGTGTCCGGAACCGTCGAGGACTTCAGCCTGCGCCGCACGACCTTGCGCGACCTGGACGGCGTGGTGCACACCGTGCCGAACGGCGAGATCGCGGTCGCGAGCAACCTGACCCGCGTCTGGGCCCGCATCAACCAGGACGTCACGGTCGCGTACGGCACGGACATCGACAAGGCCACGGCCGTCGTCGACGGCGTCGGCAAGGCCATGGCGGCCGATCCGCAGTGGAAGCGCCGGGTCCTCGAGGCGCCCCGCGTCGATCGCGTCGCCGCCCTCGGCGAGTACGGCGTGACACTCAAGATCCTGGGCACCGTCCGGGCCCAGGACCAGTGGGCCGCGGCGGGCGAGCTGCGGAAGCTGCTGCTTGCTGCATTCCACACCAACGGCATCGAGATCCCGCGACCGCAACGCGTCGTCCTGACGCGCGAGGTCGGCAACGGACCCCTCGCCCCGGAGCTGGAGGCCGGCCCAGCCGACCTCGACGGCTCGACGCCCGACGTCGATCCCACCGCCGTTTCGACCTCGGACGTGGACCTCACCGGCGGCTAGGCCGCCCATCGAAGGAGCGCTCGCATGACCGATACCGAGGCCCGGCCGGGCGCCGGGGACCAGCCCGCCGAGATCGAGAACCTCCTGCTCGAGGAGCGGACGTTCCCGCCGTCGCCGGCGTTCGCCGCCCAGGCCAACGCCCAGCCCGGGATCTACGAGGAGGCCGAGCGCGACCCCGTCGCCTTCTGGGAGCGGATCGCCCGTGAGACCGTGACCTGGAACGAGCCCTTCACGAAGACGCTCGAGTGGGACCTGCCGTTCGCGAAATGGTTCCTCGGCGGCAAGCTGAACATCAGCGAGAACTGCGTCGACCGCCACGTCGCCAACGGCCTCGGTGACAAGGTCGCGTACCACTGGATCGGCGAGCCCGGTGACACCCGGACCATCACCTATGCCGATCTGCAGCGCGAGGTCTCGAAGGCCGCCAACGCCCTGCTCGAGCTGGGCATCGGGACCGGCGACCGGGTCGCGATCTACATGCCGATGATCCCGGAGCTGCCGGTCGCGATGCTGGCCTGCGCCCGGATCGGCGCGCCCCACACCGTCGTGTTCGCCGGATTCTCGGCCGAGGCGCTGAGCGGCCGCATCAACGACGCCGAGGCCAAGCTCGTCATCACCGCCGACGGCAGCTACCGGCGGGGCAAGGCCATGCCGCTGAAGGCCGCCGTCGACGATGCCGTCGCGGCCAGCCCGACGATCGAGCATGTCCTGATGGTCAGGCGCCTCGGCGATGCGGCGCCGGACACGACCGTCGTCGAGGGCCGGGACCTGTGGTGGCACGACCTCGTGGATCGGCAGTCGGAGGACTGCCCGCCGGTCGCCCTCGACAGCGAGCACATGCTCTACCTGCTCTACACCTCGGGCTCGACCGCCAAGCCCAAGGGCATCACCCATTCGACCGCGGGCTACCTCGTGGGGACCTCGTACACCCACAAGATGATCTTCGACCTCAAGCCGGACGACGTGTACTGGTGCGCCGCCGACATCGGCTGGGTCACCGGCCACAGCTACATCGTCTACGGGCCGCTCGCCAATGCGACGACCGGGATCCTGTACGAGGGCTCGCCCGACACGCCGGGCTGGGACCGCTGGTGGCAGATCATCGAGGACTACAAGGTCTCGATCCTGTACTGCGCCCCGACGGCGATCCGGGCGTTCATGAAGCAGGGCGCCGAGCATCCGGCTCGCCATGACCTGTCGTCCCTGCGCGTGCTCGGGTCGGTCGGCGAGCCGATCAACCCCGAGGCCTGGCTCTGGTACCGCGAGCACATCGGCGGCGGGACGGCGCCGGTCGTCGACACGTGGTGGCAGACCGAGAC